>CAMDUT010000069.1 GCA_945877905.1 Phycisphaera mikurensis NBRC 102666 | reverse complement strand
GTCCCGCTCGTCGCGATCATCGGCTTCAAGGACGGCAAGGTGCAGCACGAGCACATCTACTGGGACCAGGCCTCCGTGCTGGTGCAGCTGGGGATGCTCGACGCGAAGGCACTGCCGGTCGCGGGGGCGGAGACGGCGAGGAAGGTGCTGGACCCGGGGCTGCCGTCGAATGCGTTGATCGAGCGGGGTCGAGCGCGCTGAGTCCCCGCCGCGCGCCGGGCGAGGGAGCCGGCGGTCCCTTCGGTGCGGCCTTCGCCTGCATGTCCCAATCAAGCGCGTCGATCTCCGGCAACCGGTCGCTGACCCCGGGCAGGCCGAGCAGGCGCAGCATGTTCAGGCACTGCGCCCGATGGTGCGCGCCGTGCGTCGTGACGTGCACCAGCATCGCGCCCACGACATGCGTGAGCGCGTCATGCAGCGACCCGGGCCCGATGATGAATCGGCGCGTCCACTGTTCCGTGGTCAGCCCGGCGCACGCGCGGAGCACCTCGCGCGAGGCCCACGCGTCGTGCCGCAGCATGACGTCGAGCGGATCGGCCGCCTCGCGCGTGACGTCGCCGACGAGCGCCAGCACCAGCCCGTCGTACCCCTTCGCGCCCACGGTCTGGATGCCCGCGGCCCGGAGCCGCGGGTGCCGCCCGATCGCGTCCATCATCACCCGCACGCCGTCGACGCTCGGGTCGCCGGTGCCGGGATCGATCAGCCGGCCCCGGCGGATGGCGTTGTCCACGACGATCAGCGTGCCGGGCCTTGACAGCGCGAGCGCGTGCTCGAGGTAGCCGGGGCAGTTCTCCTTGTCCGCGTCGATGAAGACCAGGTCGAAGGGCGGGGCGCCGGCCGCGCGCATCGACTCGAGCGAGCGCATCGCGGGCCCGACCATGATCTCGACCGCGCCGCCGCAGCCGGCGCGGTCGACGTTCTCGCGTGCAATCCGTGCGCGGTCCGGCTCGAGTTCGAGCGTGACCAGCGTCCCGCCCTTGGGTGGGCGACACGGCAACCTCGGGAAGCCCGGCCCGTGCGGCCGACTGCGAGGCGGCGAGCAGCGCATCGTTCTGCGGGGCGAGCCACGCCTCCAACGCGCGGTCGACCGCGTCCCAGGTGGACTGCTGCGGATGGTTCGGCAGCACGGACACCAGTATTCCCGCGCGTCGACGCCGCGGGGCCGCGGGCGGTCCCCGGTCCGCAACACGCACGGTCCACGGACGTTCCACCCCCATGCCGTGGCCCGTCCGTCCCGTCCTCCTGCTCCTTTGCGTCCAGTGCGCCCTCGCGTGCCAGCCGGCCGACCGGGCCGCCGCGGGCCGAGGGGCTTCGGCGGGCGCCGAACCCGCCGCCGCGCCACCGGCACGCGCCGCCGGCAGCCCGCCCGCCGAGCCGACGCCGTCCGTCGACGCCGACTTCCTCGCTCGCTGCCAGGCGGCCGCGGAGTACTCCCGCGCGAACGGCGGCGAGGTCATGCTGGTCGTCCGCGACGGCGTGCCCGTCTTCCGTGATGCGATCGATGGATTCTCGACGACTGCCCCCCATCTCCTCGCCAGCGGCACCAAGAGCTTCAGCGGCATCGCCGCGGCGATCGCCGTAGACGACGGCCTCCTGCTCTTCGACGAGCCCGTGAGCGACACCATCACCGAGTGGAAGCCGGACCCACGGAAGTCGAGGGTGACGCTGCGCCAGCTCTTGTCGCTCGCAAGCGGCCTCGAGTCGCTCGGCGCGACGATCGACAATCCACG
Organism: Phycisphaera mikurensis NBRC 102666; assembly: GCA_945877905.1. Classification (GTDB taxonomy): domain Bacteria; phylum Planctomycetota; class Phycisphaerae; order Phycisphaerales; family SM1A02; genus UBA966. The sequence goes on along the minus strand of CAMDUT010000069.1, from coordinate 11,341 downwards.
AAACGCGCGCGCCGCCGGCATCACCGACCGCGCCGAGGCGTCGATCGGTGCCCGGCTGGTCGCCGACCCCGGCGAGCGCTTCATCTACGGGCCGAGCAGCTTCTACGTCTTCGGCGAGCTGATGAAGCGCAAGCTCGCGGCCGCGAATACGGGCGACCCGGACGTGGTCGCGTACCTCACGCGCAAGGTGTTCGTGCCGCTCGGCATCAGCCCGCGCTTCCTGCGCGACGAGGCCGGCAACGCGAACCTGCCCGGCGGGTGCCGGGTGAGCGCGGAGGGCTGGGCGACCTTCGGCGAGATGGTCCGCAACCGCGGCATGCACGGCGGCACGCGCATCGTCGGCGAGGCCACGCTCGCCCAGCTCCTGAAGCCTCACGGCCCGAACCCCGTGTACGGCCTGACGTGGTGGATCCTGCGCGACGGCGGTGCCGATCCCGAGGAAGCCCTCGCATCCGACATCGCCGCCGAGCGGCTCGAGGAGGAGGGCGGGGCGATGCGCGGGCGAATGGCCGAGAGGATCCGAGAGCGCGCCCGGCCGAATGCAGCCGGATCCGGCGCGGTCGTCGGCACCATGGCCGCCGGCAAGGGGAAGCAGCGGCTGTACGTGCTGCCGGACGCGAAGCTGACGATCGTGCGCTTCGGTCCGCTGGAAGGTTCGCGCGGCTACCTGGACCGCGAGTTCCTTCGAATCCTGCTCGGCGAGTGACGCGCGCCGGCCGCGACGCTCACGGCGTGGGGGCCTCGCCCGCCTCCGACCCCACGAGTGCCTCCGCGAACGCCTTGCCGATGGGCCCCATGATCTTGGCCGCCCCGAGGTAGTGGTAGCCGCCGTTCGACGCACCCTTCAGGCGCCTCCGCTCCTCGGGCGTGAACTCCGCCGCCGTCGGGTCCTTCGAGCGCTCCGCGCGTTCGCGCCGATCCACCAGTCGCTCGAGCTCGTCGTCCCAGAACGGGGCCGTCTCCACGGCAATCACGTTCCCGCGGAACTCGTCGAGGGTCGCCGGCTTCCGTTGAGCCTGGCGAAAGTGCATCATCGGCGGGCTGGCGTCGCCCCGCAGCCCGTCGATCCCCATCACGCCGACGATGAACGGCATCCTCGGCGCCGACAGGTCCCGGCGCACGTCGCGGACGAGGTGGCCGAGCAGCCCTGCGTACCGGTCGTATCCGCCGGGCGCGTCACGTTCGGGATACACCCCGCCGTCGACGTAGTCGTTGAACCCCTGGAACCACACGAACCCCGCGAGCTCGACGCCGCACGCGGGATCGAATCCCGGCACCACGCGCGGGACGTCGCCGAGCACCTTCCGCACGTGCGCGATCATCGCCCGGTAGTAGACGCCCGTGGCCGCCGCCTTGTCCGACGCGAGCCTTCCCGCGTCCTCGCCGCGCGCCGCGCGTTCCTCCAACTGGCCCGCGCGCCACTCGAAGGGCCCGGCGCTCGGCGGGCGGAAGTCGGTGTGCAGGCTTCGCCCGCCCCAGGCGGTCTTGATGACGAGCACCGGGCCATCCAGACGCCTCTCGATCGCGAGTCCGAAGGTGAACTCGGGCCCGATCTTGTCCTCGGGCGCACCGAAGCCGGCGGTCAGCCGGCCGTGCGCCTCGGTCAGGTCCGTGTAGGCATCGCCACGGCACCCGACCGACGAGATCCACGTCCGCTCGCACACGCGCGGACGGCCGTCGGCGCCGCGCATCTCGGCAAGGAGCGGCGCCGTCCTCGGGTCGTCCGCCATGGCGTCGAAGGTCGAGAGGGCGGCGTGGCCCTGCATGTTCGACTGCCCCGCGAGGATGAACACCTTGAGTGGCTTCGCGCCACCGGACCGTGCCGTTGGGGCCGCGGGCACGATCGGTGCGACCGGCCCTCCCTTCCCGGTCATCGCCAACCCGCGCTTGGGGATCGACAGGATGAACGCCGTCACCGACGACGCGGTCATGCGTGCGTCCGCACCGTAGCCCGCGTTGTCCCGGTTCGGCTGGTAGTAGTAGCTGCCGTCGGCGCACTGGGCGAGCGCGAACCACCACCGGTTCGCGTCCATCAGCGCGCGGAAGCTGGCGGGGTCGACGCTCGCGCCGAGTGCGGTGAACGCCATGCCCATCGCGGGCGACCCGTGCGTGTCGGGGAAGCTCTGCGGATGCAGCCCGATGACCTTCGCGTGGAGCCGTGCGCGGTCGCGGTACGCGGCATCGGGGTACGGGCTCATGGCGTGCGCGATGGCCGCCGCGCCGGTCCGTCCCATGTCCGCCCAGCCGTCCTCGCGGCCGCCGAGGGAGTCCCCGTACCACACGTACCCGTTCGTGCCGCTGCCGCGCTTCAGGAACGCGTACGCGGCATCGTGCCGCGACCGGTCGACCGCGATCCCGCACCGGGACATCATGGCGTAGGCCAGCGTGCCCTGCGCCGTGATCATGGCGATCGGCCCGTAGCCCTCGAACCCCGGGTTGTGCCCCCAGCCGCCGTGCGAGTCGCGCGGGCCCTTCGGGAAGCTGTGCGGATGCGACTCCTTCGCGCGCGGGTTGATCTGCGACATGTCCAGGTACTGGCCCGCGGCGATGAAGTCATGCACCTCCTGAAGCTCCGGGAGCACCCACGCCGCGCGCGTCGCGAGGTAGTACTCGCCGAGCACCAGCGCGGCGCCCATGTACTTCCAGTTCGGGAGCGATTCCCTTGCCTCCGGGTCGGACGCGCGCGTCGTGGCGCAGAGCCGGCGCACGCAGCGCTCCACGGCCGGCAGGTGCCTGACGTCGCCGCCCGAGAGCAGGGCGAGCGGCGCGAAGGTGTCGTGCACGGGGTTCCCGAACGATCCGTCGTCGCGCTGGTGCGCGACGAGGTACTCGAGCAGCTCGCGGGCGATCCGGTCGGACTTCGCGCAGTTCGCCGGGTAGTCCGCGCCGAAGCGGCCGTACTTCGTGCCGACGTCGAGGGTGACCGCGAGTTCCTTCCCGTCGCGGAGGACGGTCAAGGGCAGCGTGCCGGGGGCCGGCGCGTGCGCGTCCTGCGCGGCCTCGAGCGCGGCCGCGAACTCCTCGATCGGTCCCGTCGCGCCGAAGACCTGTTCGCCGTAGCCGTTGCGGTGGGCATCCCTGAACGGTTTCCCGCCCGCGCCGACGACCCGGTCTCCCGCAAGGACGGTCCCGGATGCCGGCGAGCCCGCGAACACGTGACGGATGACGAGCGACTTCGGCTCGTCGGCCACGAGCTCGGCGCGCATCCCGGTGATGCCGAGGTTGTAGTACCAGCCCGGAACCTCGGCATCGGGGCCGGATCGCGCGCGCTGCTTCCAGGGCTGGCCGTCGGCGTGGTAATGGACCTGCGCCTGCAGTGGTGCGGCGACGAGCGCGATCACCGCGACGGCGAGCGCGCCGTGCGCGGCGGCGATCAACCGCACGTGCCCCATGCGCCGACCAACTGTCCCAGGTCCGCGCCGTTCACGGTGCCGTCGCCGTTCAGGTCCGCCGGGCCCGCGGTGCCCCAGGCGCCGAGCAGCGCTCCGAGGTCGGTGCCGTTCACGCTGTCGTCCCCGTTCAGATCCGCCGGGCACGGCGGCGTCGGCTGGCAATCGCCGCACTGGACCGAGATGCATGCGCCGCCGAGGTCGTTGACCGTGCCTCCGGGGTTCTGGCCGATCTGCGCGCCCTGCGGGGCGCTGTTTCCGCAGACGCGGGTCCGGGTGAGGTTCGCGATCCCTCCGCTCGGCAGGAAGATCCCGCCGCCGCTGAAGGTCGCGGTGTTCCCGGAGACCACGCAGTCGACGAGCGAGATCGCGCCCGAGACGTAGATGCCGCCGCCGGCGGACGTTCCCGACCCGCCAGCGTTGTCGAGGATCTCGCAGCCGATCATCGTGACGCTCGAGCCGTTGAGTCCGACCGCGCCTCCGTGGTTGCCGCGCACCGAGCAGTTCCGGAGCGTCGTGCCCGCGCAGCCGAACATGTAGACGGCGCCGAACTGCGTGCTGCGGCCGTTGGTCAGCACGAGGTTCTCGATCACGGTCGCGGCCGAGACGTGGAGCGCGTTGAGGTGGTAGGTGGCGTTGCGGCCGTCGAGCACGGTCACGGGTCGCCCGCCGGCGTCGACCGCGCCGCGGATCACGAGGTTCTTGCCGTAGAGCGAAAGCGGCCCGGACAGCGGGTAGGTCCCCGACGCGATCGTCACGGTGTCTCCCGCAACGGCCGCTTCCACGGCCGCGACTGGATCGGTGAAGTCGCACGATCCATCGAGGCAGACGGTGATGGTCTCGGCCCGGGCGGCCGAGGCGATCCCCGCCGCCGCGAGGGCGCAGGCGGCGAGCGCGCGAAGTCCGGGGCGGGCGGTGGGGTGGGGCATGGTGGGCGTCATGTCCGGGGTCGCAGGGCCCGAGGGACGGAGTGAAAGGTACTTCGAACGCTCTCCGTTCCAAGGACGCGAACCGCGGTTTCGCGTGAAAGCAACACTCGGACGCCCCCGCATCGACCCGCCGGCATACCGATCGTGCCGCCCGGACCGCCCGGGGGTTCGGGGAGATTTCCCGGCGCCGATCACGGTCCGATGCACCGGGCGAGCGCCATAGCCTCTGTCCCTGACCACGCGCCGCGCCGACGATCGGCCTCCGTGGCCACGGTCGCTCAACGGCGTCAATCGGAGGGAGATCACATGCACCACACGCTGACCCGAGCGCTTGCCGCGATCCTCGCGGCGACGCTGCTCACGCTCGTTCCCGGGTGCGGCGTGCTGCCGCGCGGGAAGGCCGTTCCGCACGGCGCCGAGGGCCGAGCCATCGTGCCGGGGCTCGATCCCGGGGTCCGCACGTGGGGCGGCGCGGCCACCCCCGACTTCTCGCGGCTGCTGCTCGCGTCGGTCGAGCGCGAACGCGAGGAGCTGGCGCGCCACGGGTTCACCGGCACGTTGCCGCGAGCCGACTTCCTCGCGATCTCCGGCGGCGGCGCCGACGGCGCCTTCGGCGCGGGCATGCTGTGCGCGTGGACCGACCTCGGCACGCGGCCCGAGTTCAAGGCGGTCACCGGCATCTCGACCGGCGCCCTCACGGCCCCGTTCGTGTTCGCCGGGCCCGAGTACGACGGGGTCTTGCGCGAGCTCTACACGAGCACCCGCACCCAGGACGTCCTCGTCGAGCGCGGACTGATCGGCGGCTTCCTCAGCGACGCGATGGCCGACACCGCGCCGCTCTGGAAGCTGCTCTCGAAGCACGTGAACGCGCAGCTGATGGAGGCGATCGCGACTGAGCACCGCAAGGGGCGCCTGCTCATCGTCGGGACCACGAACCTCGACGCCCGCCGCGCGGTGCTGTGGAACGTGGGCGAGATCGCCGCAAGCGGCGATCCCGGCGCGCTCGACCTCATCCGGAAGATCCTGATCGCCTCGGCGGCCATTCCCGCGGCGTTCCCGCCCGTCCTCATCGACGTCGAGGTCGACGGCACGCGGTACCAGGAGATGCACGTCGACGGCGGTGCCATGACGCAGGTCTTCCTGTACCCGGCATCGATGCGCCTGCGCGAGCAGGCCCGGGCCGAGGGCATCGTGCGGGAGCGGCGGGCGTACATCATCCGCAACGCGCGCCTCGACCCCGACTGGTCGCAGGTCGATCGCCGCACGCTCAGCATCGCGGGCCGGGCGATCTCGGCCCTGATCGCCACGCAGGGGCTGGGCGATCTCTACCGGCTCTACCTCGACTGCCAGCGCGACGGGGTCGACTACAACGTCGCCTGCATTCCGCCCGATTTCAACGTGCCCGCGCGCGAGGCCTTCGACCCGGCGTACATGAAGGCGCTCTTCGAGCGGGGCCAAGCGTTGGTCAGGAACGGATCTCCGTGGAGCAAGTTCCCGCCCGGCTTCGACGCGCCGATCGACGCGCGTGCGGCCGACGGGGAGGCCCGCCTCGACCTCGCGTCGGGCCGTGAACTCCCTCTTTGAGGTCGCTTGACAGCCCACGACACGGTGTCGTATGGTGCACGACAGCCTGTCGTGCCCCACGTCCGACACGGAACCGCGGAGATTTCCTCGAATGCCGCCCGCAGCCCTCGCCAACGCCGAACTCTCCGTCATGGAACTGCTCTGGGACCACGGTGCCCTGACCGCGCGCCAGGTCCAGGACCGGCTGTACGGCGAGTCCGACCGTTCGCAGCACGGCACCGTGCAGCGCCTCCTCCAGCGCCTCGAGGACAAGGAACTCGTGAAGCGCGAGAAGACCGGGGCGGCGAACGCGTTCTCGGCCTGCATCTCGCGGGAGGAGTACGCCGGGTCGCAGCTCGAGTCGCTTGTCGAACGACTGACCGGCGGATCGATCGCGCCGCTCTTGGCGCACCTCATGGACCAGCGGCGACTGGGTCGCGTCGAGCTGCGGCGCCTTCGCGAGATCCTCGACGGGAGGGGATCGTGACTGAATTGGTCCTCGAGTACGCGCTCGGCAACACGCTGCTCGCCACGCCGTTGGCCCTGCTCGCGTTGACGATCGGTCGTTGGCGACGACATCCGTCGCTTGCGCACGTGCTCTGGGTGCTGGTCATGATCCGGCTCGTCATGCCGCCGATCGCGGCAGTGCCATGGCTCTCCGTCAGGGTCCCGTTGGAGCGGCTCACGGCTTCAGCCGGGGACAGCCGGCGTGACGGGGGATCCCGAAGCGCGCCGTCGGCCCCCGAGAACGGCTCGACGAACGGGGCCGTCCCGTTCGCGGATCCCGCAGTCGCGCCGAGCCCCGCGGGCGGGTCCGTATCAGGGCCGGAAGGCGCCTTGCCGCCGGCCTCGGCCGCGCGCCGAGAAGGGGATGGGTCGGCGACCGCTGCACCCTCAATCGCGGCCGAGGGACGAGACGTGCCGGCATCGGCCCGCAGTCAGCAAGCCCCGTCGCTGAACACGGAGGCGCGGGGCGCCTTTCTCGCGGTCGACCCGTGGCTCCTCGTGGGTGCGCCGTGGCTCGTCGGCACGGTGATCATCGTCAGCATCTCGGCGGCTCGCGTCGTGCGTTTCCGACGTGGACTGCTCGTCCACTGCAGTCCTGCGGATCCTGAGATCCGTGGCGTCGCGAGTTCCGTGGCTGCCCAGCTCGGCGTGCGGCGCAGGTTCACGGTGCTCACCGCGCGTTCGAACGCGGTCCCGTTCGTCTGGGGCGGCCTCGGTGGCCCGGTCATCGTGCTCCCGGCGGCGCTGGCCACCGATGCGGATGCGCCGAGCCTCCGGCTGATCCTGATGCACGAACTGGCCCACGTCCGACGCCGGGATGACCTGGTCCGATGGCTCGACTGGGCGGTCGTGGCGTGGCTATGGTGGAATCCGCTTGCATGGATCGCGCGCCGCGGGCTGAGGTCATCCGAGGAACTCGCGTGCGATGCGGTCGTCCTGCGCACCTGCGGGGCATCGACACGGGAGTACGGCACGTGCCTCGTGGCGGCGGCGGAGTCGTTGGCGGGGTCGGCGTTCCGCACGCCGGCGCAGGCATGCACCATGGGCGACGGCGGATCGCTCGAGCAAAGGATCACGATCATCATGTCAGGATCGCTTCAGCGCCGTCCCTCCGTCCCGCTCCGCGTGATCGCCGCCGGACTCGCGGCGGCCTGCCTCATGTCAGGCCTCACGACCGCGGCGGGCGCCCAGTCGCCGCCGGACGCCCCGGCCAGGGGGCGGTCCTTCTTCGACGGCCGCGGCAAGCCCAACATCGTGGACACCGCGATTGCGGCCAAGTTTCAGACGCTCGTCGCCGCCGCGGAGGCGGCCGGGCTTGCCGAAACCCTTCGTTCGGAGGGACCGTTCACGGTCTTCGCGCCGACCGACGAGGCCTTCGCGGCACTTCCCACCGGCACGCTCGAGTCACTTCTGCTCCCCGAGAACAAGGAGAAGCTGCGCGGCATCATCGCCCACCACGTGGTGCCCGGCCGGCTCCTCTCGATGGAGGTCGGCAACATCGAGGACCCGCAGATGGCTCGCACCGCGGCGGGCGACCGCGAGACGATCGCCGCGGACCGCAGCGGCTTCCGCTTCGGCGCGGCCGAGGTCGTGCGACCCGACGTGCTCTGCGGCAACGGCGTGATCCACGCCATCGACCGGGTGGTGCTGCCGAAGCCCGCCCGCTCGGAGGATTCGATGGGCATGGGCATGAAGGAAGCGGCGCCGGCCGACTTGCTCGATGCGTTGCGCAAGGTCCCGGACGGGCGCTTCTCGACCTTCATCGCGGCCGTTGAGGCAAGCGGTCGTGAACAGGATTGGGCCCAGCCCGCCCCCGACCGCAGCTGGACGGTCTTCGTTCCGACGAACGAGGCCTTCGCGCGGCTCTCCGAGCAGGAGCGTGCCACGCTCCTTGACCCGAAGAACCGGGAAGCGCTTCGCGCCGTGCTCGACTGGCACGCGCTGCCGAAACTCCAGGTCTGGAGCTTCGACCTGAACGGCGGCGGCCGCGCCCCCGTGATGATCTCGGAGAACAACGACCGTTTCGTGCTCGACGTGCTTGCCGACGGTGCGGTCTTCGTCTATCGCATGCGCTCGATGCGCGATCGCTCGCTCGAGGAGCCCTTCAAGGCGCGGATCATCGCCGGCGACATCGCCGTCGGCTCGAGCGTCGTGCACGTGGTCGACCGCGTGCTCGTCCCGCCGCAGTTCGAGAACACGCTGATCGCGTCGCAGGCGCATCGCGAGAAGGACGTCAAGGAATCGCGGATGGCTGCCGATGCGCAGTTCATGGCGGCCTACGAGTTGCGCGGCACCCTCAAGCAGGCCGAGTCGATGGACGATGCCGCCGCCATCGCGGTCTACCGGATGGGACTCCGGATGCTCGAGGAGGTGGTGCCCCTTGACCGAGCCGGCATGGTCATCATGGGCGACGAGCAGTCGAACGACCGCACGGTGCTTCGCGACCGTCTGCGGGCACGAATCGACGATCTCGACCGCGTCTGGTACGCCAAGTTCATGAAGGGCAGCCCGCCCACGACGAGCCTCTCGGAACCCGCTGCCGGAGGCGCCGTCCCCGTTCGCGAAGCCGCTCCGGTCGCTGCGCCGCCCGCAGCGCCGGCCGGGCCTGGTTCCGCGAACGCCGCCGATGCCGTGACGCCGGCGTCCGCGCAGAAGGCGGAAGCCGTCCGCGCGCCGGCATCGCTCGAGTGGTGCGAGGTCATCGAGAAGGACTGCGACCCCACGGTCGTGACGGATGCCGTCCTGCGCGAGGCGATCGTGCGCACCGGCCTGCCGTGGCGCGTGCGGGACACGTCCACGGGCATCGAGATGCTGCTCGTGCCGCCGGGACAGTTCACGATGGGAAAGAGCGCGGGCGACACCGAGGCGCTGGCGAACGAGGTTCCGGCCCATTCGGTCACGCTCACGCAGGCCTGTTACCTCGGTCGCTACGAGGTGACCAAGGAGCAGTTGGCGAAGGTCCTCGGCGGCGACGGGCGCACCGGCACTGAACGCGTCGAACCTGGCGTGCAGGGTGTGCAGGTCGATGCGGGTGGAGGCCGAACGCTCATCGTGAGCGGCGGCGTCGGACTCGTCGATTCGAAGGGCAACTCCGTGCCCACGCGCCAGACCGCGGAGCCGGGGCCCAACGGCACCGTCGTCTTCACCACCACCCCGGCGGAAGCCGGACCTGCCGGCGCTCCGGACACGCGGAGCGGCCTGCCCGCTCTTGCCAGTTGGGCCAAGACCGCCGAGTTCTGCCGCAAGGCGGGGCTCCGGCTTCCCACCGAGGCCGAGTGGGAGTACGCATGCCGCGCGGGCTCGCAGGCTCCGCGCTACGGCGAGCTCGACGCGATCGCGTGGCACCGCGGCAACTCGGATGGCCGCAAGCATCCCGTGGGCACGAAGGCCGCGAACGCGCTCGGCTTCCACGACATGATCGGCAACGCCTGGGAGTGGGTGAGCGACTGGTACGGCGACTACACGCGGAGCGCCAAGACCGACCCGACCGGTCCCGAGACCGGGACGTCCCGCATCGCACGCGGCAGCTACTTCAACTACGAGGACGGATTCTCCCGCGCCTCGCGGCGGTATGAGATGCAGGCCGTCGACTTCGACAGCACGGGTTTCCGCGTCGCGCGCGATCCGTGACGCCGAGGTTGGATTTGACATCGTTTCGATCCGCCCCCTGGTCTCGGAAGGCTGTGGACGAGTTCCGGGAGCGCGTGAGATCGGGGTCGCGTTCGAAACAGAAAGGGGGCCAGAGATTCCATGCCCACACGGCTCCCGCTCGGTCGCAGGAGTCACTCTTTGGGGTTGTGCCGAACAGGGTGACCCCGTAAGCCGGAACAGATGTCGAACTGAGATTTCACGAAATCCGGCTCGCGTGTCGGCGGAGTTGGCGCCTCGGTGCGGTTCTTGGGGTAAAAGGAGCACCAAATGCGACCAGAACTTACGCCCCGTTTCGTCCAACCCGCCTTCGTTCCCAGTCACGTCCGGCGTCGGGCCGTTCGTCCTGTTGTTTCTGGGATCCGTTCACTCATCGTGGCGTCAGCGATGTGCCTGGCGCTCGTCGTCTGCGGGAGCAGCGCTCACGCGCAGGACGCGTCCGACGCCCGGGCTGGGCTGATCCGGATCGAGTGGCCTGGTGGCACGCTTGAGGAATTCGTGAAGGCAGTGCAGGCGACTTCGCCCAAGCCGTGGGTCAACGTCGTGTTCGTCCCCGACGACGCGGCCAGCGCGTCGGTCCGATCTGTGAGGATCCCGCCGATGTCCGTGCGCGACGTGGCGCCAACCACGCTGTTCCGGTCGCTTGTTCACATGGCGCCCACAGGGTGCGAAATCCTCGTCAACGTCACTGAGGACACGACGGACGATGCCGTCATAGCCACCGAACCAATCATCACCATCCGTGCGCGTCGGGTGGTGGGTGCTGCGGAAGCCGCTGCGAAGGCGGCCCAGCCGTCCGTCGTGGTCATCGACCTGAGCGAGTACCTGCTGAGCGCCGACGGGGAAAACATCGAGAGCGGCCCGGCGAAGAAAGCTCTTGACCGGCTCATGGACGCCATCGGCGCCGCACTCACGCTCGACGATCGCCCCGTCGTCGCGGCGCAACTTCGGATCCACGCGCCGACTGGACTGCTCTTCGTGAAGGGCGACGAAGGCCAGGTGTCCCTCGTCAACGAGGTGATCGATCACATCGTCGGTCAGTAACGATGAGTCGCCTCCAGGTTGCTCCCAAGACGACGCCACGTGCCTTCCGATGAACACGCCGAGACCATTGCACCGGACTGCCAGCTGCCGCGTGCCGATCGGGACGCGGCACGGATCACGCGCGAACTCAGGAACGGATCGCACGATGCACTCGCCGAGGCATACGATCGGTTCGCCGAGGCGATCGTGCGCGACGTGCGGCGACGGACCGGGCGCGACGAAGCGTTCGCGCTCGACTGCCTGCAGGAGACCATGGTGAGG
>CAMDUT010000068.1 GCA_945877905.1 Phycisphaera mikurensis NBRC 102666 | reverse complement strand
CGGGGGCGCGCGCGCGGCGGGTGCGGCGGGCGCTGCCGGCGCGGCCGAGGGCGCGGCGCCCTACAAGCCCGGATACGAGCGCGTGACGTTCCCGCCGTTCGTGCAGCCGCGCGCGGGGGTGCTGCGCGTGCAGGCGGTGCGCACCGATGCGCTCGACGCGGACAACCGCGCCGAGGTTGCGGTGAGCGCTCCGAAGCGACTCAAGATCGCTGCCGTGGGTCCGCTCGACCAGTTCACGCGCTTCGTGGTGCAGTCGCTCCCGAGCGAGCGCACGCAGCAGCTCTCGGCCGAGGACTTCGCGAAGCTCGGTGACCGGAGCGACGAGTTCGACGTGGTGGTCGCGGCTCCCGGGGCGCTGCCGAAGGCCATTCCGCCGGGGCGGTACCTGGTGATGGGCGTGCCGGCCGGCATCGACGGACTGAACCCGTACGGCACGAAGGAGTCGCTCTCGGTGCGCTCGCAGCGCGGCGAGCACCCGGTGCTGCGCGCGGTGAACCTCGACGACCTGCGCGTGGCGAAGGCCGTCGCGATGGCGCCCGCGTCCGACGTCGAGGCGATCGTCGAGGGCCCGGACGTGCCCCTGGTCTTGGTCGCGCGGCGCGGGCCGGTCACCGCGGTGCTCACGGCGTTCGAGCCGCTCGACACCAACTGGCCCTGGCAGCGCGCGTTCCCCACGTTCATCGCGAACGCGGTGGAGTGGCTCGGCGGCATCGACCAGGCGGCCGTGGGCGAGGAGCACCGTCCGGGCGACACGCTCTCCGTGCGCGTGGCGGCCGGCACGAAGGAGGCCACCGTCACCATGCCCGACGGCGCGCGCGAGACGATCCCCGCGCGCGAGGGAAGCGTGACCTTCGGCCCCGTCACGCGTGCCGGCGCGTACTCGTTCGCATGGACGGACGAGCGAGGCGAGCAGCGGCGCGACTTCGCGGTGGTGCCCGCGATGGGCGAGGGCCGGCTGGGCGCGGCGCCGGAGCTCTCGGTGGGCACGCAGACGGTGGCCGGCACGGCCGTCGGCGCCGGCACGCTGAACGACCTGTGGCCGTGGGCGCTGGCCGCCGCGCTCGTGCTCCTGGTGGTGGAGTGGTGGGCGTACCACCGGCGCCACTGGATCCGCGCCTCGCCGGGGTCGCGTGCGGTGCGCCCGATCGGCTCGAAGGAGCCGTTCGGCGGGGGCGCTCCTATCATGCGTCCATGACCACCGCTCCGCAGGGCATCGACCGCATCGGGCAGTTCGAGAAGATGGCGTCGGCCGACCCGACCAACGAGATGGCGCACTTCTCGCTCGGGAAGGCGTACCTCGACGGCGGGCGGCATGCCGAGGCGGCACGCAGCTTCGAGCGCTGCATCGAGTTGGTCCCCGAGATGAGCAAGGCGTACCAGTTGGCCGGCCAGGCGCTGATCGGTGCCGGCTGGGCCGACCGCGCGGTGGACGTTTTGGTGCGCGGCTACGAGATGGCCGCGAAGAAGGGCGACCTGATGCCGCGCAACGCGATGGCCGAACTGCTTCGGTCGATCGGGCGCGAGCCGCCGAAGCTGGCCGCCGAGGTGGACGAGGCCGCCGAGCGCCTGAAGGCGAGCGGCGCGTTCATCTGCCAGCGCACGGGCCGGCCGGGCAACAAGCTGCCGGCGCCGCCCTTCAAGGGCCCGGTGGGGCAGTGGATCTTCGAGAACATCTCGGCCGAGACCTGGAAGCAGTGGATCGGCCAGGGAACCAAGGTGATCAACGAGCTGCGGCTCGACTTCAGCCGCGACAAGGACCAGGAGACCTACGAGCAGCACATGCGCGAGTTCCTGGGGATCGACGCCGAGGTGATGGCGAAGATCGGGGGATAGGAGGCCTTCGGCGGGGTGCTCGGAGGGATCCGACCGGATTCCCGGACGCTCGGGGTTGACTCTTCGGTCGGTAGGGATATCTTGGAACGCGTCGGGGGCGGGGAAGGGTTCATGCCATGTTCCGAGGAACCCTCTCCATGCTGCATTCGCTTCGTTTCGCGCTCGCGTCGATCGTCGTACTCGTGGCCAGCTCGACGGCATTTGCCATCGACCGGGTCGTGCCGTCAACGCAATACCCGACGATCCAGTCGGCGATTGATGCGGCGGTGAATGGCGACGTCGTGCGGGTAGGGTCCGGGATCTACAACGAGCGGCTGAACCTGCTCGGCAAGCAGATCACGGTGCGGGGGGCGGGGCAGTTCCTGTCCATCGTCGATCCGCAGGGAGGTGGCGGCCACCTCGTGACGTGTGTGTCCGGCGAGACCACGAGCTCGGTGCTCGAGGGATTCACGCTGCGTCTTTCCCCCACCGGAGCGATCTACCTCAGCGGCTCGGGGCTGACCGTGCGGCAGTGCCGGATCCAGTCCAACAGCGGGACGGTTGGCGCGGCGGTCTTCGCGGACCATGGTTCGACGGTGAGCTTCGACGCGTGCACGATCAACTTCAATTCCGCGTCGTCGGAGGGCGGGGCGATCCACGTGGCGGCCAACGGCTCGGCGACGCTCGTGGGGTGCACGCTGCAGGGGAACTCCGCGGAACGGGGTGGCGCCATCGCGACGCAGTCGGGATCGACGTTGAACGTGACGAACTGCAACTTCATCGGAAACACGGGCCGAGAGGGCGGCGGGGCGCTCCGCATGAACTCAACGTCAGGAACGATTGCCAGCACGCAGTTCACCGAAAACACCACGGCATCTGATCGTCGAATGGCCCAAGGTGGTTCGGTCTGGATCGAGGGAGTCGGGCCCTCGTTCGGTGACTGCGGCTTCAGCGGATGTCGTGCCCGGTCTGAACCTGGCGGGTGGAATGAGCAGAATCTCGCCCGGGGCGGAAGCGTGTACATGGGGAGTTTCGCGCGGGCGCGATTCGATCGGTGCTCATGGAACGGGTGCGCTGTTTCGGCGAGAAACACGCACCCCAGCAACGCGCTGGGCGGTGCTGTCTATTGTGAGTACGCGTCTTTGCTGCAGCTCGGTGACTGCGCATTCACTGGCTGCGTTTCCGACATTCAGGCAGGAGGCTGTTGCGGCGGCGGATCTGCTCGTGGGGGCGCGATCTTCGCCCATTTCTCAAGCGCATCAATCGAGCGCTGCGCCTTCCAGTCTTGCCGAGCGACGGCAAACAACAACTCTGCCGCCGGTGGCGCGATCTTGCTGGAGAACTACGCGAGTCCCACAGTGCTTGACTCCGAGTTCCGTTCGTGCGAGGCCATCTCCGGCGGCGCGGTCTACATGAGCGGCCGTTCGAGTCCGGCCTTCGGTCGCTGCGAGTTCGTCGACTGCGAGTCCGGTGTGGAAGGCGGGGCCGTGGTTGCGACCGATGCGCCGGGACTGTTCTTCGATTCGTTGTTCGAGCGCAATGCGGCGCCGACCGGTTCCGTCATGTTCGCGACCGGAACGGAGCTGAGCACCCTTTCCGGGAACTCATTCTGCTCCAACCTCGGCACGGACATCGTCGGCGCGTACGTCAACGGCGGCGACAACGACTTCGCCAAGAACTGCCCCGAAGACTGCAACGCCAACGGCCTGAACGACGCGTGGGACCTCGACCACGGCTTCATGGACTGCGACGCGAACGGGACGCTGGACGTCTGCGACATCGCGGCGACGCCGGAACGGGACTGCAACGGCGACGGCATTCTCGACTCCTGCCAGGCGGGCAAGCCGGGCGCGGGCGACTGCGACGCGGACGGCGTGCCAGACGCGTGCGAGGACGACTGCGACTCCGACGGCATCCCCGACGATTGCGCGATCGCGGACGACGTCGTCCCCGATTGCAACATGAACGGCGTCCCCGACTCGTGCGACCTCGCCTCGATGCCGGATTGCAACGGCAACCAGGTCCCGGACGCGTGCGATCCCGACTGTGACCTCGACGGGGTCCCGGACTCCTGCGAGATCGCCTCCGGCGCATCCGACTGCAATGCCGACGGGGTTCCCGACTCCTGCGAGATCGCCGCGGCCCCGTCGCTCGACGTGAACAAGGACGGTCAGCTCGACTCGTGCCAGCCCGGGATGCAGTTCGCGGGCCTGCAGGTCGAGATCGTCCCGATCGTCGGCCGGAGCTCGATGCCGGGCCTACCCGCCGGCGCGGTGTGCTACCGCGTCTACGCCCGGGTGTCGGATCCCGCCGCGTCGGTCGTCGGCATCTACGGGAACGCCACGCACCCCATGGTGATCTCGGCGGCGGGCGGGTTCTGGAACGCGGCCGACGGCGCGGACATCGGAGAGGATCTTCCGTGCGACCTCACGGGGCTCCCTCCCGAGACGCGCTTCGACAGCTGGCTCACCATCGGGTCGGAGTGCGACTCAAGCTCCGGCGTCGAGGTCGCGTACCTCGACTTCGGCCCGTTCAACAAGGGCGCGGGCATCGCCGAGTCCGACGGCGCGGTCTTCGTGCTCCCCGGCCTGTCGCAGTCCGTCGCGGGCGCCGACCGCCGCGTCCTGGTGGCGCAGTTGACGGTGAATGCCCCGGTCGCGCTCCAGGGGTCCTTCAACCTCGTGGGTCGCAACAGCTCGGGCGAGCCGGGTGCGCCCGGCAGCTGGATGGCCGTGGCGCAGCAGATCCCCGCTCCCGACCTCTTGGACTGCAACGGGAACGGGACCCACGACGCCTTCGACGTCGCGAGCGGCACCGCGACCGATTGCGACGAGAACGGAGTCCCGGATTCGTGCCAGAGCACCGGAGGAGACGACGACTGCAACGGCAACGGCGTCCCCGACCTCTGCGACGTCGCCTCGGGGACATCCGCGGACCAGAACGGCAACGGCGTCCCGGACGAGTGCGAGTGCCTCGAGGACCTCGACGGCAACGGACGCGTCGACGTGGATGACCTGGTCGCGATTCTCGTCCACTGGGGCGGCGATGCATCATCCGGCGCGGACGTCGACGGCGACGGATGGGTCGACGCGAAGGACCTCGGGCTGGTGCTCGCCGCGTGGGGTCCGTGCGACCGTTGACCGTGGGTGCCCGGTGCGCGTTCGCATGCATCGCGCTGGTCGCGTCGGTGCGCGGCGTCTTCGGCGCCTCCTCGACGGGCGGGACCGTCGCGGAACCGCGCCCGGACGGGCGCATCGTGATCGCCGACTCGGTCGTCGGGGATGTCGCGGGAGCGTCGGTCGCCGCCTTGGGGGCCACCGTGGTGGTCGGGGTCCGCGGGCATGACGCCCCGGCGCCGAACGCGGGGGGCGTGGCGGTGGTCCGCGGGGGACGAGGTTCGACCGACGCGCCCGTCATCGGCTTCGCGGGTGCGTCCGAGGGTGACGAGGCGGGCATCGCCGTCGCGATCTCGCCCGGCTGGGTGTTCGCGGGCGCGCCACGACGCGGGCGTGCAGGCGCGATCTTCGCTGTCCGCCTCGACGATGTCCGGGGACCCCAGTTCCAGCTGACCGACCCGGCGTGCGCTCCTGCCGCAGCATGCGGGACGGCGATCGCCGCCGACGGCGACTGGGTCGCGGTCGGCGCGCCCAATGATTCCCCCGCCGGGGTCGCGATGGCCGGGAGCGTGTGCGTGCACGGCTGGGACGGCACGGGATGGAGCCTGCAGGAACGCATCGCGCCGTCCGGGATTCCGGCCGGTGCTCGCTTCGGCTCGTCGATCGCGGCCTCGGCTGGCTGGCTGGCGGTGGGTGCGCCCGGCGATGCGGGCGGGAGCGTCCGGCTCTACGCCCGGGGCGATCCCGGATGGACCCTCGCGTACGTCGTCCGCCCGCCCGCGGCCGACCTCGCGGGCTGGTTCGGATCGAGCGTCGCGATCTCCGGGTCTCGGCTGGTCGTCGGCGTGCCGTACTGCGATCGCGCCGCGGCGAACGCCGGTGCGGCGATCGAGTTCGAGCTCGGACCGCACGGTGCTTCGTTGGTCCGTGTGCTCCTGCCCGAAGCGCCTTCCGAAGGAGCGAACTTCGGGCACGGCGTCGCGCTGGAAGGCGGGTCCGTCGTCGTCGGCGCACCCGGAACGTTGCGCCTCGGGCAGCGGGTCGGATCGGCGGAGGTGTTTCTCGACGGCGGCGCGCTGCCCGCAGCGCGCATCGTCCCCGGCGAGGCCGACGGCCTCGCGCTCGTCGGCACCGACGTCGCGGTCTCCGCGGGGCTCGTGCTCGTCGGTGCCCCGGGTGCCGAGGGATCGAGGGGCCAGGTGTTGGTGCTTGACCTCACGCGGGATTGCAACGCCAACGGAAGCGCGGACGCGATCGACGTGGCGCTCGGGCAGTCGACCGATTCGGACGCGGACGGGACTCTTGACGAATGCCAATGCTCCGCGGACCTGTCGGACGACGGCGTCGTCGACGGCGCGGACCTCGGACTGCTCCTCGCGCGATGGGGCGCCGTTCCCCCGGGAAGCAGTGAGGACCTTGATGACTCGGGATTCGTCGACGGAGCCGATCTGGGAGTGATGCTCGCTGCGTGGGGTGGTTGCAGTTGACGGTTCGGTTGCCTCGCAGAGCGGTGTATGCACGGTGCATTGATCGGTCGTTCGCCCGGATGCTGAGGCGCGTGGCCGGGCCGGCGTCGAAGTTCCTTGAACTCGCCGCAATCGGGGGTATGGTGGCGGGGCTCCCGACGGGGGCAAGAAGTTCAATGCTCAAGCCACCGTTCCACTTCGTCGCACCCGTCGCCATGGCCTTCGCGGCCACGGCGTCTGCGCAGTCGGTCGTCGCATTCGGCTGGAACGCGAACGGGCAGTGCACCGTGCCTTCGGCCGCATCGGGTGCGAAGGCCGTCGCGGGCGGGTGGTACCACTCGCTCGCCGTCCGTGGCACGAACAAGTGCCTCGCGTGGGGCTCGAACTCGTACGGCCAGGCATCGGTCCCCTCGTCGCTCGGCGCGGTCACGCAGGTGGCCGGGGGCTTCGCGCACTCGATCGCGCTCACGTCGACCTCGGCCGTCGTTGCCTGGGGCGGCGGGCAATACAACTACGGCCAGGGCGCCGTTCCCGCGAGCGCCGGCGTGTCGAGCGCTCGGCAGGTCGCGGCGGGCAAGTTCCACAACGTCGTCCTCCGCACGTCGTACACGGTCGCCTCGTGGGGCCTGAACACCGACCTGCAGTGCGACATTCCGACGACGCTCGGGCAGGCGAAGGCGGTCGGCGCGGGCGACGCCTTCAGCGCCGCGGTGCAGATCACGGGCCGCGTGGTCGGATGGGGGAACAACCAGAACGGGCAGTGCACGGTGCCGGCGTCGGCGTCGCAGGTCACAGCGATCGCCTGCGGCGGACGGCACGTCGTCGCGCTCCGCGCCGACCAGTCGATCGTCGCCTGGGGGGACAATTCCGGCGGGCAGTGCACGGTGCCGCCGCAGCTCGGGGCCGTGGGGCAGGTGGCCGCCGGGAACGCGCACACCGTCATCATGCTGACCGACGGCACCGTGCTCGCCTGGGGCGACAACACCTACGGCCAGACGAACGTGCAGCAGGCGCTCGCGGGCGCGCTCGGCTCGAGGATCGGCGCAGGGGCATTCCACACCCTCGTGGTCAAGGCCCCGCTCCTCGGCGGTCCCATGCCGTGCCCGGGCGACCTGAACGGCGACCGCGAGGTCGACGGCCAGGACCTCGGCCTGTTCCTCGCCTCATGGGGCAACGGGTCGGACGACCCGTCGGACCTCGACGTCGACGGCGACGTCGACGGCGCGGACCTCGGCGAGATGCTGGCCTCCTGGGGGCCGTGCGGCGGGACGCCCCCGGCTCAGCCGTAGCCAAGCCGCTCGAGGTCCCCTTCGTCGAGCCCGAAGTGGTGCCCCAGCTCGTGCAGCAGGGTCACGCGGATCTCGTGGCGCACGCGATCCTCGCCCCCGAGCGCGGTGCCGTCGTCGTCGGTCCACGGTTCCCAGCCGCCGGCCTCCTCGACGATCCCCTCACGGAAGAGCGTCACCGTGTCAGGCAGCTCGTGCCGGTCGACGCTTCGCTCGGTGAGCGGCACGCCGCTGTGCACGCCGCAGAGCGCGCTCCGGTCGTCGGGGTCGATCCCCATCTCCTCGAGCAGCGCGCGCGGTGGGTGGTCCTCGAGGGCGACCGGCACCTCCTCGATGAGCGCGTGGATGCGCGGGGGCAGCGCCTCGAGCACCTCCTCGAAGATCCGGTCGAAGCGTGCGCGTTCGTCGCGTCGCATGGCGTCAGGCCTCGAGCTTGCCGACGAGCTCGCCGACGTGGCCCACGCCCTGGTCGCGCACCCAGCGCGCCAAGCCCTTCGCGAGGGCGACCGGCGCGCGCGGGTCGACGAAGAGCGCCGTTCCGACGCCCACCGCGGTCGCGCCTGCCAGGATGAACTCCGCGGCGTCCTCCCAGCGCAGCGTGCCGCCGAGCCCGATGATGGGAACCTTCGCGGGTCCCGCGACGGCGCGGTGCACGTCGTGCACCATCCGCACCGCGATCGGGTGGATGCCGGGCCCGCTGAGCCCGCCGCGGCCGCGCGAAAGACGCGGTCGGCGCGTACGCACGTCGATGCTCATCGCGGTGAACGTGTTCACGAGCGTGAGCCCTTCGGCGCCCCCCGCGACCGCGGCCTCCGAGAGCCGCACGACGTCGGCGTTGGGGCTCACCTTGACGAAGAGCTTCGCGCGCCGCACCGCCGGACGCACCTCGGCCATGAGTGCGCGCAGCGCGGCGGGGTCGTCGCCGAACTGGAGCCCCGTGGCCGTGTTCGGGCAGCTGACGTTGAGCTCGATGACGGGGAACGCCGTGAGCCGGTCGAACGCGTCGGCCATCCGCACGTACTCGTCGACCGCGTGGCCGGCGACCGAGCCGAAGGCCGGGCAGGGCATGCGCGCGGCGTGCGGGGCCTTGTCGCGCAGGAACGCGTCGAGCCCCACGTTCGCGAGGCCGATCGCGTTCATCATGCCGCCGGGCACGTCGATGATCCGCCACGGCGCGTTGCCGTCGCGCGGCTCGACCGTGATGCTCTTCGTGGTGACGCCACCGAGCCAGCGGAGGTCGAACGCGTCCGACAGTTCGTCGAGGTACCCGCACGTCCCGGCCGCCGCGACCAGCGGCGTCGAGAGCGCCGTGCCCGCGAGCACGGTGCGCAGGTTCGGGTCGGGGCCGGCCATCGCGCGAGAGTCTAGGGGAGCGCCGTCATGGCGACCGCCGCATGCCCCGCGTCGGTGCGCGCGCCGGACGTGCCCGGCGACGTCGCGCCCGCGGCGAGCATGGCCCGCTGCCGTCCGATGCCCGCGCGCTGCTCGTCGATCGCGCGGCGGTCGGCGTCCGGCATGGCCGTCGCCTTCAGGACGTGGCGCTCGGCCTCGTCGAGCAGCCTCCGCGCCTCGTCGGCGTCGCCCATGCGCGTCCACGCGTCGGCCGTGAGCCGGGCGAGGGCGGCGCGGTGCATGCGCACCACGGCGTCGTCGCCGCGCACCTTCATGAGCACCGCCAGGTGCGTCTTCAGCTCGTCGCTGCGCTCGAGGCACGCGCGGCTCGACGCCCCGTGGTCCTCGACGGCCACCTCGAACGCGGCGATCACCGCGGCCTCGATGGCGGCCGCGTGGTCGGCCTGGCCCTTCGCGGCGCGGATCCACGCACGGCACTCCTCCCACATCTGGCGGAAGGCCGTGCGGCGCTGGCGCCGGTCGTCGAGCATGCGGGCCGCCGTGGTCAGGGGCCTCAGCAGCGAGGCCGCCATCGCCATCCGGGACAGCGGGTCCGCTGCGGGGTCGCGCATCACCGGCGCGAACCGGCCGACGGTGGCGATCGCCGCGCGCAGGGCGTCGAACGCGGCCTGGGCCTCGCCGCGCGCCACCTCGGTGGCCGCCGCGAGCTCGAGCGTGCGCCCGAACGCCAGGTGCCGCGCCGGGTCGCCGGGCTGCGCCTGGCATGCCGTGCGCAGGGTGACGAGCGCGTCGCCCACGACGTCGCGCGCCCGGTCCGGGCGCCCGGCCTGCGATGCCATCGCCCAGTACGCGGCCGCGAGGTCCGCGACGCGTGCGAACGCGGGCGAGCCCGCCGGCGCCGTGCGCGCGCGGTCGCGGGCATCGCACCACAGGTCGCGCAACCGCTGCGCCTGCGCTTCAAGCGCGGCGCGGTCGGCGATGGGCTGCGTGACCGGCTGGTTCAGCCCAGCCCGTCCGGGTCGAGCGCCGCTTCCTTCGCGGCCGCCTTGGTCTTCTTGGCCCCCGGCTTCTCCGGCACCACGTCCATGTAGAGGATCCGTCCGCATGTCAGGCACGTCACCACGTCCTCCCGCTGCGCTGCCACCCGGCTGTACGCGTCCAGGGGCAGCTCGGCATTGCATCCTGCACAGTTGAACTCGCGGTGTCGCAGGCTGATCACCTGCACCTCGGCGAGCGCCTCACCATCGTTCTGTTCCGCGGCCTCGTCGAAGGCCGCGCGCACGTCCTCGCGCAGCAGGCCGGCCGCACGGCCGCGCTGGGCCTCGAGCTCCGCGAGCCGCCCGCCGAGCTCGGACTTCGCCTCGTCGACCGCCGCCTTCGCGAGGTCGCGCAGGCGCGTCCGGTCGGCCAGCGGGCCGTCACCCGCGGCCATCTCGGCCTTCAGCTTCTCGAGGTTCTCCATCTGGGCGAGGACGCGCTCGGCGAGGCCGTCGCGCTTGCCCTCGATGACCTTCAGCTCCTCGCGCAGCGCGTTGTACTGGCGCGGGTTGCTCGACGAGTTGAGCTCGGCGCGCAGGTGGTCGAGGCGCTCCTTGAATCCCTTGTCCTCGAGCTCGAGGTTCGCGACGCCCGCCTGGAGCTGCCGGGCCTGCGCCTCGAGCGCCTTGCGCTTCTCGAGCAGCGCGTCGAGCTGCACCTGGTGCCGCTTCAGGTCGCCCTCGGCGTTCCCGAACCGGGTCTTGATCCCGCGGACCTGGCTGTCGACGGCGTGGAGGGCGCGGAGGTTGGCGATGAAGCTCATGGTGGGTGTCCCGCCGGGCGGGCCTCACAGACTACACCCTCCGCGCGCCCCGTCAGCGAAGGGAAAGCGCGAGCATCACCACCGGGCCCGCAAGCAGCAGGCTGTCGAGCACGTCGAACGCCCCGCCCATGCCGGGAAGCATCGTGCCCGAGTCCTTGACGCCCGCGCTGCGCTTGAGGAGGCTCTCGGCGAGGTCGCCGAAGGGGCCCACGACCCCGAGCACCGCCCCGGTCACGGCCCCGAGCCACGGCGCGACGCGGTCGCGCGGGTCCTCGAGGCCCAGGCTCGCCCACGCCAGCAGCCCACCGACGGCCGAGGCGAGCGCGATGCCGCCGGCGAAGCCCTCCCAGCTCTTGCCCGGGCTCAGCCACGGGATCATCTTGCGCCGGCCGAGCGTCATCCCCACGGCGTACGCGCCGATGTCGCTGGCCTTCACCGTGAGCACGGCGCCCGCAAGCACCCACGGGCCCACCTGCATCCGCACCAGGAGCCACGTGCCGAGCATCGCGCCGACGTAGGCGAACGCGAGCAGCGTGCCGCCCACGCCCGCGACCACGCCGGGGATGCGCTCGCCGCGCGTGTGGGCGACGAGCGCCAACGCCACCGTCATCCATGCCGCGCACGCGAAGGCCCCGGCGGCGAACGTGGGTGCGTCGGACCACCCGGCGGGCAGGCGCGTCGCCGCGCAGCCGAGCACCGCAGCCAGCACCGTGAGCCAGGTGGGCGCCGCGATCCCGGCTCCGCGCAGCATCGCCGCGAGCTCGAAGGCGAGCATCGGTGCCAGCACCGCGAGCGCCAACGGCACCATGAGCACGCCGTCGGCGGACCCGAGGAACCGCAGCACGGCGCCGTCCGCCCTGCGCACGGGATCCGCGAGCGCGCCGTCCGCCCAGAGCATGGCGATGAGGCCCGCCGCCAGCAGCATTCCGGTGATGAGGCGGGCGCGAAGCACGGGGTCAGTAGACGGGGACCGACGGGTCGACGTCGAGCGACCACAGGTGGATGCCGCCCGCCATGCTGCGCACCTCGTCGAAGCCGTAGGCACGCAGCGCCGCGGTCACCTGAAGGCTCCGTGCGCCGTGGTGGCAATGCACCACGATCGGCGTGCCCTCGTGCTCGCGCAGGTCGTCGACCTGGTTCGCCAGATCGTGCAGCGGCACGTGGATGGCGCCCGGGATCGTCGCGAGGTCGCGCTCGGCCGCGGTGCGGCAGTCGACGAGGACGATGGGCTCGCCGGCGTCGCGGCGGCGACGGTACTCGCGCGGGGTGATCTCCCAGTCGTCCTTGAACGGGTAGCCGAGCGGCAGCCCGCGCTCGTCGAGCGGCGTGCCGGTCACGGCGCGCGCTCCGGGAGAGGGAGCACCTCGAACCCGCCGTCCGGCTGGCGGCGGACGGTCCACGGCGGAACCACGATCACGTGGCCCGGCGCGATGACCATCCAGAAGATGCCGACCGCGGGCGCGGCCGCCATGTCCTGCACCGCGGTCGGGCGGCCGCCGCCGGTCCGCAGCGCCGTGGCCGTGGTCGGGTAGCTGCCGTTGGCGCGCGGATCCTCGGGGTTGCCTTGGTACAGCTTGTAATAGGTCGGCTGCACCTCGACCTGGCCGCGCGGCTGGTTCACGGTGACCGTGGACCACGACGCGCGATCGAGCGTGGTGGCGCTCCGTGCGGGCATCGCGGGCGCGGGCGTGCCGTCGAGCGTGCTGACGCCGTCGTGGCGCGAGAGCTCGCCCTCGCGCGCGGGCGCGAGGTCGGGCAGGGGGTCGTCGCCCGCGTGGACGAGCGTCGCGCTCGGGTTCTGGCATCCGCCGAGGGTCATGAGGGCCGCGGCCGCGAGGAGCGCCGCGATCACCGCGGGAGCGTGCCGCGCGGGCGTGCTCGGGATGCTCGGATGGAGGGCGCGGTGCATCATGCGTCGAGGTCGTAGCCAGCGCGTTCAAGCGCCGCACGGATGGTATCCGCGTCGAAACCCCGTCGCGCGAAGCGCCCCGCGACGCGCGCGGCTCCTTGGCCGGCGCGGCGCGCGGCCTTCGCCTCGCGCACGAGGTCCTCGGCGCTGCCGGCCTCGCCCTTCGCCGCGGCGCGCGCGACGCGTTCCGCGACGCCTTCCTCCACCAGCACGTGCTCGAGCGCCTCGGCGGCCATCGCGCCGCGGCGCGAGAGCTGCCCGGCACGCGCCTGCGCGTAGGCGCGGTCGTCGAGCCATCCGTCGGCCACCAGCGCGGCCACCGCGTCGGCGGCCGCGCGCTCGTCGTGCCCGGCGCGGACGAGCCGCGCGGCAAGCA
>CAMDUT010000067.1 GCA_945877905.1 Phycisphaera mikurensis NBRC 102666 | reverse complement strand
TCCGCGCGCGCGATGCCCGCGGGACCGCGCGAGGCGGCCTTCACGGCCGAGGCATCGACCGGCGGCTTCGCGGCGAGGTCCGGGACCACGAACGGCGCCGGATCCTTGACGGCGAGCGTGGTGGCCGCGACCGGGGCCGTCTTGAGCGCGGCGCGCTCGGCGTCGCCCTCGGCGTCGTGCGGCGGCACGTAGAACGAGGTGCCCCACACGAGGTTCTCGTGGATCTTGTGGGAGTACTCGAAGTACTTGATCACCAGGAACCCGATCGCCCCCATGAAGGTGAGCACCAGGCAGGCGATGAGGCCGCGGCGATTGTCGGTCTGCGCATAGCGGACCGCGAGCGCCATCGTGAGGCTCGACACGATGAGCACGCACGTGTTGATGCCGCCCATGATGGTGTCGAGGTAGTGGCTCGCGTAGCTGAAGACGTCCGGGTGCCGCATGCGCAGGATGCAGTACGCGGCGAAGAGCCCTCCGAAGAAGAGCACCTCGGTCGCCAGGAACAGCCAGATGCCCAGCTTCGCGCTGTCGAACTGCTGGCCCATGCTGTCGAAGTGGTGGGCCAGGTTCGGGTCGTGGTGGCCGTGGCCGTCATGGCCGTGCGCATCGCCGTGCCCGGCCCCGTGGGAGCCGTGCCCGTGCTGGTCATGCGCGTGGGAGAGTGTGGTGCTCACGTGTGGTTCCTTGGTCCGTTCACCGGGGTCAGTGCGCGGCGCGCGGCGCGGCGGCGGGGTTCACCTCGGGGTCGGCCGACTCGTCGACCCAGTACCCGCCGGTCTTCTCGTCCCAGCGGACGACGCTGAAGTCGTAGCAGTCGCCCACGCGGGGCGTCTTGGCGAAGTTGTCGAAGGGCGGCGGGCTGGCGCACTGCCACTCGAGGCTGCGGCCGCCCCACGGGTTCGCCGGCGCCTTGTGGCCGCCGAAGAAGCTGCCGAAGAGGCTGACCGCCGTCGTGAGGAAGCCGAGCGCCATCACGTAGCTGCCGATCGTCGAGATCACGTGGTAGGTCTGGAACTCGGGCTGGTAGTCGTAGTACCGGCGCGGCATGCCCTGGGAGCCCAGCATGAACTGGGTGAAGAAGGTCATGTTGAAGCCGATGAAGATGATCCAGCACGCGATCGTCCCGAGACGCTCGTCGTACATGCGGCCGAACATCTTCGGCCACCAGTGGTGCAGGCCGCCGATCATCGCGATCAGCGCGCTGCCCATCATCACGTAGTGGAAGTGGGCGACGACGAAGTACGTGTCGTGCAGGTGCACGTCGGTGCTCAGTGTCGCCAGGTGCAGGCCCGTGAGGCCGCCGATCGTGAAGAGGAACAGGAACGCCAGCGCGTACCACATGGGCGTGGTGAGCGAGACCGAGCCCTTGTAGAGCGTGGCGACCCAGTTGAACACCTTGACCGCGCTGGGGATGGCGACGCTGAAGCTGATCGCCGAGAACAGCGTGTTCAGCAGGGCCGACTGGCCCGACGTGAACATGTGGTGGCCCCACACGATGAAGCTGAACATCGCGATGGCGATCGAGCTGAACGCGATGAAGCGGTAGCCGAAGATCGACCGGTGGCTGTTGATCGCGATGATCTCGCTGATGATGCCCATTGCGGGCAGGATCATGATGTAGACGGCCGGGTGGCTGTAGAACCAGAAGAAGTGCTGGTACAGGACCGGGTCGCCGCCCATCTGCGGGTTGAAGATGCCGATGTTCACGGTGCGCTCGACGATCAGGAGCAGCAGCGTGATGCCGAGCACCGGGGTCGCGAGCACCTGGATGATGGCCGTGGCGTACAGCGCCCAGAGGAAGAGCGGCATGCGGAACCACGTCATGCCGGGCGGGCGCAGCTTGTGCACCGTGACCACGAAGTTCAGGCCCGTGAAGATCGAGCTGAAGCCGAGGATGAAGACCGCGGTCAGCACCGGGATCACGCCGCCGGTGGACGTGGTCGTCGAGTACGGCGTGTAGAAGGTCCAGCCCGTGTCGAAGCCGCCCATCGCCAGCGACACCACGCAGAGCACCGCGCCCGTCACCCACAGGTAGTAGCTGAAGAGGTTCAGGCGCGGGAAGGCCACGTCCTTCGCGCCCAGCATGATCGGGAGGATCACGTTGCCGAGCGCCGCCGGGATGCTCGGGATGATCACGAGGAACACCATGATCGCGCCGTGCAGCGTGAACCACTGGTTGTAGGTGTCGGCGCTGGCGGTGATCGTCGGGCCGGGGGTGAGGAGCTCCGTGCGCAGGAGCAGCGCGAACGTGCCCCCGAGCAGGAACGACGCGAGCACCGACCACATGTACATCACGCCGATGCGCTTGTGGTCGAGCGTGAACACCCACGACAGCACGCCGCGGGTGTGCGTCAGGTAGTTGTCGCTCTCGGGGCGCGCCTCGATGGTGTCGCGCACCGGGCCGGACGTCGGGAGGGGGATCGTGGTCATGGCTGGCGGGTCCTGTGGGGTCGTCTCGGGTGCGTCACTTCGCCGCGCCCGTCGCGGGCTGCGCCGTCTGCGGGTCGAGGGTGGGGAGGAGCTTGCCCGTCTTCGGGTCGAGCTTGTCCAGGTTCTGCATGTAGCCGATCACGGCGTCGATGGCCTTGTCGTTCAGCTGGCCCTTGAAGGTGGGCATCGCGTTGGCGTAGGGCGGCACCACGTACTCGCCGGGCACCAGGATGGACGTGCGCACGTAGTCCTCCCACGTGCCGTACTTCCTGCCCTCGCCGACGAAGTCGTAGCCCTTCACGCGCTCGACGATGCCCTTCCAGCTGGGTCCGATGCCGTTGGTCCCGTCGAGCGAGTGGCACTGGCTGCAGCGCGAGAAGAGCTTCGGGCCGGCCTTGAACCAGAGCTCCTCCTCGGGGATCTTGTCCATCCACTGGCTCTGGTCCACCATCCACTGCGCGAACGAGGCCTCGTCGAGCACGTACACGAAGCGGTTCATCTTCGAGTGGCCGGTCCCGCAGTACTCGGTGCAGTACAGGGCGTGGCGCTGGCCCTCGCCGAGCGGGAGGTCCACCGTGGCGGCGTTCGGGTCGCGCACGTCCTTGCCGGGCATGCCGGTGGGGTGGTCGCACTGGAACCACGCGTACGTGTAGCGGCCCGGCACGACGTCGCGCTTGACGCGGAAGTCGGGGATGTAGAACGAGTGCAGCACGTCGCTCGAGCGGAGCACGATGCGCACCGGCTTGCCGGCGGGGACGTACAGGTCGTCGGACTGCGCGCCGTTGGGGTACTGGAACTGCCAGGCCCACTTCTGCGCGGTCGCCTTGATGTCGAAGGCGTTCTTCGGGGCGGTGTAGATGTCGAGGTAGCTGCGGAAGCCGACCACGAAGATCCCGATGACGATGATCGTCGGGATGATCGACCAGGTGACCTCGAGCGGCGTGTTGTGGTGCGGGTACTCGGTGCGGAACCGCTCGCCCCGGCGGTGGCGGTACTTCGCGACGAAGAACACCATCAGGCCCAGGATCAGGGCGAAGAAGACGTAGCAGATCCAGTTGATGACGTCGAGCGTGTGGTCGACGCCGGGGGCGATGGTCGACGCGCCCTCGGGCATCCAGAACGTGCGCGGGGTCGGGCCGTCGGCGGCCTGCGCGAGCCCGGTGAGGGCATGCGCCTTGGCGGCTGCGGAGGAGAGGGCCTGGTGGATGGTGGACATGGGAAAGTCTCGTGTGTTCGTGATCAGCCGCGCGCGGGGCTCCCGTGCGCGGCGGCCTCCGCGGCCGGGGGCGCCAGCCGGCGCGACTGTGCCTCGCGCCACCAGAACCAGCCGAGCCCGCCGGCGAGCACCGCGAGCGTCGCGGCGCCGCCGAGCTGCATGACCCGCATGGCGAGCACCACGTAGCCGCCCGCCTGCGCGTCGTAGATGTGGCACCAGAGGATGATGCGGTCGAGCGTCGTGCCGATCTTCCCCTCCGAGGCCTCGAGGAGCGCCATGCGCACGTTCGCCGGCTCGTACTTCACGCCGTACAGGACGCGGCTGAGGCGCCCCTGAGGGGTCAGCACGAACACCGCCGCCGCGTGCGAGTACTCGCCGTTCTCCTGCTGCCGGTACTGGAAACCGACGGCCTCGGTGACCTTGCGGATCTCCGCCTCCGTGCCCGTGAGGAAGTGCCAGCCCTTCGCGCTCGCGGGCCGCCCGTACTCGGCGACGTAGCCAGCCTTCTTCGCGTCGGCGAGGTCGGGGCCCTCGTTCGGGTTGACCGAGAGGCAGATCACGTCGTACTGGTCGCCCACGGTCCAGTCCACGCCCTGGATGCCGCGCACCAGCGCGTTCATCACGAGGCTGCAGAGCATGGGGCAGCGCAGGTAGCCGATCTGCAGGATCGCGGGACGGTCCTTCGGCAGCACCTGCCCGAACGTCACGGCGTTGCCGCGCTCGTCGCGGAACGCGGCGTCGAGTGGCACCTGCGCGTCGAGGCGGTCGATGATGTCGACGCCCTCGAGCTCCTGCGCCGGGTCCGTGGTCGGCGCCGAGAGCGCACCGGGCCCGACCGACACCTGCGCCCACGACGCGTTCGCGCCCAGGAGCGCGGCGGCGAGTGCGGTGATGGCCGGGAGGAGTCGCATCTGCAAACGATAGGCGTGTCGGCGTGCTCAGTTCGGCATCGCGGGAGCCGCGGTGGGCGTCGTCGGGACGGCTTCGGCGGCGGAGGGCGCAACGGGGGCCGCGTCGGTCCGCGAACCCGCGGGCGGGACGGCCAGGGCCGGGTTCCCGGCCATCATGCGGATCGCCTCGGCGACCGGGATGCGCCGGCGCTCCACCTTCTGGCCGCCCACCTCGGTCACGTAGGTGCCGGAACCCGCCAGCAGCGAGAGCTGCGCGGCCTTCAGGTCCTTGAGGGCCAGGTACTCGGGCTCGATCACCTTCGCGTCGACCTCGGCCTGCTCCGTGCGGAAGTAGATGACGCTGATCGCGATCACCAGCGCGGCGAGGATGGTGACGCCGATGATGGTGACCAGCCACGTCTTGCCCGCCTCGGGGTCGTCCCACAGGACGCCCGTCGGGGTCACGAACTCGTTGTCACTGGTTGCGCTCGTCATGGTTCGTTCCTTCCGGGGATCACATGTTCTCGAAGGCCAGGCTCTCTCGGAGCGACGGGTCGCGCGCGGCGAGCAGCGATTGCCCCGACAGCGCGCGCAGCGCGCCGCCCAGGACCAGCATCAGCACGCCGAGCGTCATCGCCAGGAACGAGGGATCGAGGAGGTGCGGCGCATCCCCCGCGTGCTTGGCCGCGAACTCGCCGTAGGTGGCGAACTCGCCGAGGTCGTGCGGGATGTGGGGCATGACCAGGTAATAGATGTCGATGAGCCCGAAGAGCAGCATCCACGCGCAGCCGAACGTGAGCGTGGCGCGGATCCGCTTCGTCCAGCGCGAGATCAGGAACACGAACGGGATCGCGAAGTGCCCCAGCAGGAGCGCCCAGCTCAGCCACAGCCACCCGCCCACCTGCCGCGGCAGGTACCACGCGGTCTCCTCGGGGAGGTTGCCGTACCAGATCAGCATGAACTGGCTGAACGCGATGTAGGCCCAGAACACGATGCCGAAGGCGAAGAGCATCTTGCCGAGGTCCTGGAAGTGCTCCGGCGACACGATGCCGCGAAGCCTGCCGAACTGGTCCTGCAGGCGGAGCGTCAGCAGCGTGATCACGCTGATGCCGCAGGTGGCGCAGGCGGCGAAGAAGTAGACGCCGAACATGGTGCTGAACCACGCGGGCGAGAGGCTCATCATCCAGTCGAACGAGGCGAAGGTGATGCTGAGGCCGAAGACGATCATCGCGGGGCCCGACCACTTGCGGCACGCGGCGCTGATCGCCGGGTCGCCGGTGCGGTCCTGCCGGACGCTCGCGCGCCAGAAGAACGCGGCGATGCCCGCCCAGGCGACGAAGTAGATCGCCGCGCGGACGAAGAAGAACCGCTGGTTCAGGTAGCCCGACTTGTTCGCGACCAGCTGCGCCTCGGCGGGCGCGACCTTCGCGAGTTCGTCGAGGTTCGCCCACGGGAACAGGGTGTCGAGCGAGCCGTTCCAGCCCATCCAGGCCACGGGCAGGAACAGCACCCACGCCCAGCGCAGGTTCTGCATCAGCGCCTCGGCGGGGCGGCGCACGGCCACGCTCCACCCGGCGCGGGTCAGGTGCTGCACGACGACGAAGAACGTCGCGCCAAGGCAGATCGCCAGGCCGAACATCATCGCGACGAGCCAGTGGCGCGCGAAGTGCGCGGCGTCGCCCGAGCGGTATCCGAGCCAGGCGCCGACGGCGACGGCCGCGAGGCCGGCGCCGATGAGGTTGCGCGCGGCGGGGGCGAGCACGGAACCTCCGAGGTTCGCGTCGCTCAGGTCGTGCGCATGGTGGTGGTCGTGGGCCATCGGTGTGTCCTTGCGGTCGTCAGTTCGCGGGCGCGTCCTGGCTCAGCTGCAGCGCCTTGACGTAGGCGGCGATCGCCCAGCGGTCCTCGACGGTGATCTGCGAGCCGTAGCCGGCCATGTTGCGGATGCCGTGCGTGATGGTGTTGAACAGCTGGCCCATCGGCTGGTTCCGCGTGGTCTCGTCGTGCAGGCTCTTGGCGGCCACCCACTGCGTGCCGTTGACCGGCCCGTTGGCGTTCGCGACGAGCTCCATGGCGCGCTGGTTCACGGCGCCGTCGCCGAAGCCCGCGTAGCCGTGGCAGGCCGAGCAGTAGATGTCGAAGCGCTGGTGCCCCCGGGCGAGCGTGGCCTCGTCCATGGACATGGTCGAAGGCAGCGAGGTCGCCCAGCCGCCCGTCGAGACGCCCTCGTAGAGGTGCGTGTCGACGTAGGACTCGCCGCGCGCCACCGTGCCCTCCACGGGCGCGCGCATCGCGCGGCCGTCGGCGAACAGCGGGTTCGGCGCCTGCGTCTTGAACTTCGGCTGGAAGTCCATGTCGTAGAAGATGTGGATCGGCCGGTTCGGGCTCGGCGTCGCGCGCATGCGCGCGAACACGAGCGGCGGGATCAGCGCCAGGCAGCCGCCGATCAGGAGCATGTAGACCAGGATCCGGGGAAGCTGCGGCACGTCAGTCCTCCACCGCCTCGACGGCGGTTGCGCCGAGCGACTTCAGGAAGTGCTCGGTCTTGGAGCGGTAGAAGCGCGGGTCGCGCGCGTCGATCGAGATGAAGAAGCGGTCGTCGGAGGCCCGGCGGAACCGCTCGCTCGAGAAGAGCGGGTTGCTGAGCCACGGCAGGCCGTTCATGAGGAGCATGAGTCCCACGGTGCTGAGCGCCGAGAACAGGATGGTCAGCTCGAACATCACGGGGATGAAGGCGGGGATGCTGAGCGCCGGCTTGCCGCTGATGAGGAACGGGTAGCCCGTGACCTTCACCAGCGCCCAGATGGTGAACCCGTAGGAGTTGGTGAAGAGCTGGAGCACGAGGCCGGTGGTGCAGCCCGCGGCGCCCGCGAAGAACACCAGCACCGGCAGGATGGTGCGGCCGATGCCCATCGCCTTGTCGAGGCCGTGCACCGGGAACGGCGTGTGGCAGTCCCAGTGGCGGTAGCCGGCGTCGCGCACCTGCTCGGCGGCCGCGACGATCTGCGCCGGGTTCTCGAACTCCGCGAGCAGGCAGGCGAGGCGGCGCGGCGCGGCCGCGGCCGTCGTTCCGTGCGCATGGGTGGGGGAGAGCGTGGTCACGTTCGTGTCTCCGTGGTGGTTCCGTGGTTCAGGCGCCGCGCCCGCCGGGCTCGCCTGGCTCGTGGGCGGCCGCAGGCATGCCCGCGCCGTGGTGTCCGTGGCCGCCGTCCTTCGCCCAGCCCGGCCAGTGCGGGTCGGCCTGGGGCATGACCGCCTTCACCTCGGCGATGGCGATCATGGGCAGGAAGCGGCAGAACAGGAGGAAGAGGACGCCGAAGAGGCCGAACGCGCCGAGCATGGTGCCGATGTCGACCCACGTCGGGACGAAGCGGTCCCAGCTGGTCGGCAGGAAGTCGTTCGCGAGGCTCGTGACGATGATCACGAACCGCTCGAACCACATGCCGACGTTGACGAAGAGGCTCAGGACGAACATCAGCGGGATGCTGGTGCGCACGGCCTTGAACCAGAAGAGCTGCGGCGTGATCACGTTGCAGCTCACCATGATCCAGTACGCCCACGCGTACTGGCCGAAGGCGCGGTTCATGAAGGCGAACTTCTCGTAGAGCGCGCCCGAGTACCACGCGATGAAGAACTCCATCGAGTACGCGTAGCCGACCATGCACCCGGTCACCAGGATGACCTTGTTCATGTTGTCGAGGTGGCGCAGCGTGATGAGGTTCTTCAGGCCGAACAGCTCGCGGGCCGGCACCGCCAGCGTCACCACCATGGCGAAGCCGCTGAAGATGGCGCCCGCGACGAAGTAGGGCGGGAAGATCGTGGTGTGCCAGCCGGGCAGCTGGCTGGTCGCGAAGTCGAACGACACGACGCTGTGCACCGAGAGCACGAGCGGCGTCGAGAGCGCCGCGAGCAGCAGGTACGCGCGCTCGTAGCGGTGCCAGTGGCGGTTCGAGCCGCGCCAGCCGAGCGCGAAGAGCCCGTAGCCGATCTGCTGGACCTTGCCCTTCGCCCGGTCGCGCATGGTGGCGAGGTCCGGGATCAGGCCCACGTACCAGAAGAGGAGCGACACGTTGAAGTAGGTGCTCACCGCGAACACGTCCCAGAGCAGCGGGCTGCGGAACTGCGGCCACATCTCCATCTGGTTGGGGATCGGGAACAGCCAGTAGGCCATCCACACGCGGCCGACGTGGATGCCCGGGAAGAGGCCCGCGCAGATGACGGCGAAGATGGTCATCGCCTCGGCGAAACGGTTGATGCCCGTGCGCCACTTCTGGCGGAACAGGAACAGGATCGCGCTGATCAGCGTGCCCGCGTGGCCGATGCCGACCCAGAACACGAAGTTCGTGATGTCGAAGGCCCACATCACGGGGTTGTTGAGGCCCCAGACGCCCACGCCCGTGAAGATCAGGTAGTTGACGCAGAACCCGAGGTTCAGGACCAGGAGCATGCACAGCACGAACATGACGTTCCACGCCATGGGAGGCTTGCGCGTCTCGTTCGGGCGGCAGACCGTGTTGGTGACCTGGTGGAACCGGTCGGTCGCCAGCACCAGCGGCGAGCGCTTGCCGGGCTCGTCGGCGGTGTTGTCGATCTCCGTGAATCCACGCGTCGGGTGGCCGGGGTCGGACGGGATGCTCGTCATGCCTTGGCTCCGTTGGCGGCGGCGGCGTTGCCGTGCTGGTGACCGTGGCCGTGGTCATGGCCGTGGTCGTGCGCGCCGTGGTCGACGGCGGGGTTGTCCACGCGGGCGAGGTACTTGAGGCGGGGCTTCGTGTTGAGCTCCTCGAGGAGGTCGTAGCTGCGCTTGGTGCGCTGCAGCTGGAGCACGTCGCTGCCCTCCACGTTGAGGTCGCCGAAGACGATGGCGCCGGTCGGGCACGCCTGCTGGCAGGCGGTCTGCACGGCCCAGTCGGGCATCGCGCTTCCGTTGCCGCCCGCGGCGTTGCCGCCCGCGCGCACCCAGCGGTTCTTCGAGTCGATCTTCGCCTGCGCGATGCGCTGCGTGCAGAACGAGCACTTCTCCATCACTCCGCGCATGCGCACCGTGACCTCGGGGTTGAACTGCATCTTGCCCCAGTCGTTCGGGCCGTCCTTCACGTAGTACTCCGGCTTCGTCATCAGCACCTCGCCCTCGCGGACGGGGTCGCGGCGGTGGAAGTCGAAGAAGTTGAAGCGGCGCACCTTGTAGGGGCAGTTGTTGCTGCAATAGCGGGTGCCGATGCAGCGGTTGTAGACCATGTTGTTGAGGCCGTCCTGGTCGTGGACGGTCGCGGCCACCGGGCACACCTGCTCGCACGGGGCGTTCTCGCAGTGCACGCATGCCACGGGCTGCACGCGGTACGCGTCCGGGCGCGCGGCGTCGCCGCCCTTGAAGTAGCGGTCGATGCGGATCCAGTGCATCTCGCGGCCGCGCGCCACCTGGTCCTTGCCGACGATCGGGATGTTGTTCTCGGCCTGGCACGCCACCACGCACGCGCTGCAGCCGGTGCACGCGCCGAGGTCGATGGTCATCGCCCAGCGGTGCTTCGCGCCGTCGAGGTTGGTCTCCTCCCACATCGAGAGGCGGTGCGCCACGTGCGTGGCGTGCTTCGCGAAGTCGGGGTGCTCCTTGTAATGCGCCAGCGACGCCTCGCGGATGAGGGTCGGCAGGCGCTCCTGGATCGAGTCGGCCGGGATCGAGGGCACCACCGCGTCGGCGGTGCCGTGGTCCTGGGTGTGCGCGAACGCGTACGTCCCGCCGGCCTTCGCGGCCTTGGCGCCGGCGGCGATCCACGGCGCGGCCTGGGTGCGCAGCCCGGCGGTCGCGAAGCCCGCGCCCGCCGCGATGCCGCCCGCCTGCGCGCCGCGGCCGTAGCCGACCGCGAGCCCGAGCACGCCGTCGGCCATGCCAGGCACGACCCATGCGGCGGCCGTCGAGGCGCCCGCGCCGCCGGGGACCGTGACCTCGACCATGTCGCCCGAGGCGACGCCGAGGCCCGAGGCGGTGGCGGCCGACATGAGGAGCGCGTTGTCCCACGTGACCTTCGTCACCGGGTCCGGAAGCTCCTGCAGCCAGCCGACGTTGCCGAACCGGCCGTCGAACACCTTGCAGTCGGCGAAGAACGCGAGCTCGAGGCCCTCGGACTCCTTCCGCGCGGAGACCCATTCCGCCATGGCGCGCTCGGCGAGCGCGGGCTTGGGCGTGGGCTCGGCCGGGGCCGACGTGCCCTCGCAGGCGCCGCGGTCGAGGCACGTGCGGAACATGGCCTCGAACTGGGCGCCGGACTTCCCGCCCATCGCCATGTGGCGGCGGCGGACGAGGTCGCGGCCCGAGGTGATCTCGTCACCGGCGAGCGCCGCGAGGAGCTCGATGGCGCTGCGACCGCCGTCGGCGGGGTCGAGCAGCGGGTCGATGAGCGGCTGCGTGAGGGCGACGGTGCCGTCGGCCGCGCGCGTGTCGCCCCAGCTCTCGAGGAAGTGCGTGAGCGGCAGGTGCCACGTGACGCACGGCTGCGAGCCGGTCTCGTCGGCGCGGTAGCCGCAGTGGACGACGTGTTTCGCCTTCGCCATCGCGGCGGCGAAGCCGAGGTCCGCGGGCGCGTCGAACGCCGGGTTGCAGCCCACGACGACCAGCGTGTCGACCGCCCCGCCCTGCAGCGCGGCCGCGGCCTTCGCGATCGAGTCGCCGCATCGCGGCATGTCGGTCGCGCGCGTCTCGACGGTGGAGCCGTGCGCGCCCAGGTGCGCGTTGATCGCGGCGGCGACGGCGTGCGTGATCGCGGGCTGGCGAGGTCCGGCCACGACGAGCGCGGCGTCGCCGGCCTTCTTCAGGTCCTCGACGAGCGCGTCGACGATCTCCTGCTCGTGGTCGCCGAGCTTCGGCGCCATGGCGGCCATCTGGCGCGCGCCCGGGACGCCGACGCGGTCGGCCACCGCCGCGGCGAACGCGGCGACCTGCGACGGCTTCATCGCAAGCCGCTGGTCGGCGCTCATGCCGGTCACGGTGAGCAGTCCCTCGACCTGGTAGACGCGGCTCATCGACGCGTCGGCGGCGTCCTTCGCGACGAGCCTGCCGTTCTCGCGGCGCACCAGCGTGCGGCCCGCGGCCCAGGCACGTGCGTTGGCGACCGAGTTCGGGTCCTCGCCGAGGAAGTCGCAGTCGAGGCTGAGGACGACCTGCGCGCGGTCGAAGCGCGGGTGAACCGAGCGCGGCGCGCCGAACGCGGCGGCGGTGCCGGCGAGCGCGGAGTCGGCGTTGACGGCGCACCACGAGGCCCACGTCGCCTTGGGGAAGGCGGCGAGCACGCGGTCGCGCATGTCGAGCATGGTGGGCGAGGAGGTCGGCTCCGCCACGATCACGAGGCCGGCGCCGCCGTCCTTCTGCCACGCGGCGCGGCGCTCGCCGAGCCACTTCCCGAACGTCGCGGCGTCGGAGGGCTTCCCGCCCATGGTCGCCACGCGGCTGCGCTCGGGGTCGTAGAGCTCGAGCACGCGGGCCTGCAGCATGGCGGTCGAGGGACCGACCTGCGCGACGCCGCGCCTGGCGAGCTCCGCCGGGTCGACCGCGGCCGCGCCTCCCGCGAGCGGGGCGCTCGGGTGCGCGGGGTTGCCGTCGAGCTTGATCGGCCGTCCGTCGAAGGACGTGGCGAGCACGCCGAAGCCCGTGCCGCACAGCTCGAAGCTGGTGGCGTACGTGACCGGGATGCCGGGCGCGCGGTTCGCGGGGCGTGACGCGTACTCGGCGAACTTGGACTCGGGGTAGCGGCGGCAGCCGGCGGCGGCCAGCCCCGCGAGCGCGAAGGACGCGCCCATCACCTTGATGAACGAGCGGCGGTCGTCCTCGGACGCCTCGGAGGCGCCGGGCTGGAACTCGCGGTGCATGTACGCCTGGAACTGGGGCGTCTGCGAGAGCTCCTCGACCGAGCGCCAGTAGGCGCTGCGGCGTGCGGGGCCTCCCTGCGGGGCGGCGGCCGGCGCGGGGGCGGGCTCGGCGTGACCGTGGTTGCAACCGTCGTGCATGGTGTTCGGTTCCGTGTCTTCCGTGTCGATGTCGGTCGTGGACGCGTCCGCGCGCCGGCCGCTCAGCGGTGGCAGGTGGAGCAGTACTCGTTCGGGTGGATGTCGTAGCGGTCGATGAGGCCCAGGCGCTCGTCCTTGCTCCACGTGTCCGTGGGCTTCCAGAGCGAGAACACCTCCTCGGGCGGGCGCACGTGGTCCACCGGGTTGCGGTGGCAGTTCAGGCACCAGCCCATCGACAGGGGCTGCGCGCGGTGCACGACCTCCATCTGGTCGACGCGCCCGTGGCACTCCACGCAGCTCACGCCGCGCGTGACGTGCGCGGCGTGGTTGAAGTACGCGTAGTCGCCGATCTTGTGCACCTTGATCCACTCGATGGGCATGCCCGTCTCGTAGCTGTCGCGCACCTCGGCGAGCTTCGGGCTGTCCTTGTGGATCTGCGTGTGGCAGTTCATGCACGTCTGCGTCGGGGGCACCGCGGCGTGCGCGGCCTTCTCGACGGTCGTGTGGCAGTAGCGGCAGTCCATGCCGAGCTTGCCCGCGTGCAGCGCGTGGCTGAAGGGCACCGGCTGCACCGGCTGGTACTGCCCTTC
>CAMDUT010000066.1 GCA_945877905.1 Phycisphaera mikurensis NBRC 102666 | reverse complement strand
GTCGGCATGGTGCGCGAGCAGCACGGCGCCCGCGCCCGCCTCGCGCGCCATCGAGGCGAGCGCGGCGTAGCGCGCGTCGCGCGCACGCGCCGCGACCGCGCTGCCCGGCGCCAGCGAGAGCGTGCGTCGCGCGAAGGCGATGCCGAGGCGGGCCGCGCCGGACGCGGCGCACTCCGCGTCGAGCGCTCCCTCGGCGCGCAGCCCATGGTCGACGTGGCCCGCGACCGGATCGATGCGGCCGCGGCCCCGCAGCCCCGCGCATGCCGCCAGCAGCGCCGAGGAATCGGCCCCGCCGCTTGCGGCCACCAGCACGCGTGCGCCTTCGGGAACGCCCGCCCGGTCGAGCCCCTGCGAGACCACGTGCGCGATCGGGTGGCGCCCGCACGCGAGGACGAGCGCGGCATCGACCTCGTTCACGGCCTCACCACCTCGAGCACGCAGGTTCCCTCGACCAGGCCCTCGTCGACGCGCCGCATGCGCCAGCGGGCCCGCTCGATCGCGCCCGCGAGCCGGGCGGCCATCGAGGCGCCGTCGGCGAACTCGGCGGGAGACTCTCGCGCGAAGCGGGCGGCGTCCCCGGCCCACGCCTCGAGCATCCGCGCGATCGCCGTGCCCGCGGCCTCGCCGCACTCATGCACGCTCCCAGTGCGCGCCGCAGCCGCCGAAGGCAGCGAACGTCGCATGCGCGCGTGCGCGTCCGTGCCCGTCGACACCAGCACCCAGTTCCCGCCCGGGCCGCACACCACCTCGACCTCGAGCGCCCCGCATCCCGCGAACGGGTGACCATCGAACACCTTGGCGAGCACATCCCGGAGGTCGACGGCGGCCCGTGCCGGCGCCACCGTCCGCACCGGGGGCGCCGCCCGGCCCGCGCGCCCCGCGAGGTCCGCGCCGAGCCTTCCGGCCCATGCACGCCACTGGCTCCACGCCAGACGCGCGTCGCGCACCTCGATGGCCACGGCCGCCTCGGGAATGGGAACGCCGCCGCCGGCCGCGACGCGAGGCGCCGCACCGACCACGAACGCCGTGCGCGCGCCGAGGTTCGCGCGCATCGCATCGTCGACGGTGCCGGCGGCCAGCAGCCGATCGACCGGGCCTGCCAGTTCCGCAGGCCCGGTCCATGCGTTTCCCACCGTCGCGAGCGCCGAGCCGCGCGCGAGGTCCGCGCACCATGCGGGGTCCACCGGCCATCCCGCGGAGAGGCGCAGCGGCCACGCGTCACCCGAGCCGCGGAACTGGAGCTCGACGCCCCGATCGCCGGTGCGCGCCTGCATCGAGCCGACGCCGCCGCCGTCCTGCCGCCAGACCAGCTCGATCGGCGCGGCCGCGCCCGTGCGCAGGAGCGCCACGGGGGGAAGCGACGCCAGCGTGCCCGCGTCGGCGGCGGCATCGAACGCGCGCACCATGTCGTCGAGCAGTCCCGTGCGGCCGATCGGCCCGACCACGAGGTACGGGGGCCTCCATGCGGCCACCGCGCGATGCTCGGCGAAGGCCGCGAGCCCGCCGGACCCCGCGGCCGGCTGCAGGCGCTCCACCAGCAATGCATGCACCCTTGGATCGACGCGCGTGGCGATCGCCCACTCGGTGGCCTCCGGCCCAGGTCGCTCGGCGTAGACCACGTCGAGCCCCAGCAGCTGGTCGCCGAGCGAGGTGGCGTCCATCCCGAGCTGCCCCGCAAGCCGCGCCCACGACTCCGACAGCGTGCGGGAGGAAAGCAGCGACTGCAGCGCGTCGCGCAGCGGGCCGAGCCGTGCGTCGGCGCGCAGCGCGCGTGCGTCTCGCACGCGCACGGCCAGGCACGCGTCGGCAGGCACGGAGGCGAAACCGCCGAACGCCCCGTCGGCCGGCGGTGCGGCACGGGCCGGGGCCGCGAACGACGCGGCGATCAAGAGGTTCAAGACGGTGCGCCCGACGCGTGCGGCCGTTGGCATGAGCCGAGTATCCCACCCCCGGCGCTTCGGCGCACGGCGATGCCCGTCCCTCGGCCGTCCTTCAATACGTGCGCTGCGACGCGGTGTCCGCGGGCGCGGGCGCACCGGCGGTGTCCGTCACGGGGCGCCGCGATGCCTTGGGCAACCCGAGCAGCACGGCATCGAGCCGGCCGGCGCCCTGCACCACCGATCCGCGGAAGGCGTCGCCCACCGGTGCATGCGACGCAACGCCGTCGCCGCGCCACCACCAGAGCGCGACGGCGGCCACGGCAAGCGTCGCCGCCGTCGCCTGCATCCCGCGGACCGCCATGCGGCGCATGCGGAGCCGACGCGCCGCCGCGGGGTCGGGCGCACGCTCGTAGCCCAGCCGCTTCATCACCGAGTCGGTGACGTCGATGCCGCGCCGCGAAGGCTCGCTCATCGCAGCACCTCCTCGGCCTGCTTCGCCATGGCATCGTCCTTGGTGATCTCCTCGTGCATGCGCTTGCGTGCGCGGTGCAGGTGGCTCTTGATGGTGCCCACGGGAAGCGAGAGGTGCTCGGCCAGCGCCTCGACGGTCCATGCGTGGTGGTGGAACAGCGTGACCACCTCGCGCTGGATGGGCGAGAGGCACGAGACCGCCACGTCCAGGATCCTGCGCAGGTGGTCGCGGCCCTCGCGCTCGGCCATCAGCTCCTCGGGCATGGGGTCGGACGCAAGCCAGCGCTCGGCCGCCTCGCTGTCGAACTCGGGGCGCATCTTCTGGCTGTGATTCACCCACAGCCGCCGGGCGATCGTGAAGAGCCACGTCGAGAACCGGAAGCGCGGGTCGAAGCGGTCGATGTGGCGGATGACCCGCACGAACGCCTCCTGCACCATGTCCTCGGCGACCTCGGGCCGCCGGCACTGGCGAAGCATGAACGCGTACAGCGGTCCCTGGTGGACCCGGATCAGCTCCTCGATGGCATCCCCGTCACCGCGCTGGGCGCGGCGGATCAGCTGGTCTTCGCGGGCCTTCGGGAGCACGTGACCAACGATACCGCCCTGCCCGCCCCCGGATGCGCGAAACCGCCCCCGAAATGCGCAGCCCGCCGGTCCGTCGTGGCCGGCGGGCTGCGGGACTGTCCCGGGCGCGGGGAGGAACCGCACCGAGGGTGATTCAGGCGGCCTTCGCGATCCGGCGGCCCGTGGGCGCCGCCGTCCGGGCCGCGGTGCGCGGGCCCGCGACCATGTCGGCCACCCGCGACCCAAGCGCCGCGACCAGCGCGGTCGGGGTGGTCGCCGAGATGTCGGCACCGATCTCCTCGGCCAGGCCCGAGGCGCGGTTGAATACGCCGCCGCCGCAGGCGATCCGCAGGTCCGGGTGGCCGCCGATCTCGCGGATGGTCTCGATCAGGGCGCGGATCGCCGGGGCGTCGGACGCCGCCGAGGCCCACATGACGAGGGTGTGGGGCTTCGTCTCGGTGAGCTCGGCCAGCACCTCGTCGTTTGCGACGCCGGCGCCGCCGAAGAAGACCTCGTAGCCCGCGGCCTCGAGGAGGTCGACCGCGAGCTGCGCGCCCAGTTCCTCGCCCTCCGTCGGCCCGCACATCATGAGGACGCGGCCGCGGCTCGCGTCGCTGCGGACGTAGCCGGCGGCGCCCTGGTGGGCCACCTGGCGGAGCGTGCGCGTGGCGTAGTTGTAGGAGAGCCGCGAGATCTGGGCGTGCTTGAAGAGCTTCACGAGCATCTCGTGCACGGGCCAGTAGACGTCGTTCGCCAGCCTCTCCGCGGGAATCCCGCGCTCGCCGAGCGTGGTGACGAAGGCCTGCACGCGGCGGC
The DNA here is from genome assembly GCA_945877905.1 of Phycisphaera mikurensis NBRC 102666. GTDB lineage: Bacteria > Planctomycetota > Phycisphaerae > Phycisphaerales > SM1A02 > UBA966. Next base: position 9,402 of record CAMDUT010000066.1, on the reverse strand, counting down.
GGTCACCGCAGACGAGGAGGTGGAAGAGCTGTTCGACGGTCGATTCGAGGTTCATGTCGTTGCCTTTCGTTCGCACCGCACCACGCGGCGCGACAGTGGCATCGGGCATCGGGGCGGGGGCTCCGCATGCCACGGGAATTTGTCCCGTTCTCGGACACCTCCAGGCCGTTATGGCCAACTTGGGGGCCGGCGAGCGTCCCGAGAACCGCCCTAGGATCGTCGTCATGGCCTCCACCGAACCCGTCTGGACCGCAGAAGCGCTCGGGCGCGACCCCCATGCCGACGCCGAGAAGGCCCGCAAGGTGCAGGCCATGTTCGCGGCGATCGCCCGAAGCTACGACCTGAACAACCGGCTGCACTCGTTCTTCCAGGACCAGCAGTGGCGGCGCGCGGCCGTGCGGGCCGCGGGCATCGACGCCTCGACGCGCGTGCTCGACGTCGCGTGCGGCACTGGCGACCTGTCCGAGGCGTTCGCGGACGCCGGCGCGGCCGCGGTCACGGGCCTCGACTTCACGCCGCAGATGCTCGACGTCGCGCGCCACAAGGCCGCGCAGGCCGGCCCGCGCGATGGACGTCGCACGCAGGTGAGCTACCTGCAGGGCGACGCGATGGCGCTGCCGTTCGCCGACGCGAGCTTCGACGTCGTGTCGATCGCCTTCGGGATCCGCAACGTCGCGCAGCCCGGGCGCGCCATCGCCGAGTTCTTCCGCGTGCTCGCGCCGGGCGGCCGGCTGGTGGTGCTCGAGTTCGCCGACCCCACGAACCCGGTCGTGCGCTGGGCGAGCGACCTCTACACCAAGCGGATCATGCCGCTCACGGCGACCCTGGTCGCGCGCGACCGCTCGGGCGCCTACCGGTACCTGCCGCGCTCGGTGAGCACCTTCGCGCAGCCTGCGGAGTTCCGGGCGATGCTCGGGCGCGCCGGGTTCGCGGCCTGCACCAGTTCGCCCCGGACCATGGGGGTCTGCGTGATCCACCGCGCGGAACGCCCTGCGCAGGCCGCTACACTCTGAACCCGACCGGCCACGAGCGCCAGGACGGCGCGGGCCCGCGGCCCGAGGCCAGGAAGGAAGTTCCCCGCATGATCGTCGACTGCGCAACCCGCGTGTTCAACTCGCCCGAGCAGCTCGGCCGCGAGATCGCCGCCGCCCTCCGCCGCACCGTGGCCTTGCGGGGCGGCCGCCTCGAGTCCACCGCCGCCGCCCACGAACGCGCCTCCGCGCCGGTCGCGGCCTCGCTGGTCCACGGCTTCCGCTCGCGCCTCCTGGACGCGGGCATCCCGAACGAGTTCGTCGCCGAGGTGGTGCGGTCCAACCCCGGCCGCCTCGCGGGAATCGCCGGCATCGACCCGATGGTCCTGGACGCGCGCGCGCAGCTCGACCGCGCGATGGAGCTGGGCCTCGTCGGCGTCTCCATCTCGCCGAGCGCCCAGGGATTCCACCCGGCGCACTCGGACGCCATGCGCCTCTACGCCCGCATCGAGGAGCTCGGGCTCCCGCTCTTCGTGTCTCGACCGGGGCCGCTGGTCCCGAGCGGGTCGATCGAGTTCGACCGCCCGACGGGCCTCGACGAGGTGGCCCGGTCGTTCCCGAAGATGCGGATCGTCATCGGCGAGCTCGGCTGGCCGTGGATCGACGAGTGCCTGGCGATGCTCATGAAGCATTCGAACGTGCACGCGGAGATCAGCGGGGTGTCGGGGCGCCCGTGGCAGCTCTACAACGCGCTCCTGAGCGCGCAGTCGCTCGGGGTGATGGACCGCCTGTTCTTCGGCAGCGGCTTCCCCTACGAGCAGCCCGCGAAGGCGATCGAGAACCTGTACTCGGTGAACACCTTCGCGCACGGCACGCAGCTGCCGTCGATTCCGCGCGTCGCGCTCCGCGCGATCGCCGAGCGCGACCCGTTCTCGATCCTCGGAATCGACTCGCCCGCGGCGCGCAGCGTGCGACCCGACCGCGCGGCCGCGGAAGGCGACCTGTCGCGGGACGCGCGGTGATGGAGTTCGCGCGGGGAACCACGGCCGCGCGGTGCCTCGCCGCGATCGCGTCCGCGGCCCTGGCCTTCGCACCCGGCTGCGGCATCGACATGGGCGGCCGCGTGGACGCCGTGGGCGCGGGCGACACCGCGGCGCGGCTCGCGAGCGAGTTCCCCGGCGGCACGTTCGCGATCGAGCCCGCGCAGACCACGGTGGTCTTCAGCGACATCCCCTACGAGGACCTCGCGCGCGGCACCGCGCGCAACGGGCGGTTCCTCCACATCGAGGTGCTGTGGAGGCCACGGCCCGGCCGCACGCCGATCGAGGCGAGCTCCACCAACCTCACGCTCCGCTTCGTCGTCGTCAGCGAGGGCGAGGTGGGCGTCTACGCGGGCGGCGGGTTCGGCTGGATCGACGGCGGCACCGACGCCGACGAGGAGCTCGGCATCGAGATCACCGGCTCGAGCCTCTCGCTCATCGACAAGACGCCCGGGTTCGTCGACCTCCTGAGCCCGGCCGAGATGACCGGCACGCTCGGCGCGCGCAAGAATGCCGAGAACGCTCGCGCGACGCGCCGCGCGGCCAGCCAGTTCGTGACGAACCGGCTCGGACGCGTTCAGTGGGTGTCGCGCGAGAGCCCGGCGAGGACCGACGGGTCGACCGGCTCGCGGCCCGGGTCCTGAGGCTCGAAGAACGTCCGCGCCGAACCGTCCTCGATCGAGGGGAACGAGAGCCACGCATGCTCGAGCCACATGGGCCCGGGCGCGCCGCCGTAGTCGAGGTCGCCGACGAGCGGAGCCCCGAGGTTCGCGAGCATCGCGCGCACCTGGTGGTAGCGGCCCGTCCCGAGGAGGACGCGCACGTGCCACTCGCCCGCGCGCCCCGGGGCGGGCGCCGCGGCCTCCACCGTGAGCCGCGACGGGTCGCCGCCCGACCGCACCACGCGCGCCACGGCGCCCTCGCGCCTCAGGTAGGCACGGTGCTCGCCGACGAGCGCGGCCACGTCGCGCACCGCCCCGCCCGCCGGCGGCCGCACGCGCGCGAGGTAGCGCTTGGCCCACGCGCCCGCGCGGATCCGTTCGTTGTGCATGGCCACGGCCTCGCGGTCGCGCGCCACCACGACGAAGCCGCGGGTCACGCGGTCGAGCCGGTGCGGCAGCTGCGCATCGGGCCAGCCGAGCAGTTCGCGCACCTGCGCCACGAGCGTGGGCGGGGCGGACGCCCGGTGCCCGCCGGCCCGCGCCCCGGCGCCGGGCGCCTCGCTCGAGAGCCCCGCGGGCTTGCGAACCACCGCGTCGCGCGCGCCGTGCGCGAGCACGTCCGCCATCCGCAGGCGCGGCATGCCGTCGCCCGCCGGCCGTGGGCGCTCACCGCCCGCGCGCACGGAGCTCCGCCTCCAGGACGGGCATCATCTGCACCGCGGCGTCGGACAGCTCACCCGGCCACGCGTGCGGCTCCACCGCCTGCACCCGATCGCATTCCCAGCTCTCGACGGGCACCGCGGGCGGCACGGCGTCGAGGGCGAAGACCACCTCCCAGCTGCGCGCCACCGGGTCAAACATGAGGGCGCGCGGCACGGGCGGCGCCTGCGCCGACCACCCCGTCTCCTCGCGCAACTCGCGCAGGATCATCTCGCCCGGCACCACGCCGGGTTCGAGCGTGCCCGCGGGCGCGAACTCCCATCGGCCCGGGTAGTTGAGCGTGTGCGCCGAGCGTCGCGCGACGAGGACGCGCCCCCCCGGGGCGAACGTGACCGCCTTGACGCCGATCGGCCGCATGCCGGTGTCGAGCCCCTCGCGCGCCACCGCGTGGAACCGGTAGCTCGACGCGACGCAGTGCACGGTGACGCCGCCGTGCCCGTTGCGGCTGGTGCCGAGCACGTGCAGCATCGGCCCGTCGTGCGCGCGCGGCACCGCGGCCCGCACGCGCTCCCAGGCCGCGTCGACCGCATCGAGCGGCACGCCCTCGGGCACGAAACGCCCCTCGACCACCGACAGCTGCGCGGGGCGGCGCAGCGGGATCAGGCGGGCGGGCATCGAAGCCGGGACGACCACGGTGCCGCTACCTTACCGCGCCATGCACTCCCCGACCGCATCGGGCGCCTCGCTGGCGCAGCCCAAGGGCCTGTACCTGCTGTTCGTCGTCGAGATGTGGGAGCGCTTCTCCTACTACGGGATGCGGGCGCTCCTGGTGCTGTACCTGATCGCGGGGTCCTTCCAGGCCACGCTCGGCGACGGCTCGGAGGTCACCTTCACGACGTCCGCCGCCGCGAAGGTCACGCTGGCCGACGGCCGCGTGCTCGAGGGAGAGGTCTCGCGCGTCTACGACAACGCGAAGTCCGGCGAGCCGGTGCGCACGCTGCTGCTGGTGACGAAGGGCGAGGACGGCGGCTCGCGCAACGAGGACATCCCGCTCGCCGCCATCCGGTCGGCGACGGTCTCGGGCGACGGCAACCCGGGCCAGGCGTGGACCAAGCAGGACGCGAACACGATGTACGGCTGGTACACGGGGCTCGTCTACCTGCTGCCGATCCTCGGGGGCCTCGTCGCGGACCGTTTCATCGGCACGCACCGGTCGATGGTCGTCGGCGGCCTGCTGATCGCGGCGGGCCACGTGGTGCTCGCGATCAGCGGCCTCGGCCGGATGGACGCCGGCATCGCCGGGCAATCGCTCTTCATCGGCGGGCTCGCCCTCATCGTGGTCGGCACCGGCCACTTCAAGCCGTGCGTGAGCGTGATGGTCGGCCAGCTCTACGGCAAGGACGACCCGCGCCGCGACGGCGGGTTCACGCTCTTCTACATGGGCATCAACATCGGGGCGTTCATCTGCGCGTTCATCTGCGGGACGCTCGGCGAGAAGGTCGGCTGGCACTGGGGCTTCGGGAGCGCGGCGGTGGGGATGCTGCTCGGCCTCGGCATCTACATGAAGTACCGCGGCACGTACCTCGCGGGCATCGGGCTGCCCCCCGAGGGCGCGCGCAACTCGGCCCCGTTCTTCCTCGTGGGCGGCTTCGTGCTGGCCGCGCTCGTCGCCCTGCTCTTCTCGGGCGGGTTCTTCGGCGGCCTGGCGAAGGCCGTCGGCGGCGCCATGGCCACCGGCGCCGGCGCATGGGGCATCCCGGCCGCCATCCTCGTCTCGGTGGGCCTCATGGTCGCGTGGCTCCTGCGCCTCCAGGAGCCGAAGGACCGCGGCCCGGTCGCCGCGATCCTCGTCTTCATCGCGTTCAACACCATCTTCTGGATGGCGTTCGAGCAGTCGGGCAGCAGCCTGAACCTCTTCGCGGAGGAGAACACGAACCGCATGCTGCTCGGGTTCGAGGTCCCGACGAGCTGGTTCCAGTCGATCAACGCGTTCCTCGTGATCGTCGCGGCGCCGGCGTTCGCGTCCCTGTGGTCGCGGCTCGGCGCGCGTGGCCGCGACCCGAAGCAGGCGACCAAGATCGGCCTCGGGCTCATGCTGCTCGCGGCCGGCTACGTGTTCATGGTCGCCGGGGGCAAGAACGCGGCGGAAGGCGCGCGCGTGAGCATGTTCTGGCTCGTCGCGGCCTACGCGCTCTTCACGGCCGGCGAGCTGTGCCTGTCGCCCACCGGGCTCGCGTTCGTGACGAAGGCGGCGCCCGTGCGCTTCGTGTCGCTCCTCATGGGCATCTGGTTCCTGTCGAGCTTCCTCGCGGGCGTCCTCGGCGGGTACCTCGCCGCGACCACCGAGGCGATCGAGCAAGGGACGATGAGCCTGCCGTGGTACGGCTGGTTCCGCCTCGGCGGCCAGGCCGACTACTACCTGCTCTTCGTCATCGTGAGCGCGCTCATGGGCGCCATCGCGCTCGCCACGAGCGGGTACTTCTCGCGGATCCTCAAGGAGAACGCCTGACGGAACCTGCCCGTCAGAACCCGAGCGGGATCCCGAGCGCGTTCCACGCGACCAGGAACAGCGTCCACAGCACGAGCGCGGCCGCGCAGTACGGCACGAGCAGCGCGATAAGCGTGCCGAGCCCGGCGTCCTTGCGGTAGCGCTGGATGGCGATCAGGATCACCACGAGGTACGGGCTCAGCGGCGCGATCGGGTTGGTGCACGAGTCGCCGACCCGGTAGGCGCACTGCACGAGCTCGGGGCGCATGCCCGCGGTCGCCAGCATGGGCACCAGGATCGGCGCGAGGAACGCCCACTTGGCGCTCGCGCTCGACACGAACAGGTTGATGCCGGCCACGACCACCACGATCGCCGCGATCATCGGACCCTCGCCGAAGCCCGTCGCGCGGATGGCCTCGCCGCCGGCGACGCCGAGCACGCTCGTGAGGTTCGACTGGCGGAACCACGCGATCGCCTGCCCGGCGAAGAACGCGAGCACGAGGTAGGTGCCCATCGACGACATCGCGTCGCCCATGCGCCGCGCCACGCATCGGTCCGACCGGATCTCGCCGGACGCAAGCCCGTAGGCGACGCCCGGCACGAGGAAGAGCACGAGGATCATCGGGACGATCGCCTCGCTCCAGGTGGGGACGAGGCTCGTCGTGCCGGGGCGCGTCATCTGCCCCGAGAGCGGCCAGCCGGGGACGAGCGCCATCGCGGCGAACGCGCCGCCCGCGGCGGCGAGCGCGAGGAACGCGGCGACCAGCCCGCGGACCTCCTCGCGCGAGAGCCTCGGCGCGCCGCGCTGCACGCCGCCCGCGGCGATCTGCGCGTCGACCTCCTCGCGCGTGAACCGCGGCTCGACCACCTTCGCGGTCACGAACCAGCCGACGAGCGTCAGGAACGGGGTGGACGCCATCATGAACCAGTAGTTGCACGTGGGCTGCACCACGGCGTCCGGGTCGACCGCGCGCGCCGCTCCCTCCGTGAGGCTCGAGAGCAGCGGGTCGAGGCTCGAGACCACGAGGTTCGCGCTGAAGCCGCCCGCGACGCCGAACGTCACCGCGGCGATCGCGACGAGCGGCGAGCGCCCCACCATCGCGAACATGCCGGCCGCGAGAGGCGGCAGCACCACGTATCCGGCGTCCGACGCGACGTTCGAGCACACTCCGATGAACACGACCGCGGGCACCAGGAGCCGCGACGGCGTGACCGCCACCAGCAGCTTGATGAGCGCCGTGAAGAGCCCGGTGCGCTCGGCGACCCCGATCCCGAGCATCGCGACCAGCACGATCGCGAGCGGCGGGAAGTCGAGGAAGTTCCGGAGCGCCCCCGTGAGCATCCAGCGGATGCCCTCGGCGTCGAGCAGGCTGTCGACCACGATCCGCTTCGCGGGGTCGCGCGGGTCGGCCACCGACCACCCCTCGCGCGCGCCGACCCAGCTCAGAACGAGCACGGCGGCGCCGAGGAGGACGAAGAGCGTCGCGGGGTCCGGCAGGCGGTTTCCCGCCCGCTCCACCATTCCAAGCGCGCGCGCCACGAACCCGTTCGGCCGGTCGGTCGCCATGCTTCGCTCCTTGCAGGTCACTCCCGAACGAACGTCATCTTCTCGTAGTCCTTGCGCACGCCCGGGAAGGCGAGCACCCGGTTGTGCATCGCCACGTAGACGCCGGGCGCGACCACCTGCACGGCGCACAGCGCCTCGGTGAGGTTCTGCACGCTGTCGGTGCGGCGCAGCTCGTACGGACGCATCGCGCCGGTGAGCACGACCGGCTTCGCGAGCCGGCCCTTCGCCTGCATCCGCTCGAGGATGCGGTGCCCCGTCACGGCGAGCCGGTCGGTGCCGTGGCAGATGACCACGCCGTCGTGCCCCTGCGCCATGAGGTCCGCGGTCTGCGCGATCAGGTCGTGGTCGGCCTCGGTCATCTCGAGGCTGTCCTTGTTCATGAGCGGCACGCGCGTGATCTGCACGCCCTCGAGGGTCAGGGACGCCAGGATCGCGTCGAGCACGCTCAGCGTGTTCTGGAGCACGCCGTGCAGCTCGTCGTACGTCTTCTCGATGGTGCCGCCGGTGGAGATGAGCGCGACCGTGAATGGCATGGGCCCGGGAAGCCTATCGCATCGACGCGTGCCTCACGCGCCCATCCGTTCGCGCGCGGCCGCGAGCGCGCGCGACGCGAGCACCGAACCGCTCGCCGAGACGGGCTGCTCGCGCAGCGACGACGCGATCGCGTCGAGCGCGCGCTCGGCGCGGTCGAGCCGCGCGAGGTCGCCGTCGGCCTCGGCCAGCGCCACCGACGCACGCAGCGCCGAGGACGTGCCGCTCGGCATGGCCCCGTCGTCGGTCGACCGCACGCGCACGAAGAGGTCCTCCGCGCCCGCCCGCGTCTCGAACCAGGCGCCGGTGGCCGGGTCGAGGAAGGCCTCCTCGGCCGCGTCCATGAGCCCGCGCGCCTGCGCGCGCCATCCCGGGTCGCCCGTGACGCGCGCGAGCGCCAGGCATGCGTTCGCCATGCACGCGTGGTCCTCGAGGAACGCGTCGGCGTCGCCCTGCCCGTCGCGCCACGTCCGCAGGAGGCGGCCGTCCGCGCCGCGCATGCGCGTGAGCACGAACGCCGCGCCGCGCTCCGCGACCTCCACGAACCCCGGCTCGCCGAGCGCCTCGCCCGCGTCGGCGAACCCCTCGGCCATCAGGCCGCTCCACGCGGCGATCGTCTTGTCGTCGACGTCCGGCCCCGCGCGCAGTCCGCGCGCCGCCTCGAGCGCCGCGATCACCCGGAACCGCGCGCGGTCGAAGGCCTCCCGCTCCATGCCCCAGGCGGCGCACAGCGCGTCGGGCCGGTCGGCCATGCGCAGCACGTGCGTGGGCGGGCCGTCCGGGTGATGCGGGTCGCGGAAGTTCGGCGGACCGTCGAGCCCGAAGAGGCGGAACGCGAACGCCTCGAGCTCCGCGTCCCCGCCCGCCTCGCGCAGCGCGTCGCGTGCCTGGTCCGGGGTCCACACGTAGTTGAGGCCCTCGCGCGCGTCGACCTCGGCGTCGAGCGCGCTCAGGAAGCGGCCGCCGTCTCCCGTCATCTCCATGATGGCCCACCGGCCCGTGCGCCGCGCGACCTCGGCATGGAACGGGTCGCCCCACTTCCGGTGCGCGTCGGCGTAGAGGGACAAGAGCAGCCCGTTGTCGTAGAGCATCTTCTCGAAATGCGGCACGGTCCAGCCGGAATCGACCGAGTACCGATGGAACCCGCCGCACGCCTGGTCGAACAGCCCGCCGATCGCCATGCGGTCGAGCGTGCGGCGCACGGCCTGCTCGGCACCCGCGCCGCCGGCGTCGAGCAGGAAGCGCGGGTACGGAGGCGTCGGGAACTTCGGCGCGCCGCCGAAGCCGCCGTTCACCGGGTCGGCCAGGCGCATGAGCGCCGACGCGACGTCCAGGGCGACCTCGGGCGACGCAAGCTGCCGCGCCCCGCCCGCCACCGGCGCGCCGCCGACGGCCATCTGGCGGCGCACGACGTCGGCGACCCGGCCCGCCTGCGCGCGCAGCCCGGCGCGGTCGGCCTGCCACGCGCGGCCGACGGCGCCCA
>CAMDUT010000065.1 GCA_945877905.1 Phycisphaera mikurensis NBRC 102666 | reverse complement strand
GGCTGCGTCGCGGTCGCGCGGCGCGCGACCCGCACGGTCACGCCCCGGGGACGGCGACGCGCAGCCGTGGATCACCAGGGCCGCGCCGAGGCACGACCACGCCGCGCAGGCGGCGAGGTCGGACATCCGGAATGGGTTCGGGTTGCGCACCATCACCATCCATGGATCGGCCGGAACCCGCGTCCTGCGGGAAAATCCGGGGCCCGTGCGGGCCCGGGCAGCGGCCCAGGCTCAGTCGAGCTCGCGCAGCGACAGGCCGAGGTCGACCAGCTTGCGCTTGATCTCGTCGAGCGAGTTCTGCCCGAAGTTCTTGACGCCCATCAGCTCGGCCTCGGTGCGCGCTGCCAGCTCGCCGACCGACATGACGCCGAGGTTCTGGAGCGCCCGGCGGGCGCGGACGCTGAGCTCGAGGCTGGTGACCGGGCGATTGAGGATCGACGCGTCGACGCGCTCGGCGAGCGAGTCGATGTACTCCTTCGCGGCGCGGGCGACGTAGCCCTGGTCGAGGCCCTGGCCGAGGCGCAGGCCGCGCTGGGCGAGCATGTTCTCGATCTCGGTGAGGCTGGTCTCGCCGAAGTTCTTGTAGCTCAGGAGCTCGGCCTTGGTGATCATCAGCAGGTCGCGGAGCGTCCTGATGTTCATCTTCTTGAGGCAGTTCCGGCTACGGACGCTGAGCTCGAAGTCCGTGACGGGCGTGTCGAGCTCGGCCTTCGTGCGGGCCTCGTCGCGCTCGCCGCCCTCGTCGTAGAGCGCCTGCTTGCCCGCCGACACGTCCTTCATGAAGAGCCGCGCGCGCGCGTGCATGGGCTTCGCGTCGAGCACCTTGCGGAGGCAGCGCTCGGCCTGGTGCATCTCGCCGCGGTCCTCGTGGAGCACCGCGAGGTTGATGAGCGCGTTCACCGGGGGCTCGGGCAGCGCGCAGGCGCGCTGGAGCGCGTCGAACGCGCCGTCCTCGTCGCCCGCGAGGTCGAGCATGAACGAGAGCTTGAAGAAGTGTTGCGCGGTCGGGTCGCGGTCGCACGCGGCGCGGAAGTGCTCGAGCGCGGTCCAGCGGTCGCCGCTGTGCTCGGCCTCGATGCCCTTCGCGAACCGCTCGGACGCGGCCTTGGGATCGCGGGTTGCGGTGGAGTCGCCGATGACCGTGTCGAGACCGGGGGTGGGCATGGGGTTCGCTCGTTCCTCGAGTGCTGCGTGTCCCGGCGGCAGGCGCCGCGGGGGATCGACGAGTGTATCCGGCGGCCGCATCTGCCCGGGTCCGGGCCGTTATCCGAGCCGGGCGGCCTCTTCCTCGGGGGTCTCGAGCACCCGGATCGACCGCCACGCGCCCCGCCGCCACCGCCACAGCAGGATCCCCGCGAACAGCGCGATGTACGCGCTGGCCGCGATCCACGGTCCCAAGGGCCCGAGCCCCGGCGCGAACCGCACCAGCGCCCAGCCGCCGCCGACGATGACCGACCAGCTGAGGATGATCGTCATGACCCCCGGCCACAGCGTGTCGCCCGCGCCTCGCAGCGCACCGATGAGGACGATGCCGACCGCGTCGAACACCTGGAAGAATGCCGCCGCCACCATGAGCGTCGAGCCGATCGCGACGGTCTCCGCGGCGACCTCGGGCGGCGTGTTCGTGCCGTTGGCGAACACCGCGACCATCGGTTCGCGGAACACCAGCATCAGCACGCCCCAGAGGCCCATGTACGCGACCGCGATCACCAGCGCGACGCGCGCCCGCGAGGCCGCGAGGTCCGGCCGCCCGCCCCCCATGTGCCGACCGACCAGGCTGGTCGCGGCGATGCCGAAGCCGACCGCAGGCATGAACGAGAGATGCATGTAGCGGAGCGTCGCCCACCCGGCCGCGAGCGCGACGTCGCCGAACGTGCCCACGAGGACGCTCATGAAGATCGCCCACGTCATGATCTCGCTTCCCTGCTGCATGGCGGCGGGCGCACCCAGGCGCACGAGGTCGCGCGCGGCGTCGAGGTCGGGGCGCCACCACCGGCGGATGCCGAACTCGGCGTCCATGCGGCGGCCGAGGTAGAGGGCGAGCGGAATCGACGCCTCGACCGCGGTGCCGATCACCGTGGCGAGCGCCGCGCCGGCGACGCCCATCGGCCGCACGCCGGGCACGCCGGGCACGCCCCATGCGGGGATTCCCTGCTCGCCGAAGATGAGCGCCCAGTTGAGCACCACGTTCACGACGTTTCCGGCGATCGCGGCCACCGTGATCACGCGCGGGCGCTGGATGCCGAAGAAGAAGTTGCTCATCGCCTTGCCGACGACGGTCACGAACCCGCCGAGCAGCAGGATCTGCGCATAGGCGGACTCGAGCTCGGTGGTGCGCGGGGAATGCCCCATCAGGGCGAACGCCTTCGGGACCAGGAGCCCCGCGGGCAGGATGACGACCGCCCACGCGGCGAGCCCCAGCCACAGCCCGGCCCATCCGTAGCGCGCCGCCTCGTGCGGCCGCCCGGCCCCCACGGCCTGCGACACGAACGTGTTCACCACCGAGAGCACGCCCACCACCGAGAAGATGATCGCCCAGCTCCACACCCCGCCGTTGCCCTGCGCGCCGACCTCGAGCGGCCCCACCTGCGCCACCATCACGGCGTCGACGAACTGCATCACCGTGTAGCTCGCCATCGTGAGCACGGTGGGCCACGCGATGGACCACACCTCGCGCACGGGGTGCGCGTCGGCGACGAGTCGGGAGGCTGCGGGGGGCGCGTCCGTCATGGCGCGCGCGGCGGCGTCGTCAGGCGGTCCGGGCGTCGACGCGCTTGGATTCCAGGCGCTCCGGCGACGGCAGGCGGATGCCGCTCACGAGGCCGACGGCCGCGAGCGAGCGGATGGTGATCCAGCTGATGTCGAACTGCCACCACTGCAGGCCATGTCGCGCGCTCGCGGGGAACGCGTGGTGGTTGTTGTGCCAGCCCTCGCCCATGGCGAGGATGCCCATCGCCGGGTTGTTGCGGCTGTGGTCGCCCGAGCGGTAGGTCTGCCAGCCCCAGATGTGGCACACCGAGTTCACGCTCCACGTCGCATGGTGGACCAGGAACATGCGGATGACGCCGCCCCAGAGGAACCCGAGGAGGACGCCCATCCACGACTGCATGACGAGGCCGCCGATCGCGGCGGGAATCGCGAACCCGAGCACCACCCACAGCACGAACGTGCGGCTGATGGCCTGGGCACGCGCGTCCGCGGCGAGGTCGGGGGCGTAGCGCACGACGCTGCCACGCAGCTCGCGGTCGAACAGCCAGCCAATGTGGGCGTGCCCGAAGGACTTGACCCAGCCCGCGACGCCCGGCTCGCGCCCGGCGTGCGGGGAGTGCGGGTCCTCGGCGTGGTCGGAATGCTGGTGGTGCCGGCGGTGCGTCGTCGCCCACCACATGAGGGGCCCCTGCACCGCCATCGAGCCGAGGATGCCGAACGTCCACGCGACCGCGGGCGAGGCCTCGAACGACTTGTGCGTGTAGAGACGGTGGTACCCGATGGTGATGCCCATGGCCGTGAGCATGTAGCCGACGACGAGCATGACGAGGAACGTCCAGCCGAACCAGCCGCCCCACGCGAGCCACATGGCGATCGCCAGGGCGACGGGGGGAAGGACCACTGCGGCCAGGGTGAGCAGCTTGACGCGCATCGCGACGGGGGTCGAATCGTGTTCGTGGGAGGCGTGGACGTGCATCGTGAGGGTACCTCGAACGGGTGCACCGGCGCGGGGCCGTGGACCGTGGCCTCGGCGGACGGACACGAGGAAGTCCAATCGTAGCCGTCGCACGCCGCATGCGCGCGGCGCAAGCGGGCAATTCCCCGATTTCGTCGGAGCAATCGCGATCGAAACGCGTATCGTCCGCTCCTTCATGGCATTCAACGCGCTGCGACTCTCCGCCCCGCTCCTCAAGGCGCTCGCGGAGGAGGGCTACGAGAAGCCCACGCCGATCCAGGCGCAGGCGATCCCGCCCGCGCTCGAGGGACGCGACATCCTCGGCTGCGCCCAGACAGGCACCGGCAAGACCGCGGCGTTCGCGCTGCCCCTCATCCAGCGGCTCACCGCGTCGCGCGAGATCGGGAAGGCGGCCGCGAAGTCGCGGCTGCCGGGGCGCCCGCACGCGCTGATCCTCGCGCCGACGCGCGAGCTCGCGGTGCAGATCGCCGACAGCATCAACGTCTACGGGCGGCACGCGGCGGTGAAGACGTGCCTGGTGTTCGGCGGCGTCGGCCAGAACCCGCAGGTCACCGCGCTGCGCGCGGGCGTCGACGTGGTGGTGGCGACGCCCGGGCGGCTGCTCGACCTCATCCAGCAGCGCCACTGCAGCCTCCAGGACGTGCACGTGCTGGTGCTGGACGAGGCCGACCGGATGCTCGACATGGGCTTCATCAAGCCCATCCGGACGATCACCGGGATGGTGCCGAAGGAGCGGCAGACCATGCTCTTCTCGGCGACGATGCCGAAGGAGGTGAAGCACCTCGCCGAGTCGCTGCTGCGCGAGCCGGTGCGGGTGGAGGTGACGCCGGTCGCGAGCGCGGCCCCGAAGATCGACCAGCGCGTGATGCACGTCGCGCGCGAGCTGAAGCAGCCGCTCCTCGAGCGCCTGCTCGAGTCGGGCGACATGACGAGCGTCGTCGTGTTCACGCGCACCAAGCACGGCGCCGACCGCGTGATGAAGCGGCTGGTGCGGGCGAAGGTCGACGCGTTGGCGATCCACGGCAACAAGAACCAGAACCAGCGCCAGCGCGCGCTCGACGCGTTCCGCACCGGCAAGGTCCGGGTGCTCGTCGCGACCGACGTGGCGGCGCGCGGAATCGACGTCGACGGCGTGTCGCACGTGGTGAACTACGACGTGCCCGTCGAGGCCGAGAGCTACGTGCACCGCATCGGGCGCACGGGGCGCGCGGGCGCCACCGGGCAGGCGATCACGTTCTGCGAGCCGGCCGAGCGCGGGGCGCTCAAGGACATCGAGAAGCTGGTCGGCAAGCCCGTGCCGTTGGCCGCGGTCCCGCAGGACCTGCAGGCGCTGAGCAAGCTGCCGGAGCCGGGCGAGGAACCCGCACGGCGCGAGCACCCGAACGCCGGGCGCGGGGGCGCCGGGCGTCGCACGGGCGGCGGCGGAAGCGGCCCGCGCGGCCGCGGCGGCCAGAAGCCCGCGCAGGGCAAGGGCCCCGCACACGGCCGGGGCGGGGCCAAGCGGAAGGCGTCCGCCGCCGGGGCTTCCGGCGCGTCGGCCGGCGGCTCGGCCACGGCCGCCCCGGCACGAACCGCGCACCCGGCGTCGCCGGCGCCGCATCCGCGCGCGCACCAGTTCCCGTCGGCACGGACCCCGTCCCGGCGTGGACGCCGCTGATCAGACCTCCGCGAACTGCATGTCCGACGCCTGCGTGAACGACAGGTCCGGGACGTGCACGTCCGTCGCGAACCGCTCGAGCCCGGGCACCTTCGCCATCGCGGCGCGCACCACGGCCGGGTTGACGGCCGCGGCGCGCGAACCCTCGAAGGCCGCGCGCAGGTCGGCGCCGACCTGGCACTCGGCGCGCGCGAAGTCGATCGGCTCGATCGCCCGCAGGAACGCCTGCAGGCGGCCCTTCGCGTTCTCGAACGTGCCGGCCTTCTCGACCCACGTGGCTCCGGGAAGCACGCACTCGGCCATCGCGCAGAGCGGGTTCTCGAGCGTGTCGACGACGACCATCGGCAGGTTCATGCACGCGTCGCGCAGCTCGGGCGTCACCCAGTCGCTCGGGTAGTTCCCGGTCACGACCGCCGCGCCGACCGCGCCGGCGCGCACCGCAGCGATGAACGACGCCGCGTCATGGACCGTGCCGCCGCCGCGCCGCGCGCTGAGCGCCTCGAGCACGCGGCGGACGCCCCGCGCGTTCGGGGCCTTCTCGGCGTACATCGTGAAGCCGCCCTTGAACGTGCGGTCCTCGCCCGCGAAGGGCACGGGGCCCACGGCGAGCTCGGCCTTCGGGTCGAGCGCGAGCACCCACGACGCCAGCTCGAAGGCGTCCTCGCAGCTCAGCATGGGGCTCACCATGATCGCGGCGCGCTTGCCCGCGTTCACGGCGCCCGCGAGGGTGCCCTGGGCCTTGGCGAGCCCGGCCTTCCAGGCCTGCGCCGCCTGCGACGGCTCGAACGCGTCGAGCCCGCGGACGCGCGGGAGCCGGATGCGGGACTCGGAGTGCACGTGCTTCCAGCCGCGGCGGACCTCGTCGGTGATCCACCACGTGTTCACGTCCATGTTGGTGCGCGGCTTGATGCGGTGCACCTTGCCGTCGTTGTGCTCGACGAAGAGGTTGTCGCCGCTGGCGGTGAGGCCGTCGATCGAGGGGGTCTTCGTGAGGAACCACACGCGCTGCTGGAACAGGAAGTCCTTGTCGAGGAGGGCGCCCACGGGGCACAGGTCCACGACGTTGCCCGCGAGCGGGTTGTCGAGCGGCTTGCCCGGGAAGACGTCGATCATCTCGCGGTCGCCGCGGCCGTCGACCATCAGCTCGTCGGTGCCGGTCACCTCGCGGGTGAACCGCACGCAGCGCGTGCACATGATGCACCGGTCGCTGTAGAGCAGGATGTCCGGGCCGACGTCCTTCTTCGGGTTCTTGACCTTCTCCTCGAGGAACCGGCTCTGGCCGCGGCCGTACTCGTGCGAGTAGTCCTGCAGGTAGCACTCGCCGGCCTTGTCGCACACCGGGCAGTCGACCGGGTGGTTGATGAGGAGGAGCTCCATCACCGACTTCTGGTTGGCGATCGAGCGCGGGCTGTCGGTGTAGACCACCATCCCGTCGGTGCAGTCGGTCTGGCAGGTCGGCTTGAGCTGCGGCATCGGCTCGAGCGCGCCGGACTTCGGGTTCGGGGCCCACACCTCGGCGAGGCAGATGCGGCAGCTCGCCGGGATCGACATCGACGGGTGGTAGCAGTAGTGCGGGATCTCCACGTCGTGGCGGAGCGCCACCTGCAGGATCTTCTCGCCCTTCTCGAAGCCGTACGCCTTGCCGTTGATGGTGACCTGGGCCATGGGGAGCGGAAGTGTAGTCCCCGCCACGCGCCCCGGCGGCCCGCGGGACGCGCGTCAGCGCGCGCCGGCCACGGTCTCGCAGTCGAGGATCGCCTCGCCGGCGAGGAACTCCGCGCCGGTCACCCGGAGCGTCCGCCCGTCGCCGAGCCGCGTCTCGAGCGGAAGCGGCCTGGCGAGCTCGGGCACGAACCACCCGCCGACGCTTCCCGCGAACGGCACCGGCAGGCTGCCGACCGAGGTGCCCGCCGCGCGCAGGGTCGCCGCCGCCCCGCCCTCGCCCGCGTCGATCGTCCAGCGCGTCACCAGCACGAACCCGTTCCAGTCGGCGGCCAGCGCGAACCCCTCCGCGTCGGCGGCCAGTTGAACCGCCTTCACGCCCTCGGGCCACGGCAGGCTGCGGTCATGCTCGAGCCACTGCGGCAGCCGCGCGCCCAGCCACGCGTTCACGTCGGCCGCGCGCACGCGCACCCTCCACGCCTGCGCACCCGGCCCGCGCACCCGCGTCGTCTCGCTCGCGATGCCCTGCTCGAGCGCCCTCGCGGTGTCGAGCGCGCCGGCCGCGTCGCGCGCCGGCGGCGACCACCAGGCGGGCACGCGGCGCGCGAGCGCCACGCCTCCGGCCGCCATGGCCACGAGGACCAGCATCGCGAGGAACGCCTTCCGCTGCCACCTCGCCCTCGGCACGCCGGCCGGCCCGCTCACGCCGTGAACCGCCTGACGACGAGCGAGTCGTTCTGCCCGCCGAAGCCGAAGTTGTTCGAGACGCACACGTCGACCGGGAGCCGGCGCGCCGCGTTCGGCACGTAGTCGAGGTCGAGCTCGGGGTCCGGCACGCGCAGGTTGCGGGTCGGCGGGACGATGCCGTCGCGGATGGCCAGCACGCAGGTGATGAACTCCACGCTGCCCGCCGCGGCGATCAGGTGCCCCATCATGCTCTTGATCGAGCTCATCGGGATCTCGCGCGCGAGCTCGCCGAATACGCGCTTCACGGCCCGCGTCTCGATGGAGTCGTTCTCCTTCGTGCCCGTGCCGTGCGCGCTGATGTACTGGATGGGCGGACGGCCCTGCGCGTCGCGCGCGTGCGGGTCGATGCCGGCCTGGCGGAGCGCGGCCTCCATCGCCACCGCCGCGCCGCGACCCTCCGGCTGGATGTCGGTGATGCGGTACGCGTCGCAGCTCGAGCCGTAGCCGACGACCTCGCAGAGCGGCGTCGCGCCGCGCGCCGCGGCGTGCTCGAGCGTCTCGAGGACGATCATGCCGCTGCCCTCGCCCATGACGAAGCCGCCGCGGTCGAGGCTGAACGGACGGCTCGCCTCGGTGGGGTCGCCCTTGAACTCGCTGAGCGCGGTCAGGCGGTTGAAGCCCGTGACGCCCAGGAGGTGGATCATCGTGTGCGTGCCTCCGGCGACCATGACGTCGGCGTCGCCGCGGCGGAGGATGCTGAACGCCTCGCCGATCGCTTGCGTGCTGGCGGCGCACGCGGTCAGGCAGTTGTAGGCGGGCCCGCGCGCGTTGAACTCGCGCGCCAGGTGAGCCAGCGGCATGTTCGGCTCCTGCTCGATCTCGCGCGCGGGCGCCATGCGCGCCAGCGCCGCCTCGGCCCAGCGCCGACCGTCGACGGCGCCCGCGACCGGGTCCCACGCGGCCAGGTTCGAGCCGACGTAGTTCGCGGTGTCGAGCACGCCCTCGCCGGCGCCGAGGTACAGGCCCACGCGGCGCGGGTCGCGCGGCGGCGTGCGGTCGAGCCCCGCCTGGCGCCACGCCTGCGAGGCCGCGCCGAGCGCGAACTGGCTGTTGAGGCCGGCGGTCGCGTGCACCCTCGCGTCCTTCACGAAGCGCGAGACGTCGTAGTCGCGCACCTCGGCGGCGAACGTGGTGGGGAACGTGCGCGCGTCGAAGCGCGTGATGGGCGCCATGCCGCTCTCGGCGGCGAGCAGCCGCCTCCACACGCCCTCGATGTCGTGTCCGAGGGGCGTGATCCAGCCGGTGCCGGTGACGACGATGCGCGGCGCGCTCATGCGATGCTCCTGATGACGGCGGCGGCGTTCTGCCCGCCGAGGCTCGGCGTGAAGACGAGCACGGCGCGGAGCGTCGCGTCGCGCGAGGGCGCGCCGGCGGCGTCGAGCCCGCCCGCGTCGGCGCAGTTGATGCGCGCCGGGAGCCGCTGCTCGCGCAGCGCGCGCACGGCGACCGACGCGGCGATGGCGCCGGCACCGGCGCCGCAGTTGCCGATCCCGGGGCACAGCGTGATCAGCGGCACCTGCGCGGCGCGCGCGCCGAACACCTTCACGATGGCCGCGCGCTCGGCGGCGTCGAGCATCGGGACGCCCGTCCCGAAGGGGATGATCGCGTCGATGCCGCCTGCGTCCATCCCGGCGTCGGCGAGGGCGGCCTCGATGGCGTCGACGATGCCCTGGCCGTCGGACTCGGGCTCGACGCCGAGCGTGTCGGGGCAGAAGCTCTGGCTCGCGCCGAAGCCCGCGAGCTCGGCGAGCGCGGTCGCGCCGCGCGCGGCGGCGGTCTCCATCGCCTCGAGCACCAGCAGCCCGCCGCCCTCGCCGGGCACGCAGCCCTTGGCGTCGGCGGCGAACGGCCGCACCACGCCCGCGGGGTCTTCCCCCGGGACGGTGGCCGCGAGCCGGCGCGCGTAGTGCTGGCGCATCATGCCCATGAGGTTCGTCTTGCTCTCGGCGCCGCCCGAGATGCACGCGTCCGCGTCGCCGCGGCCGATCACGCGCATCGACTCGCCGAGCGAGAGCAGGCTGCTCGCCTCGCCGCACGTGATGGTGTTCGAGGGCCCTTGGCAGTCGTGCACGATGGTCACGTGGCACGCCAGCATGTTGGGCAGGTACTTGAGCATCCAGAGCGGCGTGAGGTTCTTCATGCCCTCGGTGCCCCAGGCGCCGAAGTCGAAGGACCCGTCGGGCGACCGCGCGGTGGCGAGGGCGGAGGTGAGCTCGTTCTCCTCGGCCGCGATCAGGCCCGCGCCGACGTGGCACCCGAAGCGCCCCGGCGGGATGGTCACCGTGCCCTGCTCGTGCGCCTTCGTGACCAGCCCGGCCTCGCGCACGGCCTCGAACGCCGCGCCCACGGCGAGCTCGATGTCGCGCGACATGACCTTGGTGGCCTTGCGGTACGACTTGGGCACGACGTTCTTGACGTCGAAGAGCTCGTCGGGCAGCTGCGCCACGAATGGCGTCGGGAACCCGCCGAAGTCGAAGGTCCGGCACGGGGCGACGGCGGAGCGTCCCTCGCACAGGGCGGCCCAGGTGGCGCCGATCCCCTGCCCGAAGGGCGTGACCGTCCCGGTGCCCGTGATGACAACGCGTCGAGACTGTCGCGGCATGGACCCGGCAGTCTACGAAGACCGCGCTGCGCCCGCAGGCGCCCGCCTCCCAGGGCTCACTTGCGCATGCGCCGGGCCATCAGCATCGCAAGCTCCAGCGCCTGCTCGTAGTTCAGCCGAGGGTCCACCGGCGAACGGTACGCGTCGGCCAGCATCTCGTCGGACAGCCCGCGCGCGCCGCCCGTGCACTCGGTGACGTTCTCGCCGGTGAGCTCCACGTGCACGCCGCCGAGCCAGGTGCCCGCGGCGCGGTGGATCTCGAAGGC
The DNA here is from genome assembly GCA_945877905.1 of Phycisphaera mikurensis NBRC 102666. Lineage (GTDB taxonomy): Bacteria > Planctomycetota > Phycisphaerae > Phycisphaerales > SM1A02 > UBA966. The sequence goes on along the minus strand of CAMDUT010000065.1, from coordinate 2,789 downwards.
CTGCTCGACCTCGGCCAGGATGTGGGCGAACTTCCGGGTCTTCACCGGCACGCCCTTCCCCGCGCCCGACTGCGGCACCACGGTCTCGGTGTTGCCGTGCATCGGGTCGCACATCCACACGACGGGCCGGCCCGAGCGCCTCACGGCATCGATCGCCGCCGGCAGGTGCCGCGCGATCGCGTGCGCGCCGTAGCGCGTGATCAGGACGACGCGCCCCGGCGTCCCGTGCGGGTCGAGCCGCGCGACGGTGCGGACCAGCGCCTCGGGATCGGTGTCCGGGCCGACCTTGAGGCCGACCGGGTTCTCGATGCCGCGGAAGAACTCGACGTGACCGCCCTCGGGAGACGAGGTCCGAACGCCGATCCACGGGAAGTGCGTGCTGAGGTCCCACCAGCCCGGACGGTGCGGCACCTGCCGCGTCTGCGCCTGCTCGTAGTCGAGGACGAGGCCCTCGTGGCTCGTGAAGAAGTCGACGCGGTGCACCTGCGCGACGTTGACGCCGACCAGCGTCTCCATGAAGCGCAGCCCGTCGCCGATCTGGTCGACGAGCTGCTGGTAGTCCGCGGCGAGCGGCGAATGCCGCACGAAGTCGAGGTCCCAGTACTCAGGATGATGCAGGTCGGCGAACCCGCCGTCGACCAGCGACCGCACGAAGTTCAGGGTCAGCGCCGCGCGCTCGTGGGCGCGCACCAGCCGGCGCGGGTCGGGCGCGCGGCTCGCGGCATCGAAGGCGGGCCCGTTCACGATGTCGCCGCGGTATGCGGGCAACGACACGCCGTCGCGCGTCTCGAGGTCCGTTGACCGCGGCTTCGCGTACTGGCCCGCGAAGCGGCCGATGCGCGTCACGCGCCGCCGGCCGCCCTGCACCAGCACCAGGCTCATCTGGAGCAGCACCTTCAGCCGCGCCGCGATGGAGCCCGACTCGCACGCGTCGAACGTCTCGGCGCAGTCGCCGCCCTGCAGGATGAAGCGCTGGCCGGCCGCGGCCTCGGCGAGCTGCGCGCGCAGCGACTCGATCTCGAAGCTCGTCACCAGGGGCGGCAGCCGCGCGAGGTCCGCGCGCGCCGCGGCGAGCGCGGCCGCGTCCGGCCAGTCGGGCTGCTGCAGGGTCGGGCGCGCGCGCCACGAGGAGGGCGACCACCCGTCGACGGCGAACGTGCGCGGCGCGGCGGACGGGTCATTGCGGGGAGCGCTCATGGCTGGCCTTCGAATGCGGGCGACAGGACTTGAACCTGCACGGGGTTGCCCCCACCAGAACCTAAATCTGGTGCGTCTGCCAATTCCGCCACGCCCGCGCGCGGCGCCGGGATCGTACGCGCGCCGCGGGCGCCGCCCCTCACAGCAGCTTCATCCGCCGCATGACCGCGAGGAGGCCGAGCACGATCACCAGCGCCGCGACCCAGAACCCGCCGTAGCCCCATGCCCACTTGAGCTCGGGGATGACCTCGAAGTTCATCCCGTACACGCCGCAGAGGAAGGTCAGCGGGAGGAAGATCACGCTCACGACGGTGAGCTTGCCCATCACCTTGTTGGTGCGGTGGGCCACCATCGACATGTAGTTGTTCAGCGCTCCCGAGAGGACGTCGCGGTCGACGAGCACGTCCTGCAGCACGCGCTCGACCGTGCCGACCATGTTGGCGAGGTACGGCTGCGTGGCCTCGCTCACGAACGCGGACTTGCGGGTCGAGAGGTCGGTCAGCACCGTGCGTGCGGGGAGCACCACCTTGCGCAGGTGCAGGAGGTCGACCCCGAGCTCCGACGCCTCGCCGAAGATCGACTCGTCGGCATCGCCCACCAGCGCGCGCTGGACCGCCTCGACGCGGTCCTCGAACGCCTTGTGCACGTTGAGGTAGTTGTCGATGAGGTGGTCCCACAGCTCGTACAGCAGGAAGCTCGGGCTCTGCGCATGGCGCACGAAGTCCGACCGGTACTCGCGGCGCACCGCGGCCATGAACTGCGGCTGGCCCCGGCGCAAGGTCAGCATGAACCGCTCGCCGAAGAGCACGTCCACGCGCTCGAGGTCGAAGGAACGGTCGCGCAGCCGGCAGCCGGTGAGCACGAGGTGGATGAAGTCCTCGTACCGCGCGATCTGCGTGGCGGGCTCGCGGCCGAGCGCGTCCTCGAGGAGGTCCGCGGGACAGATCCCCAGCGACTCGACCAGCCGCCGTGCCTCTTCGGCGCGCGCCAGGTTGACGTCGATCCACGTGAAGCGGCCCGCGTCCATCGCGGCGCGCGCCTCCGACAGCTCGATGGACGGGCACTCCTTGGTGCGGAAGTCGAACGCGACGGCGGTCGCAACCGGCTCTTGCGCGGATGCGACCGTGTCGGGGCCTGGGACGCTGGTGGGCTGATGGTCGGTCATCGGGAAGCTCGGGTGCGGGCCGAGCATATCCCCGTCCCTCCCGGCGCGGCCCTAGACTCCGCGCCATGACCCCGAGCCAGTTCGCAGCGACGAACATCCTGCCGCTCCTGGCGCGGCTCGTCCTCTGCCTGGCGTTCCTGCCGCAGGGCTGGAACAACCTGATGCGCGACGTGGAGTACACGGGACCCGAGGCACGGCGCCTGCGCGAGCTGGGGGTGCGCGGGATCACCGACCCGGACCCCGCGAAGTCCGACGTCGCGCTCGGGGCCGTGCGCGGGTGGGCCAGCGAGGCGTGGCAATCCCCGCCCGACTCGAACCCACGGCCGGCCTCGGATGCCGCGCCATCGAGCGAACCCGCGGCCGCGTCCGCGCCTTCGCCCGCGGGTGCTGCGCCCGCGGTGCCGGCGGCGCCCACGGCCGTTCCGAC
>CAMDUT010000064.1 GCA_945877905.1 Phycisphaera mikurensis NBRC 102666 | reverse complement strand
CGCGCGTTCATGGACGCGTTGCCGGAGAAATTGGGTCCGGGGTAACCCCGCACTCCTTTATCAAGGACGTTCCGGGTGCGAGGCAGCGCGTGCGTCGCCCGGGCGCCATTTCCGGCTGGGCATGCGTACGTCCCGGATAAAGGAGTGCGGGGTTACCCCGGTACGGATTTTCCGAGCATCACCACCGTCCGGCGCACGCCGTCCATGTCGCACGCGTCCGGCAGCCGCCCCCACTCCTCGAAGCCGCGCGAGCGGAACAGCCGCACGCTGGCCTCGTTGTGCGCGAAGCACAGCGCCAGCACGCGGTCGATGCTGCATGCGCCCGTGCGCGCCATCAGCGCGTCGAGCATCGCGCGCCCCGCGCCGCGCCCGGTGAACGCCGGGTCCACGTACACGCTCACCTCCGCGGTCGGCGCATAGCCCGCGCGCGGCTTGAAGTCCGTGAACGCTCCCCAGGCGATCGTGCGCCCGCCCGCCTCGCCCACGAGCACCGGACGCCGCGCGTGGTCGCGCTGCTCCCACCATGCCTCGCGCGCGGGCATCCCCTGCGGCACCAGGTCCGCGGTGGCCGTGCGCAGCGGCACGGCCGCGTTGTAGATCGCCAGGATCGCGGGGAGGTCGTCGCGCCGGGCGGTGCGGACGGCAAGCGCGGGGTCGTGCATGGCGCGCGCACCGTACCATTTGTCCCCCGCGCATGACCGTCGACGCCGCCACGCTCCCCCGCCGCACGTTCGCGATCATCTCGCACCCGGACGCCGGCAAGACCACGCTCACCGAGAAGCTGCTGCTCTACGGCGGGGCGCTCGACCTCGCGGGCACGGTCACCGCCCGCAAGAACCAGCGCGCTACCACCAGCGACTGGATGGAGCTCGAGCGCCAGCGCGGCATCTCGATCTCGAGCACGGTGCTCCAGTTCGACTACGCGGGCTACCGGATCAACCTCCTCGACACCCCCGGCCACAACGACTTCAGCGAGGACACCTACCGCGTCCTCACCGCGGTCGATGCCGCCATCATGGTGATCGACGCGGGCAAGGGCATCGAGACCCAGACCCGCAAGCTCTTCGAGGTGTGCCGCCGCCGCGGCGTCCCCATCTTCACGTTCATGAACAAGTGCGACCGCCCCACGCGCGAGCCGCTCGAATTGATCGACGAGCTCGAGCGCGCGCTCGGCATCGCGCCGTTCCCGGTGAACTGGCCGCTCGGCTCGGGCCCGTCCTTCAGGGGCGTGTACGACCGCCTCGCGAAGCAGGTCCACGTCTTCGAGCGCACGCGCCTGAACGCCACCGCCGCGCCGGAGCAGGTGCTCGGCATCGACGACCCCGCGCTCGCCGAGCGCCTCGATCCCGAGGTCCACGCGAAGGCGCGCGAGGAGGTCGAACTGCTCTCGGGCCTCGGCGACGCGTTCGACCCCGCGCGCGTCCACGCCGGCGAGCTCACCCCCGTCTACTTCGGCAGCGCGATGAACAACTTCGGCGTGCAGCTCCTGCTCGACGGGTTCCTCGCCAACTCCGAGGGCCCCGGGCCGCGCAGGTCGGGCGAGCGCCTGGTGCGCCCCACCGACCCGCCGTTCAGCGGCTTCGTCTTCAAGATCCAGGCGAACATGGACCCGCGCCACCGCGACCGCATCGCGTTCCTGCGCGTGGTCAGCGGCCGGTTCGAGCGCGAGATGACCGTCACGCACGTGCAGGGCGACCGCAAGATCAAGCTCAACAACGCGCAGCGGCTCTTCGGCCGCGACCGCGAGACCGTGGAGGACGGCATGCCCGGCGACGTGGTGGGCCTGGTGGGCCACGACGCGCTCGGGATCGGCGACACGCTCTCCACCGACCGCACCATCCGCTTCAGCGAGATGCCGACCTTCGTGCCGGAGTGCTTCTCGTTCATCCACAACCCGAGCCCGGGCAACAGCAAGAAGTACGTGCTGGGGCTGAAGCAGCTGCTCCAGGAGGGCGTGGTTCGCGAGTACCAGCTGCTCTCGGGGCTCGACGCCGCCATCAAGCGGCCGATCCTGGCCGCCGTCGGCCCGCTCCAGTTCGAGGTGCTCCAGTACCGGATGCAGAGCGAGTACAACGCCGAGTGCCGCCTGGAGCCCACGCGCTGGAAGCTCGCGCGCTGGTGGCGCAAGGAAGGCGCGCCCGAGGACTTCCTGCCCGAGGTCTTCGCCGACGCCACGCTTGCGATCGACCACGAGGGGCGGCCCATGGTGCTCTTCAGCGACGAGTGGCCCATGCGCTACTTCGGCCAGCGCAACCCGGGCGTCGAGCTCTCGACCACGCCGTTCACGGGGCGGTGAGCGGGCCGCGCGGCGCGCCCCCGCGGCGCCGCGCAAACCTCGCCCGCCGTGACCCGTGCCCGGCCGTCACGCCGCGATCCGCCGCAGCAGTGCGCGCACGCGCTTCACCTGCGTCGGGTCCATGGCGTGCTCGAACACCGCGTCGCGCGCGGCCGGGTCGTCGCGCACGGCCTCGAGGTGCGCGGCCAGCGTGTTGAGGGCCTGCACGGTGCGGATGCGGTACGTGGCCGCAAACGACGCGAACTCCGAGAGCTTCGCCGGTTCGAGCGGGATGCCCGCGCGCCGCAATGCGCGCGCCATGCGGGCGCGCTCGGTCTGCCCGTTGCGCTGCGTGAAGAACTGCAGCTGCACCCAGCGGTGGAACGGCGAGTCCGGCGGGACGTGCGTGCGCGACGTGACGATCACCGTGAAGTCCTCGTACCGGCGCGCCGCGCGCGGCCGTTCGTCGCGCTTCCACGGCTCGCGGTCGAACTCGCGCACGAAGTCGCGCAGGGACGTGTCGCGGACATGCTCGCGCGCGCCCACCGCACGCGAGAGCTCGGCCAGCGCGCCGCCGCCGAAGGCCTCGGCGCCGCTCATCAGCACCACCGCGCCGGCCGGCACCTTGCGGAGCGCCGCGTGCAGGGCGTCGGGGTCCTTGACGTGGATCAGCTCCACGACGTGGAAGGGCGCGGCCATGTCCGCGGCGATCGCCTGCGCGATGAGCCGCTTCGAGCTGTCGGCGGGGCCGACCAGCAGCGTGTGCGGGAACCGCGCGGAGCCCGCCAGGCAGCGCTCGGCGATGGCCGAGGCGGTCTCCGCGAGGGCCGGGCACTCGCCGAGGTGGCTCAACGTCGGTGCGGCGAGGTCCTCGTGCGTGATCCAGCGCGCGGGCGCCGCGGGCGTCGCCGCGGGCGGCGCGGGCGTCACGGCGGGATCGGCGTCGGCCTTCGCGTCAGGCGCGGCCTTGGCCCCGGGCGCGGCCTTCGAGCCGGGCGCCTGCTTCGGGCGCGGGGCGCGCTTGCGGCTGGGCGGCGTGCCGTCCTCCTGACGGCGGTCCTCGGGGCGTCCAAAGCCGGGGAACAGTTCGGACTCGTCCATGAGTCACTCCTTGCAAGGTGGTGGGGTGCGTGAGCGGCCGAAGATAGGCCTGCGCCCGGAAAGTGCAAGGAGATTCCGCGGCGAAGTGCGAGTTCGCGTGATGCTCGCGCGGCGGCGGGCGCAGGCGCAATCATCCGCCGCCCGCACCCACAACCCATGGTGGTCGACCGGGCGTGATCTACAAGCCCCGTGCCTCCACCTTCCAGTCGCCGGCCACCCGGCCGTCCGCCGTGGTGCCCGCGCTTACGCGCACCTGGCCTGCGCCGTCGCTCACCGTGACGGCCGCGGAGCCCGCCGCCGACGTCCCCACCACGATTCGCGGCACGCGCGCGCCGTCCGAGCACACCACGTGCGCGCCGCCCGCGCGGTCGGACCCCACTCCGATCCGTGGCGCGCCGCGCGCGTCGAACACCATGAGCCCGGCCGAGCCATCGCCGTCGGCCGACACGGAGACGCGCTTGCGTGCGCCGCTGTCGAGCCACTCGAGCACGGCCTCGCCGCGCTCGCTGACGCTGGCCACGATGCGCGGTGCGCCGTGCGCATCCATGATCACGATGCCGCTGCATCGAAGCGTGCCGTCGGGCGACAGCATGCCCTCGAGCCGCGCGATGCGTGCGTGCAGGTCAGTCGATGGGGGCTCCGTGTTCGACAACGTGGTCCTGGAGGCTGGGTCCGGTGGCGGTGCGCGTGCGGGCGTGGGCTCCGACCCCCACGCACGGGCCGCGCGTGCGGCTCCGTCAATGAGAACGATCGCACACGGGGGAGAAGCACCAAGTGCACCGTGGGGCGGGATTGCCCGGAATTCCGGGGCACGTTCCGAGGAAAGGGAAGCGTCGCGCGCTTTCGCCGACTATCCCGAAGGCAGCGGTTCGCGCAGCTACCGAGAGGCACGTCGCAGCATGAATCGCCGGCATTGCTGCGTCCCCGCTTGACTTTGGTGGGAAAGTGGGAATACTCCACGGATGGCCCGGCGGGCAAAGGACTCCATTTCCATGAAGACCGCCGACTCCAAGGGGCGTGTCACCCTCGGCGCACCGTTCGCGAATCGACCCGTGCTGATCGAGCACTTCGAGGACGCCGTCGTCGTGCGCGTGGCGCGCGTGCTTCCGGAATCCGTCGCGCGGGCGTTGCCGATCTCGGACGAATGGCTTGACCGTGACGACCCCGCACGCGCCGCGGTCCGCCGTGGACTGGCCGACGCCCGTGCGGGACGGACGACGTCCGCCGCCGATGCTCGCCCGAAGCGCCGGTCGCGAGGACGGTGATGCCGTTCCGAGTCTTGCTGACGGACGAGGCACGAACTGCCTTGGATGCGCTGCATGGGCGGCGATCTGGGGGAGCGGTCGCCGCACTCGCTCGTTCCGTCGATCGTCGATCTGCGAATCCGGCTGCCGCAAGGCAGGTGGAGAAGGCATTGCGATGGCTTGCGACGAATCCGCGGCATCCCGGGCTTCGCACCCACCTCTACCACTCCTTGAAGAGCCCGTTCGATCGCAACGGCCAGGTCTTCGAGTCATATGCGCAGAACCAAACTTCCGGCGCGATGCGGCTCTTTTGGTGTTATGGCCAGGCCGCCGGCGACATCACGGTGATCGCCATCGTGAGGCACCCCGACTGACCGACGCGCTGAATTGACTCGCCCCCTCACCTCGGAAACGCCACCCACACGTAGTGATCCCCGCCGGGGCAGGGCGGGACGGGCGACGCCAGGAACTCGACCGTCCCGTCCTCCCACACGCGGTACGGCCCGCGCGCGCTCCAGGCCATCACCTGGTCCATGCACGGCACCGATCCCCGCACCACGAGGTTCGTGCCCTCGGCAGGCACCGAGTCCGGCAGCTTCGACCGCCCGCCGCCGGGGTCAAGGAACATGCCGACGCACCGGCCCGCCGCCCCCGCACCACCCGGCGCACCCGTGGCCGGCCGCGCGTCGAACGCGCCGAGCAGCACGGCGGCCGCGGCCGCCGAAAGGGTGACGGTCAGCAGCCCAGCCCGCGGAACGTGGTTTCCCATGATGTCTCCGCATCGGCACGCCCGGTGCGCGCGCTTCAATCCGCGCCCGCGCACGCGCGCCCGCGCACGCGCCCGCGCGCCCTCACGTCGCCGGCATCGCCGCCAGCCGCGCCTGCACCAACTCAAGCCTGCGCGCCATCTCGTCGCTTGCGAACCCGAGCGCGGCGATGCCCTTCAGCCGGGGCAACGAGGCCGACGGCGAGTAGTACGACGAGTACGCCTGCGCGAGCTCGAACTCCTCGAGCGCCGCGGCCACCGCCCAATCGTTGAGCCGTGTACCGGGGTCGACGCCCTCGAAGCGCTCGCACGGCGCCAGGAACGGCTCCGCGAACGACAGTCCGCGGCGCTCGCCCGCCGAACTCATGAGCTGCCCCAGCGCCTGCACCGTGCGCACCCGCATGCCGAACGCCCGCGCGGCCCGCGCAAGCGACGCAAGCCGCATGAAGTCCGGCGCCGCGCACGCCTTCTCGAGCAGCTCGACGCTCCGGCGCAGCGCGAGCACGCGGTCGCGCATCGGGACGTCCGCGGCTTGCGACAGCGCGAACAGCGACAGCGCGCGCTCGACCTGGGCGCGCTCGTTCGTGCGCGGGCCGCTCCTCCACTCGTCGGCGAGGAGCCGCGCGTACGGGAACCGGCCAAGCGCCTCCGGCCAGCTGAACCGGCCGTCTCCGTTGCGCGCCGCGAGCACGTCCGGTCCCGGCGATGCCGGCAGGTCCCGGGCCGTGACCAGCAGCCCACGCCCCGCGAGCCGCGCCGCGCGGTCGGGCTTGCAGCAGAAGAGGTTCAGGAGGTACTGGTCGACCGTCTCGCGCGGGTCGAACGGCATGAGCACGCCCAGTCCCGGCACCAGCCGGTACGGCTCGTAGCCACGGCGCCGGAACGCATGCATCGGTTCGAGCGCCGCCTTCGAGCCCGCCTTCACCTCGAACTGGATGATCGGCGAGTGGCGTCGAAGGAACGAGCCCGCCCCCTCGATGATCCGCAGCTCCTCGCCCTCGGCGTCCACCTTCAGGAAGTCGACGGAGTCCCACGTGCCTGCGGCATCAAGCTCGTCGAGCGAGCAGAGCTCGATGCGCTCGGTGGCGCCGCCGGCCGCGCCCGCCTCGCCTCCGCGCGTGATCCCGTTGAGCTCCGCGTTCGCGTTGAGCGAGAGCTCCGCCACCCCCGCGCGCACCGAGAGCCCCGCCTTCCGGAGCGTGACGTTCGCGAGCCCGTTCTCCTTCAGGCTCTGCTCGAGGTACGACGCCGTGGACGACGCCGGCTCGAACGCCCACACGTGGCCCTCGCGGCCGACCACCTTCGCCATCGACAGCGTGAACAGTCCGTAGTTCGCCCCGATGTCGATGGCGCGCTGCCCGGGTTCGAGCACGCGGCGCACGAAGCGGATCTCGTCCTCGAACCAGTCGTGCTGCTCGCGCAGGACGTACGGGGTGATCAGGTCGATGGAGTCCGGCACGACCACCTTGAGGCCGTCGACGATGGGCAGGACCAGCGGGGCGCCTTCGCTCATGGGTTGCGCGGAGCCTATCTCGCGCCCCGCTCCGGCCGCACCTCCACCAGTTCCGCCCTCGCGGCCGAGCGCAGCTCATCGTCGAGCGTCACGAGGGGGCATCCGTGCCGGAGCGCAGGCTCAAGGTACGCGGCGTCGTGCGCCGACAGGCCGTGGCGCGCGCCCAGGCGCGCAACGTCGCCGAGCCGGAGCTCTGACGCATGGATGTCGAGCGCCCACGGGAACCGAAGGCAATGCGCGACGCACTTCCCGACGGCGTCTTGCGGCAGGCGATCGCGCCGGACGGCCGCGTGCAGCGCGTTCAGGACCTCGTACGGCAGCAACGCGGGCGCGACCAGCGCGTCCGCATCCAGCAACGCATCGAGCACCTGCTTCGCGTTCGGCTCGCGGAGCAGCAGGGCGATGATCGCGGAGGAATCGACCGCGATCATCACGGCCGGCCAGCCTTTGCGTCGGCCATGATCCGGCGGAAGTCGTCGCCCGAGACGCGCGGGCCATCCTCGACCCACTCCCGTGCCCGCCCGCGTCTGAGACGTCCTATAAGCAAAACTCCCGAATCTCATGCGGTTTCTGCTTTGCCCTGACTCATTTTCGGACGAGATTACGTTCCTTAAGGAAACCGTCCGTCTTCATCCTTCCTTTAAGGAACGCATTTGCCCGACACGTCGGCCGCACACGCGCTTCCGCCGTTCACCTTGATCACCTCGTGAGGCTTTCCACCATGTCGCACCGCACGCCGCTTGCACTCATCACCGCCGCATCGTTCGTCGCCGCAGCCCAGGCCCAGTCCGTGACCTGGGAGTACCTCGCACGCCAGTCGACCGACGCCAACGTCGCGGGCGTGCCGACCGCGGTGTGGGTGCCGGGTGCGTTCAACAACGGCTGCATCGACGACGAGGGCCGCGTGATCGTCGCGAACCTCATCCAGAACGCCGACGCCACGCTCACGAACGCCAACCAGCGCGTCGTCATGCGCGGCATCCCCGGTGCGCTGAACCTGATCGCGCGCAACGGCAGCCCGGCGCTCGCCGGCGCGCCCACCGGCGCGGTGTTCAACCAGCTGATCGCCGGCTCCGGCGTCAACGGCATCACGACCACGTTCTCCACGTCCGCCTCGGGATACATGGTGGTGGGCGGCATGCTGAACGGCGGATCGGTGGTCCACACCGCCGGCCCGACGCAGAACAACAGCGCCATGTGGCTCGTGGGTCCTGACGGCACCGCGTACCTCATGGGCATCGTGGGCATGCAGGCGCCCGGCGCGTCCGCCGGCACCTACCTGACCACCAACTTCAGCTCCTCGAACCTCTCGACCGCCACTGCCCGCGTCACGAACGAGGGCAAGTTCCTGTGGTACGCGACCACGGCGGGCGGCGACACCGTCACGAGCGGCGCCGCCGCCAACAACAACGGGTTCTTCCTCCTGAACACCGGCGGCCCCTCGTCCGCGCAGCTCGTGTTCCGCCGCGGCCAGGTCGCCCCGGGCCTCACGGACGGGACGTACCTCACCGCCTTGAGCAGCTTCAGCGGCATCATCAACGCGAACAGCATCCTCTGCACCGCCACGCTCGCGGGCGGCTCGACCACGACGGCCAACGACGCCGCCGTGTTGCTCTCCATGTCGGGCTCGCCCCGCATCGCCGTGCGCGAAGGCGACGGCGTGTACGGCCTCGCCGGCCTCACCTTCACCGGCACGTTCACCGTGAACGGCCGCGGCCTTGCCTCCGACGGCCGCTTCGTGTTCACGGCGAACATCGCCGGCCCCGGCGTGACCACGGCCGACGACAACGTGTTCTGCCTCTATGACCCGAACGGCGGCTCGCGCGTGCTCCTGCGCGAAGGCGACGCCTCGGGCGCGTGGGGCGGCGGGACGTTCGCGAACGTCAACGGCACCGGCCTCGCGATCACGTCGACGAACCACGTGATCTTCAACGCGGGCCTCACCGTCGCCGGCTCGGCGCAGAACGCCATGGTCGACTACGACCTCGGCACCTCCGCGATCAACGTGATCCTCCGCGGCGGCGAGCAGGCCGCCGGGCTCGCGAAGGGCGTGCAGTACGCCACGAACTACGCGGGTTCGTCCTCGCCGCAGATCAACTCGAAGGGCGAGATGGTGGTCGCCATGCCGCTTCAGGGCGCCGTCACCGGCGGCACCGATGACCGCGCGCTCTACGCGTGGAGCGCCTCGACCGGCCTGCGCATGCTCCTGCAGCTCGGCAACACCAGCCTCACCGGGTACGCGCTGAAGTCGTTCGCCCCCATGGGCAACGCCGGGCAGAACGGCAACGGCGGCTCCACCGGCCTCAGCGAGACTGGCTGGTTCGTCACCAACGGCAGCGACGCGAACCCCGACACGCCCACGGGCACCGACTACTTCGTGATCCGCGCCCGCGTGTTCGGCGCCGCCAACACCTGCCCCGGCGACTTCAACGACGACGGCCAGGTCGATGGCCAGGACCTCGGCGTGCTGCTCAGCTCGTGGGGTGCCTGCGGCGCCGGCGCGTGCCCGGCCGACCTCAACGACGACGGCCAGGTTGACGGCCTCGACCTCGGCCTCATCCTGAGCGCATGGGGCGCCTGCCCCTGATGCACACGGCCCACGACCACGCCGTGCGCGTCGCAACGATCGTTTCCTTGGTGCTCACCACCGGGGCCGGAGCAGCCGAACTCGTGCTGCTTCCGGTCCCGGCGGGCAAGTCCGTCTACCTGACCGACGTCAGCGACGACGGATCGGTCGTCGTCGGAAACGCCTCGGAGCAGTACTTCACGTGGACGCGCGAGGCGGGCGTCACGTACATCGGCGGCATCGCGCCCGGCTTCCAGGGCGCGGGCGGCACGGGGCGCGTCTCGGCGAACGGAACGCTCGTCGCGGGCGGGGCGCTGAACGCGTCCTCGAAGGCCGAGGCGTCCCGCTATTCGGTCGCGCAGGCCGCGTGGACCGCGGGCCCGGGAATCGGCGGCTCGTGCGACATCACGTCCACCTCGGCCTACGGCATGTCGGCGGACGGCAACGTCATCGTCGGCGGCGGATACGCGACCGCATGCGGCGCGTTCCGTGCCTTTCGCTGGGATGCGGCCACGGGCACCATCGCCACCATGCAGAGCTGGTTCGGCTGGTCAGGCCGCGCCAACTCCGTGAGCGGCGACGGCGCCACGGTGGTGGGGTGGCAGGTCGACGGCACGGGCGTCCGTCGCCCGTGCTTCTGGCGCTCGAACGGCACGTCGTGGGTGCAGACGCGCCCATCGTCACCCGTCGGCACGTCCTACACCCTCTTCGGCGAGGCCAACGCCGCGAGTCACGACGGCCAGACGGTGGTGGGGCAGGCCACCATCGCCGGCCTCCAGCAGCCGTTCCGCTGGACGCAGGCCGGAGGCACCGTGGGCCTCGGCACCGCGACCGACCCTGCGCTCCCCGGGTTCGCGGTCGACTGCAGCAGCGACGCCTCGCGCGTCCTGTGCTTCTTCCGCGCGGGCCCGCCGCCCACCTCGGGCGAGGGGTTCATGTGGATCGAGGGTCGTGGCTACGTGGCGCTCGAGGAACTGGCGCTCGAGGCGGGCGTGCAGGTCGCGCCCGAGGTGCGACTGTCGCTGCCACTGGCCATGTCCGCCGACGGCAAGACGATCGTCGGCTCCGGCCGCGACGAGTTCCAGGGGATCGACGTGACGTTCGTGCTCGACCTGCGCCCTGCGCAGCCTGCGTGCCCGGGCGACCTCAATGACGACGGCGACGTCAACGGCCTCGACCTCGGCATCCTGCTCGGTGCGTGGGGCCAGCGCGGCATCGCCGACATCAACCAGGACGGCGTCGTGAACGGCGTCGACCTCGGCATCCTGCTCGGCAACTGGGGCACCTGCCCGTGAACTCCCGCTTCCCACGAATCACCTTGCGACCCCCCATGCACACCCACGCGATCGCCGCATCGGCCTTCCTCGCCTCGACCGCCCTCGCAGGAGAGCTCACGCTCATCCCGGCGAACCAGGGCTTCATGACCGGCGTCAGCGCGGACGGACGCGTGGTGTCGGGCTACGGCGCGCAGTACTTCTACTGGACCAAGGAGACCGGTTCGGTCTTCATCGGAGGCATCGCACCCGGCGACCAGGGTGCGGGCGGAAGTTCGCAGATGGCCAACGACGGGAACCGCCTGTGCGGCAACGTGCTCAACCCGCAGGGCAAGGTCGAGGCCGCGATCTACGACATCGCCGCCGGCGAGTGGCAGCTCTTGGGGAACCTCGGCGGTTCCTGCGACATCAACGCGTCGACCGCGTGGGGCATCTCGGACGACGGTTCGACCGTCGTGGGCGGCGCCTACCCGGGTGCGTGCTCGCACCGTGCCATGCGGTGGAGCCAGTCGACGTCGATGGGCACGCTGTTCTCGTGGTTCGGCTGGACCACGCGCGCCAACGCCACGAACGCCGACGGCAGCGTCGTCGTCGGGTGGCAGGACATCGACACCGGATTCCGCCAGGGCGCCATCTGGACGAACGGCACGCAGACGCGGCTTGCGTCGCCGACGGGCGTGCGCATGGGCGAGGCCCAGTGCTGCACCGCCGATGGATCGACGGTGTTCGGCTTCGGCAACTTCAACAACGGCGAGGGGCAGGTTGCGTACCGGTGGACCGCCGGGACGAAGGCCGTGTCGCTCGGCCCGAAGCCGGATCCCGCGAGCGGCTACGCCACCGACTGCAGCGCGGACGGCTCGGTCATCGCGTGCTTCTTCCGTTGGGGCCCGCCGGCGATCAGCGGCGAGGGATACGCGTGGATCGCGGGCCGCGGGTTCGTCGCGCTCGAGGTGCTCGCCGAGGAGAACGGCGCGTTCGTCCCGTCCGACGTGCGGCTGTCGCTCCCGCTGGCGGTCTCGGCCGACGGGAAGACCATCGTGGGCTCGGGGCGTTCCGACGCGGGGCAGGTGATCTTCGTGCTCGACATGCACCCGGAGCCCGGTGCGTGCCCTGGTGACCTCAACCTCGACTCCGTGGTGAACGGCCTCGACCTCGGCATCCTGCTTGGTTCCTGGGACCAGCGGGGCGTCGCGGACATCAACCAGGACGGCGTGGTGAACGGCCTTGACCTCGGCATCCTGCTCGGCAACTGGGGAACGTGCCCCGGGGCGCCGTGAGCGAGCCGGGCTTGGTGACCGCCGCGGGCGGGCCGGCACGGGCTCCCGTCCGCACAAGCCCGCGGGCGGGTTACGCTGCGCCCGAGGTGACCCCGCCGCCCCCCCCTGACTTCGCGCTCCACTGCAGCACCTGCGTGCGTGCGCTGCAGGGCTCCCTGCAGGCCATGTACGACGCGGTGGGTGCCGATGCCGCCCGCCCGCAGGACGTGGCGCGGCGCTTCAAGCTCAACAAGAACCTGACATGGAAGGTCGCCAAGGTGCTGCAGACGGCCGAGCCCCTGGAGGCGGTGCCGCTGATCCCGGGCGCCGAGGGCATGGGGCTGCTGCTGACCGCGATGGAGCGCGAGGGCGCCGCGAACTCGGTCACCGCGCCCGTGCGCCGCGACTTCGACGCGTTCGACGAGATGCTGCGCACGCACGCGGGTGACCGCGCGACGCTCGACCTCCTGATCGACGGCATGCCCCTCGGCGGCAAGGCGCTGGAGGTCTCGCGCAAGCTCGCGTTCCGGGGAAACTCGGGCATCTGGGGCGTGCAGGCGCGGGTGCGCTCGATGCTCCAGGTGCTGGCGCCCACGGCCGGGCGCCCCGACCGGCTTGATGACGTGGCCGCGGCCGGGTTGCACGAACTGCGGCGCCTTCGCAGCGTGCACGGGTGGCCGCTCTTCCGGTTCCATCACTACGGAATGGCGCCCGACGGAGTGCGCCGCCATCGCGAGTTCATGCCGATCGAGCCACCGGCCTCGGGTGTGGAGCCCGACCTCGTCATGCGCTCGTTCTGCTCGCCGCCGGAGGCCGAGGTGCGCTGCGTGCGCGGCGACTCCGAGGTGCGCCACGAGCTGGCCGACGGGCCGATCGGGCAGCGGGGCGCGGTGACCTTCATGGTGGGATCGATCGAGCGCGGGGTGTTCGACCGCTACGCGCAACCCGGCGCGGGCGAGGCCGAGCATGGCGAGATGGTGGCCTTCGTGACGATGCCCACCGAGTTCGCGCAGATGGACGTGATGGTGCACCGCTCGATGCTCGGGGAGTTCCGCCCCGAGGTCATCGTGTACGGCCGCCCGTTCGGCACGTTCGACCCGGACCCCGAGGTGCGCGAGCGGTACCGGCTGCCGATCCCCGTCGAGATCGAGCGCATCGACCCGGCGCACGAGTCGATGGAGAGCGACCTCGTCGAGGACCGCCCGCGCCTGATCCGCACCGTCGTCGAGCGCGCGGGGTGGAAGGCCGAGGACTTCGTGCTCTTCCGCGCCGTGGTGCCGTACCCGCCGATGCCGTGCTCGGTGGTGTTCAGGTACCTGCTGCCGCGGAAGCCGTGACCGGCGCCCGCGCGGCGCCCCCATCCAACCCCGCATCCCACGCCGCGCGCAGCCGCGCCGATGCCTCGTCCGCCTGCACCGCGCGCCAGGCGCCCGACCCACCGTCGTCCGAGCGCTCGGCGACCCGCAGCCGCT
>CAMDUT010000063.1 GCA_945877905.1 Phycisphaera mikurensis NBRC 102666 | reverse complement strand
ACCGAGGGCATCGCCATGATCCGCCCGAAGCGGCTCGCGCTGAGCGCGCCGGTCTGGATGGCCGCGCGCGCGGTGTCGTACGCGAGCTCGGCCGTCGCGGCCTCGTCGGCCAGGCGGTCGAGCTCGGCGGCCTGCATGTTCATGCCGCTCGCGCCCTCGAACCGGGTGCGGGCATCCATCGCGGCCGTGTATGCCGCCTGGAGCGCGGCGAGCTTCGCCGCGCGCGCGGCGTCGCCCTTGGCGAGCTCGGCGGCGGTGCCGGCAGCCAGCGCGGCGTCGAGCTCGCGCGGCGTGAGGCGGGCCTTCGCCAGGAGCGCGTCGACCGCGTCTCGGTAGGCCTTGCCTGCCGCGCGGACCTCCTCGCCCGGCAGGGGCATCACGACCTCGATGCGGTCGTCGCCCTGAGGCGTCATGGTGAGGTCCAGGACGCCCTGCGGGTTCACGCGGTTCTTCAGGGTCTTGATGGTCTCCTTGAGGAGCTCGCCCTTGGCCTCGTCGTCCACGCCCTCGGGCATCGAGACCGAGTAGACGAGGCTGACGCCGCCGCGGAGGTCGCGGCCGAGCTTCACCTTTTGCTCGACCGGCACGATGGCCCACGCCATGATGCCGCAGGTCGCGGCGATGACCAGCGCGTCGGCGAACGGCCGCCGCGCCGGGCCGACCGACTTGCGGAACGCGAGCGCGTACAGCGCAAGCAGGAGCGGGAGGACCAGCGTGTAGAAGAGCAGTTGCATCGCGTGGGTCTCGGTCGTGGGCGCCGGCAGGCGCGGTCAGGTCGGTCGTCGCGGGGTGCGCGGGCTCAGGCCGCGGCGTCCTGGGGCATCACCTGCGAGATCGCGCTCTTGCTGAACGTGATCCGGGTGTTCGAGGTCTCGTCGACCTTCAGGACCACCGCATCGTCCTTCATCTCGACGACGGTGCCGAGCACGCCGCCGACGGTCATGACCTTGTCGTGCTTCTTGATCGAGCCGAGGAGCTCGGCGCGCTTCTTCTTCTCGCGACGACCGCTCATCACCGAGAACAGGACCATGGTGCCGAGCAGCACCATCATCATGATGAGGAAGCCGCTTCCCCCGGCCGGGCCGGAGGCGGGGGCGGCGGCGCCGTTGGCGGCCGCGGCCGCGCCGTCGGCACCTGCCGCGGCGGCGGGTGCCACCGGGGCCGAACCCGGGCGGGCGGGGCCGTCGGCGGCCTGGGCGAGAAGCGCGAACACGGGGAGGGTCAGGTTCATCATGTGGATTCGGTGTCGTGCGATTCCGGACGCGCGCCGATGCACGGCCAGGCGGCCGACAGGCCGTCCCAGGCGTCCTCGCGGATCGCGGTCCGGACGGACAGCATAAGGCGTTGGAAGTGGCGGATGTTGTGGATGCTCACCAGCGTGGGACCGAGCATTTCCTCGGCCTGGAACAGGTGCCTGAGGTACGCCCGGGAGAACCCCCCCGCACAGGCCTCGCAGTCGCAGGTCGGGTCGATGGGCCGGGGGTCGTCGGAGTGGCACGCGTTCCGGAGGCGGATGGGCCCCTCGCGGGTGAAGGCGTTCGCGTTCCGGCCGTTGCGGGTGGGCAGCACGCAGTCGAACATGTCGACCCCGGCGGCCACCGCCATGACGATGTCGCGCTCGTACCCGACCCCCATGAGGTAGCGGGGCTTGGCGTCCGGCAGCAGCGGCGCAGTGAACTCGACCACGCTCCGGATCGCCCCGGTGCCCTCCCCCACGGCGACCCCGCCGATGGCGAACCCGGGAAGGTCGAACGCGCACGTGGCCTCGACCGACCGCCGCCGGAGGTCGAGGTCGGTCGCGCCCTGGACGATCCCGAAGAGCGCCTGGTCCTGCGGACGGGCGTGCGCCCGGATGCACCGCTCGAGCCAGCGCAGCGTCCGCTCGTGCGCCTCGCGCAGCCGCCGGGCGTGGTCCTCAACGCGGCGCGTGCGCGCGGCGCGGCGCTCGTCGGCGCCGTCGCCCGGCAGCGCGGCCGGCGGGCAGTCGTCGAACGCCATGATGATGTCGGCGCCGATCTGGTTTTGCACGCGCATGCTCGACTCGGGCCCGAGCCGGACCTTCGAGCCGTCGACGAAGCTGCGGAACGTCACGCCGTCCTCGTCGAGCTCGTTCGTGTCGCTCATGCTGTAGGCCTGGTACCCGCCGCTGTCGGTGAGCATCGGGCCGTCCCACCGCATGAAGCGCCTCGAGCCGCCGAGCCGCTCGAGCCGCTCGCCGCCCGGGCGCAGCAGCAGGTGGTACGCGTTGTTCAGGACGATCTGGCTTCCCGTGCCGCGCACCTGCGCTGGCGTCAGCCCCTTCATCGCGGCCGCGGTGGCGACCGGCATGAAGGCCGGGGTGTCGAAGGACCCGTGGGGCGTGTGCACCCGCCCCAGGCGCGCCGCGCCGCAGCGCGCGAGGATATCGAACCGGATGGGGCCCGCGCTCACCGCCGGCTCGCCTCGCGGAGCGTCCGCTTCTCGCCCTCGGTGAGCGAGTGGATGCCCCGCGCGCTGATCTTGTCGAGGATGCGGTTCACCTCGTCGGAATCGACGCCGCCGCGCACCGATCCGCGCCGCACGGCCTTGCGCGCCGCCGCGACGCGGCTGGTGGGGTCGTACTGCCCGAGGAAGTCGAAGAACCCGTGCAGGTGGCGGGGGTTGCGGATCAGGTACCAGCCCGCGAGCGCGCCGCCGATGTGCGCGGCCTCGCCGCCGGCGTTCGCCCAGTTGAAGATGACCGCGAGCACGGCGAACGCAAGCAACCCGTACGCCAGCGTGTTCAGGCGCATCGGGATGAAGAAGAACAGGTAGACGACCGCGTTCGGGTTGAGGAACGCGCCCGCCATGATCACGCCGAACACGCCGGCCGAGGCGCCGACGAGCGGCGTGTTCGGGTCGTTGAAGAGGAGCCCCGGCGGGTGGAACGACGGGCCGAACCACGCCTGGCCCGCGACGGCGAGGCCGTTGAGCGCCAGGTAGACGGCCGCGCCCGCGACGCCGCACAGGAGGTAGAAGGCGAGGAACCGCTTCCCGCCGAGGTAGGCCTCGACCACCGGCCCGAAGAAGAACAGCGTCAGCAGGTTGAAGAGGATGTGGTTCAGGTTCGCGTGCAGGAACTGGAACGTCACGAACCTCCACACCTGGAAGCCGCGCACGCCGAGCACGGGGTCGTCGGAGTAGATCGCGCGCGCCGTGGAGAAGTAGCCGAGCTCGGCGAGCCGGCGCGTGGGCCGGAACTCCACCTCGGCCACGACGGTGTCGGGCTCGATCACCGCCATGCCGATCATCCCGCCGGCGCTCGGGCCGTCCGGCGCGTAGAGTTTGAGCTCCTTGCGATCGATGCGCTCGAGCTGCTCCGCCGTGAACCCCGGGGCCGGCACGGAGCGCACGGGCTCCATGGTGAATCCGAGGAACCCGTCGACCACGAACACCGCGACGCAGATGGCGATGAGCCACGTGGTCACGCTCCAGCCGGGAAGCATCGAGCCGGCGCGCTGCGTGGCCTGCGGTCGGGAGTACGGGCGGTCGTGGATTCCCATGGGGGTCGGGCAACGATATCGGAAACCGGCGCTCACCCGCCCCGGCGGCGCTCGGTGGCGCGGGCCAGCGCGGTGCGCTCGGCGTCGGTGAGCGATTCGCGCCCCTCACGCGCGATCTTCGCGAGGATGCGGTCCACCTCGCGCTCCTCGTCCTCGCGCGCGGCCCGGCGCCGGTCAGCCTCCTCGCGGGCCGCGGCCTCGGGGTCCGGTTCCGCACGCGCGTCGGGAGGCATCCATCCGCCGCCGGCTCCGGCCACCGAGTCGCCCGCGCGCAGCCGCCAGAGGACGAACGCGGCGTAGCCGGCGCACGCGATGGCCACCGCCATGACCGTTGCGAGGTCCCGCACGACCGCGGCGACGCCGACGAGCGCCGCGGACGCAAGGGTGAAGGCGGCCGCGGCGCGCGGGGCGTCGAACTCGCCGCGGCGGCGCACGATGACCGCCTCCGCCATCCGCCCGCCGTCGAGCGGCAGCATGGGAAGGAGGGAGAGCAGCGCCACCTGGATGCCGGTCCACTGCAGGAACCAGAGCGCCTCGTGCCACCATGGGTGCGGCGTCGCGAGCCACGCCGCGCTGAAGGGGTCGGGGAACGCGGCGGACCAGTCGCCCGCGATCGCGGCGAGCCCCGCACCGCAGGCCGCCAACTGCACGGCCGAGACCGCGGGGCCCACGCACGCGGCGAGGACCATGGATGCCCAGCCGGGCGCGGGGTCGATGCCCTGGAGCGTGCCGAGCGGCCAGAGGGTCACCTCGTCGGCGGAGCCGCCGGCGGCACGCACGACGAGCGCGCGCACCCACTCGCGCAGCACGACCACCGCCAGGAGCGAGCCAAGCGCCAGCGACACCGTGCGGAGCCCATGCAGCCCGGCCGCGTCGCCCGGCCCGAGCGTGCCGCGGAGCGACAGCAGCACCGCATACAGCACGAACGAGAAGTGAAGCCGCAGTCGCACGCCCACGAGCCGGCCGACCGGCATGGACCACGCGAGGGGGTTCACCGGCGCGGGCTCGGCGCGCTCCCAGGTCACGGAACCGCCCCCGAGGCGCGCAGCGACCACTGCGCGAAGGCGCCGATCGTCTTGCCGTCCTCGATGCGGCCGTCCCGGATCATCGAAGCAAGCTCGCCGGGCGTGCGCAGCACGACCTCGATCTCCTCGCCCTCCTCGAGCCGGCGCGGGACCGGCACCAGCCCGCGCGCCTCGAACACGTGCATGCGCTCGTCGGCGAACCCGGGGCTCGTCAGGAACTGCCCCACCGGGACGATCACGCCGGCGCGGAACCCGCACTCCTCCTCGAGCTCGCGAGCGGCGGCATGCGACGGGTCCTCGCCGGGCTCGAGCTTGCCCGCGCAGAACTCGTCGAGCCACCGCTCGACCGTCACGCGCCAGTTGCGGATCATCACGAGGCGCCCGTCGTCGAGCACGGGGATGACGGTCACCGCGCCCGGATGGCGCACCACGTCGCGCTCGAGCTCGCGCCCGGCGCGCCCGACGTACGAGACGCGCTCGACGGAGAAGACCGCCCCGCGGTGGATCAGCGATCCACCGCGGGGCGTGCGCGCAGGCTGGTTGGCGTGGCTGCGGTCCATCGTGGCGCGATGCTCCGCGGGCCGCGCCCGCGAGGGGTCACTTCGTCGTGGCGGACGAGGTCCCCCGCTTCGGCGCGGAACCCTTCGAGGGGGACTTGGCGGTCGACTTGGAAGCGGTGGACTTCGAGGCGGACGCAGGCGCGTTGCGCGGCGCCTCGGCCTTCAGGACGTCGTCGGTGACGGGCGGCGCGTCCTTGGCGGTGACGACGACCTCGACGCGGCGGCTGCGGTCCTTGGACTCCATCGGGCGGTCCGGCCCGAAGGTGACGAGGCCCATGTGCGCGCCGGCGATACCCTTGCGGTCGAGGTACGAGCGCACCGCGTAGGCGCGCTCGAAGCCGAGGTGGTAGTTCGATGCGTAGGCCGTGCGGCGGATCGGGTCGGTGTCGGTGTGGCCGACGACCATCAGCTCGCGGTCGGGGTACTTCTCCTTGACCTTCGCGGCGATGGTGTCGAGCGAGCGCTTCGCGCCGTCCTTGAGCACGGTCTTGCCCGAGTCGAAGAGCAGGCTGTTGGCGATGGTGAGGTGGATGTCGTCGCCCTCGACGGTCGCCTCGACGCCCTCGATGCCGTGGAAGTCGCGCGCGTCGGCGACGGTGGCCGGCTCGGCCGCGGGACGCTCGGCCGCGAGGCGGTTGCACTCGGCGAGCTGGGCCTCGAGATCGGTGTTGATCTGCTGCAGGCGCGACAGCTGCTCGCCCATCGAGTTGAGGCTGTCGTTCTTCGACGCGAGCTCCTTGGTGAGGTCGTCGTTCTGGCGGAGGATGTCGTCCTGCGCGGTCTTCTGCTTGTCGTTGCAGCCGACGAGCGCCGCGCAGAGCGCGACGACGGGGAGCGACATGGTTCTGATGGAGGGCATCTGACGAGTCCTTTCGTGTGCGTTGCCACGTGTTCCGGCACCGGAGCCGGGCACGCGCATCCTTGCGCGGCACGCGCCATTGCATCCGATCCGCGCCCGGCTGTAAAGGGGGATCGGCGCGGATCTCAGCCGCCGGGCGTGCCGCCGGCGCTCCCGCCCGGCCGCGCCACCAGCAGGAACGCCCCCGCCAGGACCACCGTGAAGGCCAGCATCCGGAGGATCCGGGCCACGGCCGTCCGGGGTCCGGCGCCTTCCTCGAGCCCCGGGCGGACCATGATGGAGCCCGCGATCGAGCTCGCGACCAGGAACAGGCCCACGAAGGCCCCGGCGAGTGGCCGGGACCCGGCGGCCAGGATCCACGCGACCACCGCGACCACCATGAGGCCGATGGCGGCCGCGGCCAGCACGCCGCGGCCGGAACGTGCCGCACGGGCCACCCCTGCGGACACGCCCGCGAGCATCACGGCCAGCACCAGCGTTCCCCCCGGCTCGGCACGCGCCTGCTCGGCGGCGCGGCCCATCCAGGCCATCGCCCCGGACACCACCGAGCGCAGCACGGGTTCCAGGAAGAACGCGGCGATCGAGCCCACCGCAAGCGAGGGCCCGTACGGCACGCGCCACGGCGCCGAGCGCACCAGGAGGACCAGCCACCATGCGAGACCCACGAACGGCGCCACCAGGAATCCCGCGCCCGCCACCTTCCACCCGAACGCGGCGCCCACCGCGGCCATGAGGTGGACGTCGCCGAGCCCCATGGCCTCGGTGTCCATGAGGAGCGTCGCCACGATGCGGAGCGCCCACACCACGGCGCCGCCGACCACGAACCCGACCGAAACGGAGAGGAGGGCCGCCACCGACGGGTGAAGCGCCGAAGGCTCGGAGAGGTGTCCCGAAGCGAGCCAAGCCAAGGCCCCGAGCAGCACCCCCGGGCCCACGAAGGCGAGCTCCTTCAGCATCTCGCGCCGCGCGTGCGGGTAGTCGGCGAACGTGTCGTCCGGCGATTCCAGGTATTCGTCGTAGTCGGCGAACGAGCGCGGCAGCACGCCCGCCGACAGCAGCACGCGTGACACGCCGAGCCCCGCGAGCATCCCCATCGCCGCGACCCCGGCGCGCCAGCCGACGGGTTCGAGCGGGAACGCGTCGGCGCGACCCTCGGCGACGGCGGCGGCAATCGGCCATCCGACGAACGCGACCACGCTCGCGAGCGTGGGGATGGCCACCGGAATGAGGTAGGTGGCCCAGTCGCACATGGTCATCGCGACCAGCGACCCCACGGCCCAGAGCAGGACAAGCATCGCAGGCACCGAGCGCCAGCCCTGCGCATGCCACCAGCCCTCGCCCACCGGGAACCAGGCCGAACCGGCCCCCGGCAGGTACAGGACCGCGTAGATCGCCGCGAAGAGGGCGCCCATGGCGACCTCGGCAAGCACGTAGCGCCGGGGGATGTCGACGCCGCACGCGCCGCAGCGACCGCGGAGGAACAGGTACCCGAGCACCGGAAGGTTGTGGTTCCACGGGAGGCGGAACCCGCACGTCGGGCATCGCGACGGCGGCGTCACGATGCTGAGCCCCTGCGGCATGCGCCACGCGACGACGTGGACGAAGCTGCCCACGCACGCGCCCAGCGCGAACATGAACGCGAGGTTGATGGCCGTCGGGAGCCAGATCACGAGGTCGGCGCGGTCAGGCATCGGGAGCGCTCAGAACGGCGGCTCCTCGGCCTCGGGGAGGTCGCCGCCGGCCAACGCCTGGCCCGCGATCGACTCGATGCGCTGCTCGGCCTGGTCGAGCACCTGGCGGCAGCGGCGCACGAGCGCGTCGCCGCGCGCGTACTCGCGCAGGCTCTCCTCGAGCGTGGTCTCGCCCTTCTCCATGCGACCGATGATCGCCTCGAGCTCCTCGATCGCCTCCTCGTACCCCATCGCCGCGACCTGCGGGTCGAGCGGCGCGGCGTCGCTGGCGGGCTTGCGCGTCGGCTTCTTCATCGGTGCCGGAGGCTACCCCGGAACGCCGGGAGGCGGCGCATCGCGGGCCTCGCCGGGCGCGACCCGCTCGACGCGGGAGTCGACGGTGCCGCCCGACATGCGCGTGCGCACGAGTTCGCCCGTTCGGACCACGGACGCGTCGCGCACGAGCCGGCCGTCCTCGGTGAACGTGAGCGACCAGCCCCGCGCGAGCGTCTCGCCGGGGCCGAGGATGCGCAGCTGGCGGTCGGCGCCCTCCACGCGTGCGCGCGCCCCCGCGGCCGCCGCGCGCACGACGCGGGCGAGCCGCTCGGAGAGCGAGTCGAGCGTCGCGCGGGCCGCGGCCTGCCGCGCCGCCGGGCGATGCGCCTCGAAGCGGACGCGAAGCTCCCCGACCGCCGCGCGCTCGCGCGCGAGCCTCGAACGGGCAGCCGACGCGAGCCGCGCCGAGAGCCGGTCGAGGGCCGCGCGACGCAGGTCGACGGCGCCGCGGGGCGAGCGGAGGAACGGATGGCGCGCGAGCTGGTCCACGGTGCGGCGGCCGTCGGCGACCCTTCGCCTCGCCAGGAAGTTCATGCGGTCGTGCAGGTGGTCCACCTGCTGCCGCATGCCCTCGCGGTCGGGCAGCAGCAGCATCACCGCGGCCGTGGGCGTCGACGCACGCCGGTCGGCGACGAGCTCGGCGACCGTGGTGTCGCTCTCATGCCCGATCGCGGCGACCACCGGCGTGCGGGCGCGCAGCAGCGCGTCGGCGACGGCGCGTTCGTTGAAGGCCCACAGGTCCTCGATGCTGCCGCCCCCGCGCGTGACGATCATGGCGTCGATGCCGAGCTCGTCGGCGCGGCGGTCGACCGCGTCGATCGCGGCCGCGATGGCCGGCGCCGCCGCGTCGCCCTGCACCGGGACGTCGACCGCCACGATGCGCACGAACGGCGCCCGCAGCCGCGCCGTGCGCAGGACGTCCTGCAGCGCGGCGCCCTGCATGCTTGTGATGACCGCGACGGCGCGCGGAAACGAAGGCAGGCGCTTCTTGCGCGACTCGTCGAAGTAGCCCTCGGCGCGCAGGACGCGGCAGAGCTCCTCGAAGCGCTGCTGGAGCGAGCCCGCGCCCACGCGCGCCACCGACCGCACCACGAGCTGCGTCCGGCCGCGCGGGCCCCAGTGCGTGGGAAGCCCCTCGACCACCACCTCCATGCCGTTGGCGGGAACCACGCGCGCGGACCCGGTGGAGCTGGCCCACATCACGCAGTCGAGCTGCGACTCGCTGTCCTTGAGCGTGAAGTACCAGTGCTGCCGCTGCGAGAAGTTCGACACCTCGCCGACGATGCGCTGACGCCCCGTGCCCTCGACGGCGCGCTTGATGCGAACGCTCGCCTCGGTGACGGTGACGGGGGCGTCGGCCTCGGCGGCGGCGCGGGCCTCGCCCGCGGGTTCCGCGTCGGGACGCGCGGGGTCCGCCGGCGCCTGCGAAGCACCCGGCACGCTGGCGCCGCGGACGCCGTCGAACAGGCCGCCGCGCGCGAGACGGGGATCGAAGGGACGACGGGCCACGCCCGTACGATACGACCGCGTTCCCCATGCCCGTCGCCGATCCACGACCCTCGACGCCGGTGTCCGCGATCCCGGGCGTCGGGCCGCGCACCGCCGAGGCGCTCGGGCACCTGGGGATCCGCACCGCCGCCGACCTGGTCCGGCACCTGCCGATGCGCTACGAGCACGATCGCGGCGAGCGCACCGTCGCCGACGTGCTCGCCATGTGCGAGCGGGGGGAGTCGCCGCAGGTGGCCCTGCGCGTGGAGGCCGCGAGCGTGCGGCACGCGCCGCGCCCGAGGCCCCGCACGGAGGCCACCTTCGAAGACGGCACGGGAACCGTGCGCGCGGTGTGGTTCAATGCACCGTGGATGCGAGGGAAGCTGCACCCCGGCGCCGCCGGCATCCTCCAGGGGAAGGCGCAGCTGCGCGGCCGCTACCTCGAGATGGGGAACCCGCGCTGGGACCCCGTGGCGCCGGGCGCGGAGGCACCGGCGCGCGAGGAGCGGCTGCGGCCGGTCTACCCGGCGAGCGAGGAGATCGCGAGCGCGGCCATCGAGCGGGCCGTCGCCGCGGTGCTGCCCGCGCTCGTGCCGCAGATCGAGGACCCGCTTCCCGCGGAGTACCGCGCGTCTCGCGCGCTGCCGCCGCTCGGGGAGTGCTACCGCCGCATGCACGCGCCGGCCGACATGGACGAGCAGCGCGAGGCACGGAGGCGGCTGGCGCTCGAGGAGCTGCTCCTCCTGCAGCTGGGCGTCATGATGAAGAAGCGCCAGATGCACGACGAGGCGCGCGCGCCCGCGATCGCGGTGGGCGACGCGGTGGACGAGCGCATCCGCGCCCGATTCCCGTGGCCGTTCACCGGCGACCAGCTGCGCGCGTGCGCGGAGATCGCCGCGGACCTCGCGGCCACGCACCCGATGAACCGGCTGCTGCAGGGCGACGTGGGGAGCGGCAAGACGGCCGTCGCGCTGTACGCCATGCTGGCGGCGGTGGCGAACGGCCTGCAGGCGGCGCTGGTGGCGCCCACCGAGCTCCTCGCCGAGCAGCACCATGCGTCGATCACGCGGTTCCTCGCCGGGAGCGACGTCCGCGTCGAACTGGTGACCGGGAGCCTGGGCGCGGCCGCGCGACGCGACGCGCTCGCGCGGTTGGCGTCGGGCGAGGCGCACGTGGCGGTCGGCACGCACGCGCTCCTCGTGGAGGGGGCGCGCTTCGGGCGTCTGGGGCTCGCGGTGATCGACGAGCAGCACCGCTTCGGCGTCGAGCAGCGCGCCGCCATGCGCGCGAAGGCCGCGGGGACGACCGGCGAGGTGCCGCACGTCCTCGTGATGACCGCCACGCCCATCCCGCGCACCCTCTCGCTCACGGTGTTCGGCGACCTCGACGTGTCGGTCATCCGCTCGCGGCCCGCCGGGCGCCAGCCGGTCTCGACGCGGGTCGTCGGTCGCGCGAAGGAAGCGGAGGTCTTCGCGTACGTGCGCACGCGGATCGACGCAGGCGAGCAGTGCTACGTGGTGGTGCCCGCGGTCGAGGAGAGCGCCTCGGGCCTGAAGGACGCCGAGGGCACGGCCTCGGCGCTCGCGTCCGGCGCGTTCGCCGGGCTGCGCGTCGGGACGGTGCACGGCCAGCTGCCTCGCGACCGGCGCGAGGCGACGATGGACGCATTCCGGCGCGGCGAGCTCGACGTGCTCGTCGCGACCGTCGTCATCGAGGTGGGCGTCGACGTCCCCAACGCATCGCTGATGGTGGTCGAGCATGCGGACCGCTTCGGGCTCGCGCAGCTCCACCAGCTGCGCGGGCGCGTGGGGCGAGGCACGCGCCGCAGCCTGTGCGTCCTGGTCGGCGACCCGGTGACCGAGGACGCCGCGCGGCGACTCGAGGCCATCGGCGGCACCGACGACGGGTTCGAGATCGCCGAGCTCGACCTCTCGATCCGCGGGCCGGGCGAGCTCTTCGGCAGCCGGCAGAGCGGCCTCCCGCCCTTCCGCGTCGCCGACCTCGAGCATGACCTCGAGCTGCTGCGCCTCGCGCGCCGCGACGCCAAGGAGTGGATCGACCGCGATCCCGGGCTCTCGCGGCCCGAGCATGCCTTGATGCGCCGCAAGCTCATGCAGGCCTACGGCGACGCCCTCGGGCTCGGCGACGTGGCCTGAGCCCGCCCCACCTACACTCCGGGACCCATGGCCGATCCCGCACTCCACGTCAAGGACCTGCAATTCACGCACGCAGGCGGAGCCTTCGCGCTCGCGGTCCCTGACCTGCGCATCGACGCAGGCGAGCACGTGCTGCTCGCAGGGGGCTCGGGCCGCGGAAAGAGCACGCTGCTGCAGCTGGTGGCGGGCCTCCGGGACCCGCAGGGCGGGTCGATCGAGGTCGGGGGTGTCCGGATGACCGCGCTCGAGGGCGCCGCGCGCGACCGCGCCCGGGGCCGGCGCATCGGCATGGTGTTCCAGACCTTCAACCTGCTCCACGGATTCACCGCCGCCGAGAACCTGCTGGCCGCGCTCATGTTCAGCGACGTGCCCGCGCCGCAGCACGAGGAACGCGCGCTGGGGCTCCTGAAGGCGCTGGGCATCCCGGACCCGGACGCGGACGTCGACCGCCTGTCGGTGGGGCAGCAGCAGCGCGTCGCGGTGGCGCGCGCGCTCGCGGCGCGCCCCGCGCTGGTGCTCGCGGACGAACCCACCGCGAGCCTCGACCCCGCGCATGCGGCCGAGGCGATGGACCTCATCCAGCGCGCGTGCCGCGACGCCGGCGCGGCGCTCCTCTGCACGAGCCACGACCCCGCGATGCGGGGGCGCTTCGCGCGCGTCGAGGACATCGAGCGCTTCGCGCGGGGGGCCGCGGCATGAGCCGGACGCTCACCGACACGCGCATCGTGCTTCGCAGCCTGCAGGCGCGCCCGCTCTCGACGTGGGTGACCGTCGGCATGGTCGGGGTCAGCGTCGGGCTGCTTCTGGTCCTCCTGGGCATGCGCACGGCGTCGCGCGAGGCGTTCGACCGCGGATCGGGGAACACGCACCTCCTCGTGAGCGCGGACCCCAGCCCGCTGGTCGCGGTGCTCAACGGCATCTTCTACGCCAATGCGCCGGCGAACCCGATTCCCTGGGCGAAGTACCAGCAGATCCGCGGCTCGTTCCCGTGGCTGTGGGCGATCCCCACCCAGCAGGGCGACAGCTACCGCGGGTTCCCGACGATGGCCACGAGCGCCGACTTCCTCACGAAGTTCGAGCCGGTGGCCGGCGAGCCGTGGAAGCTGCGCGAGGGCCGGCTCTTCGAGCGGCCCTTCGAGATCGTCCTCGGCGCGGCTGCGGCGAAGGGCTCGGGCCTCCGCATGGGCCAGGAGGTCTTCCTGACGCACGGCTCGGGCTCGAGCCGCGAGGGCGGGGACGAGCACGCCGGGCACGTGCACACCGAGTACCCGTTCAAGGTGGTCGGCATCCTCGAGCCCTCCGGCAGCGCGCACGACCGTGCGCTCTTCGTCGACCTCGAGTCGAGCTGGATCCTGCACGCGTTCGACCGCCGCGAGCGCGAGGGCAACCACGCGAAGGTGGGCCCGGCCGACCTCGTCGACGCCGACCGCATGGTGACGGGCATCCTGCTGCGCCTGCCGACCCGGCCCGGGAGCGACGCAAGCGCCGCGATGCAGCAGCAGTTCGACACGCTCCGCCGCGACACGTCGATCGTGGTCGCGCAGCCCGCGCAGCAGATCCAGCGGCTCTTCGAGATCGTCTCGAACGTCGACGGCCTGTTCATCGGCATGGCGGTGGTCGTGCTCGTCTCGAGCGCGGTGAGCACCATGCTCGCGCTCTACAACTCGATGGCCGCGCGCACGCGCCAGGTGGCGGTGCTGCGCGTCCTCGGCGCGAGCCAGGGCCGCGTGTTCGGCATGGTGGTCACCGAGAGCCTGCTGATCGGGTTCGGCGGCGCGGCGCTCGGCGTGGTGATGGCGCTCGTGGGCGGCATTGCGGCAAGCGCCTGGCTGCGCGCGTCGATCGGCCTGGTGATCGACCCCGCGCTCGACGCGCGCTCGACGGTCATCGTCGCGGGCGGCGCGGTCGCGCTCAGCGCGCTCGCGGGCATGCTGCCGGCGTGGCGCGCGTACCAGGTGCCGGTGGCGGACAGCCTCCGGCCCGCGGCATGAGGCCCATGCGATGAGCGGCATGCGCCTCATCTGGATCGTCGGCGCCCTGCTCGTGGGCGCGGCCGCGGCGCTGCTCATGACGGACCACCGACCGTCGCCGGCGGACGCCCCCGCCGCCGTGCCCACGCTCGATGCGCCGCGCGCATCGACGGCGGCGCCTGCGGCGATGCCCCCGACGGCGGTGCCCGTGCAGGGCACGGCGGCGCCCGCGTCGGCGGCGCCCGCTCCCGCGCCCGGGTCGCCCTCGGCGGCCGACGCGC
>CAMDUT010000062.1 GCA_945877905.1 Phycisphaera mikurensis NBRC 102666 | reverse complement strand
CGTGCGCGACGCGTTCGCGGCCGGCGTGCGCGCATCGCTGCGCGACGCGGCGCGCTCGTGGGCCGACGCGACGCAGGCCCTCGATTCCGCGCGCAGCCCGGCGGCGTCCCGCGCGGGGCTCGAGGCGATGCTCCGCGCGGCGGTCGCGGCCGGCGACCCCGCGCTCGTGGCCCGGACGGAATCGCTTGCCTCGCCGCGCGAGGAAGCCGACGGTGCGTGGCATGCGTCCGTTGCCCTCGCCTTCGCCGAGTCCGGCGCGGGGGCCGAGGCGGGCCAGTCGATCGCGCGGGCCGAGCTGCGGGGCGTCGAGCCGGGGTCGCCCGCCGCGAACGCGCTCGCGCTCGCCCGGGGCCTGGTGGACGGCCATGCGCCGGACGGCACGCTCCGGGCTCGCGCCGAGGCCGCGCTCGCCTCCGGCGAGTTCGCCGCCGCCGTCTCCGACCTGATGCTCGCCCGCGTGACCGAACCATGGGACGCGGCGGCGCTCGGGGCGCTGATGCGCACCATGCCTTCCTCCGACGGGCTCGCGGCCGCGGCCGACTGGATCGGCGCGGAGCTCGTCCGGACCCCCAACGATCCCGAGGTGTGGCGAGCGTCGGTGGCGTTCTCCATCGCTGCGGGCCGTGCCGCGGAGGCCCTCGATCGCTCGGACGCGCGGATTTCCGCCGATCCCGGCGACACCGTCGCGCTCGACGGCCGTGAGGCGCTCCTGCGCGCCGCGGGACGCGTGCCCGAGGCGCTCGTCGCGGCGAGGGGCCGGGTCGAGGCGCTGCCGGCCGGCCCGAGGCGCTCGCTCGAGGAGGCGGGCCTCGCGCTCCAGTCCGGCGACGGCGACGGCTGCGTCGATGCGCTCGAGCGCCTCGCCGAGAGCGCCTTCCAGCCCCCCGCCGAGCTGCGCGCCGCGGCGCTCGAAGTCTGTCGCCGCGTGCCGGCGGACCACGAGCGTCGCTCGCGCGCGATGCGTCGCCTCGCGCGCGACGGCATCCTCGCCGACCCCGACGGTTCGCTCGAGTTCTACGCGTTCGACGCGCTCGGCGCGGCCACGGAGCCGGCGGCGCCCGAGGGCGGCGCGCTCGCCGCCGTCCGCACGATCGCCGACGAGGCCGCGTCCCACGAGGAACTGCGGGCCGACCCCGCGCGGTGGCTCGGCGCGGCGGACTTCCTGCTCGCGCAGGGTGCGCCGGCCGCGGCCGCCGAGTTCCTTCGCGCGCGGCTCGACGAGCCGCGGGACCTCGACGCCGCGGCCATCGCCTCGCTCGCTCGCGCGGCGGTCGCGTGCGACGCTTCCGCCGGCGAGCGCGCGCGTGACGCGCTCGCGCTCGCCGCGCAGCTTCGCGCACTCGGCGGTGCGGCCTTCGGGCCGGTGCGCCGGCCCGGCGACGAGTTCCGGTCGCTCGCGGAGTTCTTCGACCTCGCCTGCGACGGGGCCGGCGCGGAGGCCGTGCTCGAGGCGGGCCTCGCGGTCGATCCCGACCACCCGGACCTCCTGAACAACCTCGGCTACGAGCGGCTCGTCCGCGGGGACGCCGGTGCGCGCACCGCGGCGCTCCTCGAGCGCGCCCTCGAGGAGCGCCCCGACAGCCCGGCCGTGCTCGACTCGGTGGGCGTCCTGCGCATGGCGCAGGGCCGGCTCGCCGACGACGCCGCGGGCGACGGTGCGCTGACGCTCCTCGCTCGAGCGCGCGAGCTCGCGGGCCGGAACGCCGGCGCGTCGCTGCACGAGCACCTCGGCGACGCCCGATGGAGGTCCGGCGACCCCGACGGCGCGCGCGCGTCGTGGGACGAGGCGGTTCGCGCCGCGGGTGCCGGCCTCGACGACGCGCAGAACGCGGAGCTGGTCCGGCGCCTGATGCGCGCGCGCACGGGACTGGCGTCGATGGACGCCGTGCGGTATCACGAGCGCCACGACGGCGCGGTCGCCGCGCGCGCGAAGGCGAAGCTCGACGCCGCGGCCCGCGGCGAGGACCCGATGAAGGCCGCGCCCGCGGGCGCGAAGCGATGAGAGGCTGACGATGGCAGGACACAGTGCGTGGAAGAACATCAAGCACCGCAAGGCCGCGGTCGACGCCAAGCGCGGCAAGATCTGGTCGAAGCTCGCGCGCGCCATCATCGTGGCGGTCAAGGCCGGTGGCCCCGACCCGAAGTTCAACTCGGCGCTGCGGCTCGCGATCGACGCGGCCAAGGCGTCGAACATGCCCCGTGACACCATCGAGAAGGCGATGAAGAAGGGCGGGGGCGAGACGGAGGAGCAGTACGAGCCGATCAACTACGAGGGCTACGCCCCCGGCGGCGTGGCGGTGATCGTCGAGGCCCTGGTCGCCAACGCCCAGAAGACGGCGCCGCAGGTGCGCGCGATCTTCGACAAGAACGGGGGGAACCTCGGGGTCACGGGAAGCGTCTCGTTCGCGTTCCAGCACCGGGGGCAGCTGCTGGTGCCCGCGTCGGCGACCACCGAGGAGCGCCTGTTCGACGCGGTGCTCGGAGCCGGCGCCGACGACGTGGTCGGCGGCGAGGAAGGGTGGCAGGTGCTCTGCGCCCCCGCGGACCTCTCGAAGGTGCGCGACGCGCTCGAGGCGGCGGGCATCGCGTTCGAGGGGGCCGAACTCACGTACATTCCCTCGACGACGGTCGAGCCCGATCCCGAGACGGCGTCGCGCGTGGCGAAGCTGGTGGCGGCGCTCGAGGAGCATGACGACGTCCAGAAGGTGCACGTGAATGCAGACCTGCCCGAAGCGTGATTCCCGCCTGGCCCTTGCCTCGCTCGTCCTCGCCGCGCTCGCGACCGCGCTGCTCGGCGGCTGCGGGCACTCGCAGCGGTGCGACTTCGACGACCGCCCGCGCGCCGAGGTGTTCCAGGCCGTGGTGCAGGCGTGCCGCGAGCCGCGGTATCCCGACTGGGTGGTCGTGCGCAACGAGGTGCACGTGGACGAGCAGGACGGCTACGTCAGCGTCTACCGCGACCTTCGCCGCGACGTCATCGAGACCGGGCTCGACCCGCGCCGCGAGGAGCGGAAGTGGCGATTCACCGCCACGGTCTCGCCGGCGCGCCCGACGTCCGTGACGCTCGCGTCCCCGGACTGGGCCGTGCCGGGCCACTTCTGGCGCGAGGCCGACCACTTCTTCGGGCAGGTCCGCATGCGGCTCGGCGAGCTCGGCCCCGTCCTTCCCGCGCCCGGCGACCCGATGGGCGGCGCCGCGGCCTCGGCCGAGCGCGACCCGCAGGCCCCGGGGCACCGTGCCGAGCCGCCGGCCGCGGGCCAGCTGGCGGCGCCGTGAGCTCGATGCAGGAACGGCCCGACGAGGCGCCGCGAGCCGGGATCGTCGAACGCGCCCGGCGGAACCCGCGCGTCCTCGCGTCGGTCGCCCTCAGTGCCGCGTGGTTCACGCTTCCCGCGCTCTTCAGCATCGGGCTCTTCGCGTCCCTGGGCCCGGTGAGCGAATGGCTGCGGTCCCACGGGAGCGCCGGGCTCGTCGTCGCCGCGGCGGGGTTCGCGGTCACCGCGGGCCTCGGGCTCATGCCGACCTACGCGCAGGCCGTCCTCATGGGGTGGGTCTTCGGCACCGCCGCGGGGCTTGGGGTCTCGGTCGTCGGCTACGTCGGCGGCGCGGTGCTCGGCTGGGCGGTCTGCCGCGCCGTCGCGCGCGACGAGGTCCGCGCCCTCATCGACGCCGAGCCGAGGTGGCGCGTGGTGCGCTCGGCCCTCGTCGACGCGAGCCAGGCGCGCACTGTCTGGCTCGTCGCGCTGCTGCGGTTCCCGCCGACCTCGCCGTTCGCGTTCACCAACATGCTGCTGGCCGCCACGGGCGTGCGCTTCGGCCCGATGATCGCGGGGTCGCTCCTCGGGATGCTCCCGCGCACCGCGGTCGCCGCGTGGTTCGGGGCCCAGGGCGCGGCCACAGGTGCGCAGGACCTCAAGGACCTGATGCAGAGGCAGGGGTTTCCCGCGGTGATCGTGGGGGTCGTGCTCATCGTCGCGGTGCTCGCGGTGATGCAGCACATCGGCAAGCGCGCGCTGCGTGCCGCGGGCCTTTCCTGACGGCACCGGGCACGCGCGGTCGCGAAGTACCCTGATCGGCATGACCGCCGCAGCCTCCGCACCCGCCTTCGACGCCATGAGCGTCAACGCCGGCACGCCCGCCGGCACGCCCCCGATCGACGCCCTCGCGATCACCACGCTCCGCACGCTCGCGATCGACATGGTGCAGGCGGCCAACAGCGGCCATCCCGGCGCGCCCATGGGCCTCGCACCCGTCGGGTACGCGCTCTGGCAGGGCGCCATGACCTACGACCCGGCCGACCCGCGGTGGCCGAACCGCGACCGGTTCGTCCTCTCGAACGGCCACGCGTGCGCGCTGCTCTACGGGCTGCTGCATCTGGCGGGGGTTGCGGACGCGTCGCCGGGCGTTTCGCCCACGGGCCGGGCGGCGGTCGCGCTCGATGACCTGCGCGCCTTCCGCCAGGTCGGTTCGCGGTGCCCGGGCCACCCCGAGTTCGGCGTCACGCCCGGCGTCGAGACCACCACCGGTCCGCTGGGGCAGGGCCTCGCGAACGCGGTCGGCATGGCCATCGCGCAGGCGTTCCTGGCCGCGCGCTACAACCGGCCGGGGTTCGAGCTCTTCACCTGGCACACGTGGGCCGTCTGCGGCGACGGCTGCCTCATGGAGGGACTCTCGCACGAGGCCGCGAGCCTCGCCGGCCACCTGCGGCTCGGCAACCTGTGCTGGATCTTCGACAACAACTCGATCACCATCGACGGGCCCACGGGCCTCTCGTGCTCGGACTTCGTCGACGCCCGCTTCCATGGATACGGATGGAACGTGCTCCACGTGAAGGACGCCAACGACGTCGCGGCGCTCGAGGTCGCGTATGCCTCCGCGCGCGCGTGCACGTCGAAGCCGACGCTCATCGTCGTCAACAGCCACATCGGGTGGGGCTCGCCCGAGGTGCAGGACAAGGCGAAGGCCCACGGCGAGCCGCTGGGCGCCGAGGAGGCGAAGCGGACCAAGCGCGCCTACGGCTGGCCCGAGGACGCGCAGTTCCTGGTG
This sequence comes from Phycisphaera mikurensis NBRC 102666, assembly GCA_945877905.1. GTDB lineage: Bacteria > Planctomycetota > Phycisphaerae > Phycisphaerales > SM1A02 > UBA966. Next base: position 9,007 of record CAMDUT010000062.1, on the reverse strand, counting down.
CCGGACGGCGTGCGGGAGCGGTTCGCGGCGCGTGTCGGCGCGCGCGGCGCGGCCGCGCACGCGGCGTGGAAGGCCACGTGGGACCGCTACCGCGTCGCGCACCCGGACCTCGCGCGCGAGCTCGAGTCGATGTGGGCGGGCACGCTTCCGGTGGGCTGGGACGCGGGCATCCCGTCGTTCCCCGCCGACCCGAAGGGCGACGCCACGCGCGGTTCGGGCGGCAAGGTGCTCAACGCGATCATGGAGCGGGTGCCGTGGATGCTCGGCGGCAGCGCCGACCTCACGCCGAGCAACAAGACGTTCCTCAAGGGCGCGGGCACGTTCACGGCCGAGGGGCAGGGCGGCACGCGCGACGGCCGCAACATGCACTTCGGGATCCGCGAGCACGCCATGGGCGGCGTGGTGAACGGCATGGCCCTCTCGGGCCTGCGCGCGTTCGGCGCGGGATTCCTGATCTTCGCCGACTACATGCGCACGCCCATCCGGCTGAGCGCGCTCATGAAGGTCCCCTCGCTCTGGGTGTTCACGCATGACTCGATCGGGGTCGGCGAGGACGGCCCCACGCACCAGCCGGTCGAGCAGCTCGCGGGCCTGCGCGCGGTGCCGAACCTGGCGGTGTGGCGGCCGGCCGACGCCAACGAGGTCGCCGAGGCGTACCGGTGGGCGATGGAATCGCGCGACACACCGAGCGTGATGGCGCTCACGCGCCAGAACGTGCCCACCTTCGACCGCGCCCGCTGCGGCCCCGCGGCCGGTGCGCGTCGCGGCGGCTACGTGCTGCTCGAGGCCGAGGGCGGGGCGCCGGAGGTCATCCTGATCGCGACCGGCAGCGAGGTGGCGCTGTGCGTCGACGCCCACGCGAAGCTCGCCGCCCGGGGCGTGCGCGCGCGCGTCGTCAGCATGCCGTGCACCATGGTGTTCGACGCGCAGCCGCAGGAGTACCGGGACTCGGTGCTGCCGCCCTCGGTGCGCCGGCGCGTGGCGGTCGAGATGGGCAGTGCCCTCGGATGGGGCGATTACGCGGGCATCGACGGCATCGTGCTCGCGATGCGGTCGTTCGGCGAAAGCGGCCCGGCCACCAAGGTGATCGCCCACTTCGGGTTCACGTCCGACGCGGTCGCCGAGGCCGCACTGCGCACGGCACGGTGACCGGGCTTCCCGACGCGTGGGGGTGCCCGCGCGCCGGGGGCCTCGTCAGGCGCGCTCGCGGTACGAGCCGTCCTCGGTGCTCACCACGATCTTCTCGCCGGTCGTGATGAACGGCGGGACCCGGGTCTTGAGCCCGGTCTCGCAGGTGGCTTCCTTCAGCTGGTTGGTCGCGGTGGCGCCCTTGATGCCGGGCGGCGTGTCGGTGATCGTCAGGACCACCGACATCGGCAGCTCGACCGAGATCGGCTTGCCGTCGCACCACAGGACCACGACCTGGTTGTTCGGCAGCACGTAGAGCGGGAGGTCGCCGACGAACTCCTTGGACAGCTCGACCTGCTCGTAGCTCTCGAGGTCCATGAACACGTGCTTGCTCGCCTGCTCGTACAGGTACTCCATGGGCCGGCGGTCGAGGTCGACCTGCTCGACTTCCTCGCCCGAGCGAAGCCGCTTCTCGATCAGCGCGCCGCTGTTGAGGTCCCGGATCGTGACCTGGACGAACGCCCGGAGGTTGCCGGGGGTCCGGTGCTCCACCTTGGTGATCAGGTAGAGGCGGCTGTCGAGCTTGATGCCCATGTTGGCGCGCAGGTCGGTCGATTTCACTCGGGTGGGTCTCCTGGAGGGGGGAGGGGAGGATAGCCGGGGCTCGTGCAGCCGCAGGGCCAAAGAAATACCCCCAAGTCGGTGAGGACCTGGGGGCGGAGGGAGGGAAAAGGGCGTGTTGGACGCACCCAAGGGTGCGCGAGGGAGGGGACGTACCGGGTGGCGTGTCCGAGGTCCCTCGTTTCATTCAGGAGTCAGGGGGGGTTGCTTTCGCACCCATCCTTTCTCCTCCATGACAGACGCAATCTAGCCCCGGAATGGATCATGGGAAGAAACACTTTTTCGGAAGGTCGATCCTGGGACGGTACAGGCGGTCTTACAAGTCCGAGAATCAGTGTGATTGGAGGTTCCGGAGCCGTGCAAGCGGCTCGTACACTCAATCCCATGCGTCGAATCGCGATCCTGGCGAACATCCTCCTTCTCGCACTTGCCCCGTCGGTGTCCATGGCCCAGGCGCCGGCCACGGGTCCCGGTGGCCAGGCGCCCGTGGCCCCGCCGGTGGTCGTGACCGACGGCATGGACGCCGGGGCTCCCCCGCTGCGCGCGGAGCCGGTCGTGCTCGACGTGGGCTTCATGCTCCCGAAGGTCGGCGGCAAGGGCACGTTCACGCTCACCAACACGTCTGAGACGCCGCTCACGATCGCCGCGGTCACCCCGAGCTGCAAGTGCACGGCGACGTCGAAGCTCGCGGGCACGGTCGTTGCCCCCGGGAAGTCGGTCACGCTCGATGCCGAGCTCGAGGGCGTCTCCGTGCCCCAGATCCACCGTGCCGCGATCCGCGTGGCGGTCGACGGATACGCGATGCCGCTCGAACTCCAGATCCGCGGCGAGACCGCGCGCGCCGTCCGGGCCGTGCCGGCACTCATCAACGCGGTCGAGGGCAAGCCGCGCCAGGGGCGCTACGTCATCGAGAGCCTCGACGGGAAGCCGTTCCGGATCTGCGCGATCTCGGGACGCGTTCCCGACTACATCGGGTTCACGCCCGGCGACGCGCCGAAGGCCAAGTACCTCGTCAAGTACGACCTCGACGCGTGGGTGCCGTCGTTCCCCACGTGCCTCGTGGTCGAGACCGACCACCCGGAGTGCCCGGTGTTCGACGTGTGGATCCGCCACGAGACGACCATTCCCGTGCCGGGCTTCCGCATGAAGGAGTACCGCATCAACGCCGGCCGGATCGACGTCGGAGGCTCCGCGGAGCTCGTCGTCGAGATGGACGACTCCGGAGAGGAGATCCTCGCGGCGGAGAGCATGTCGCCCGCATTGCGCGTCGACCTGGTCTCGCAGGCCGTGGTGGACCGCACGCGCCGCCTGAACCTGCGCATCATGCCGACCGGCCCGCGCACCGGGGTCTTCAACGAGAACTTCAAGCTGTACGGGCGCGAGCGCGAGCAGCCGCTCCTGGTCTACGGCACGGTTCGTCCCGCCGGAAGCACCGACTGCACCGGGTGCCAGGCGGAGCCGGCCCTCGTGGCCCCGGCGGCCCCCGCTCCCAAGGCCGCTCCGTGACCGCTCCTGCCTCGGTGGATTCCGCCGTGGCGGCGCCGCCGCACCCTGCGGCGCTCACGGGCGCGGACCGCGCCGCGGCGGTCGAGGCGATCGTCGCCCGTGCGGGCGAGGCGTGCCGTCCCGCGGCGGGCGCCGGCGTGGAGCGCGCGGCCGCGCGCTGGCAAGCCTCCGACGGCGATGCCGCGGCGTTCGCCGGCTTCTGCGCCAGGCACTTCGCGGCCGGCGATGCCGAGCGCTCGGCGCTCCTCGCACGGCTCGAGGAGGCGCTCCGGCAGATCGGCGGTCACCTGTACGAGATGCGCCGCTCGCTGCGACGCTGGAACGACCTCGTCGGCGAATCCGTCGCGGGCTTCGACGAGGTGGCGGCGGCGTTCGACCCGGCACCCGACCTCTCCGACCAGCTGTATCGCCAGAGGCTCGCGTTCATCGCGCTCCTCAACTTCGACCGCCCGGACCTCGCGTGCATGCTGCGCGAGGGCGATTCATGGGACACCGAGCGCTGGGCCGCCGCCCGCGTCGCGCAGCAGTTCGGGCCGCGCATCCCCGCCGAGCTCGCCGACCACGCGCGCCGCACCGGCCACGAGGCCTCGAACTTCGTCGCGCGGTTCCACGTCCCCGTCGGCACGATGGTTGACGCGAAGGGCAAGCGGTGGTTCGAGCCCGACCGCGCGCTCCTCGCGCACTGGCTGGTGCGCGAGGAGATCAAGGCCGGGTACGGCGACCCCGACGGGCTCGACAAGCAGCGCGCGCTCATGTGGGTGATGGCGCGCCAGATCGACGGGACGATCCCGCGCTCCGTGATGGAGCGCCAGGGCACCGCGGACTGGGATCCGGCCTCGAACGCCGTGGGCGGCGTGCCCGTCGAGGCCGCGGCGACGGTGGGCCCCGAGCGCTACCGCCACATCCTCGCGCATGCCGAGGTCGCGCGCCGCTTCGACCCGCACTACCCCGAGGCGCCGACGGCCATCGCGCGCAAGTTCGACCTCGCGCGCGAGATCCCGGAGGCCGACGTCGAGCGCCTGCTCGTCGACCTGCTCGACCATCCCGTTCGCGCGTCGCTCTCCGCGTTCCTGCGCCGGCGCATCGGCCGCGCGCTCGAGCCGCACGACATCTACTTCGAGGACGTCGCGGACTCGCGCCCCGCGGCCGAGCTGAACGCCGCGGTGCGCGCGCGCTTCGCCGACGAGGCCGCGTTCGAGCGCGCGCTGCCGCAGGTCCTGCGCGGGCTCGGCTTCCCGCCCGGCGAGGCCGACTTCCTCGGCACGCGCATCCGCGTCGAGATCGCCAAGGGTTCCGGCCACGCGATGCGGCCGATGCTCGGCGAGTATGGCGCGTGGCTGCGCACCAACCGCCTGAAGGACGAGCTCGGCTGGGACGGGTTCGACACCGCCATGCACGAGCTCGGGCACAACCTCGAGCAGCTCTGCAGCGCGTTCTTCGCGCCGCGGCCCGCCCTCCAGAACGTGCCGAACACGGCGTGCACCGAGGCGTTCGCGTTCCTCTACCAGTCGCTCGCCAAGCGCGTGCTCGGCATCGAGGACGCGGCCGACGCGCAGCGCGCGCAGGACGTGGACGCGGTCGCGACGATGCTCGCGGCGCGCCAGATCGCCGGACCGAGCCTGGTCGAGCTCCGCATGTGGCGCTGGATCTACGCGAACCCGGGCGCGACGCCCGCCGCGCTGCGCGACGCCACGCTGTCGATCGCGGCCGAGGTGTGGGACCGCCACTACGCGCAGGACTTCGGCCCCGACCATGCGCGCATCCTCGCCGCGTACCAGCACATGGTCGGGCATCCGCTGTACCTGGCGGACTACACGCTCGGGCACGTCATCAGCCACCAGATCCGCGCGCACCTGCGCGGGCGCGACCTGGCCGCCGAGACGAAGCGGATCTGCTCGATCGGGCGTGTCACGCCGGACCTGTGGCTGCGGCGTGCCGTGGGAAGCGGCGTCGACGTTGCGCCGCTTGCGGCTGACTGCGCGGCGGCGCTGGCGAGGCTGGGGGCATGAACGTGCCGCGCGCGCACCGTGGGCCCGCCCTCGCGGCGCTCGCGGCCGTCGCGGCGCTCGCCGGCTGCGCAACGCCCGCCTACGAGGTCAACTGGAACCGGCTGCGCACCGGCATGTCGCGCGACGACGTGCAGGGGCTCCTCGGCCAGCCGTCGTCGCGGCACCTCCCGAAGCCGAACGAGGACGGGACGCCGCCGGCGCCGGGGCGGGGCGAGCGCTGGCAGTACGGCGACACGCTCTCGAGCTTCGCGACGGGCGCCGTGTTCCCCGAGGAGGCCGACGAGCGGTCCTGGCGCGTGTTCTTCGGCAACGATGGCACCGTGAGCGGCTTCCGCGCGCCCGAGTGGGCAGAGGGCAAGCAGGCAAAGGACCCGTGACGGTCAGCCCGCGCCGGGGCGATGGCCGAGGCCGTTGAGCGCCCACGCGGCGGCGACGCCCGCGGGCACGAGCATCGTGAGCATCGCGAGGGTGGGCCAGTCGGGCGCGATCGTCATCGCCGGGGCGGGGGCGGCCGCGGGTGCCGGCATGGCCACGGTCGTCGGTGCCGCCGCCCCGGCCTGCGTCGCATCCTGGATGGCCGCGATCGGGCGCGCGGTCGGCGGCGCCGCGGGCACGTCGGCCGGCGCATCCGCCGCGGGCTCGCCGGCGGCTTCAGGCATCACGGGGTCCTCGGCGACGGGCTCCGCGGGCACGGGCGCGGCGCCGGTGCGAATCCCGTCCACGGCCGTCGGCCGGATGCGCGGCAACGTGACGCTGCCCGGGGCTCCGTCCCGGTTGCGCTGGTCGGGCGCCTGCGCGGGGGCCTGGTCGGGCGGTGCGGTCGTGGGCGCGCCCGGCACGTCGCGAGGCGGCGGTGCCGGGCTCTTCGGCGGCGGCGACTGCCCCCACGCTCCGTGGGCAACCGTCATGGTCAGGATCACCGAGGCGGCATCCACGCCCGCAAGATTACCGCGGAGGTCCCGCATGCCCGAAAGCACGCGCGGGACGCCGGTCAGGGCGTCCCGCGCGGGAATCACGGTCTCGTGCCGGCTCAGACGGCCGCGGCCATCTTCTCGGCCTTCTTGCGCGCGTCGTCGAGCGTGCCGACGTACATGAACGCGCTCTCGGGCAGCGAGTCGCCCTCGCCGTTGCAGATTCGCTCGAAGCTGTCGATCGTGTCCTCGAGGCTGGTGGTGACGCCGGGCAGGCCGGTGAACACCTCGCCGACGTAGAACGGCTGGCTGAGGAAGCGCTCGAGCTTGCGCGCGCGCGCCACGCTCAGCTTGTCTTCCTCGCTCAGCTCGTCGACGCCGAGGATGGCGATGATGTCCTGGAGGTCCTTGTACCGCTGCAGGATGCCCTGCACGCGGCGGGCCACCTTGTAGTGGCGGTCGCCGACGATCTGCGGATCGAGGATGCGGCTGGTCGACGACAGCGGGTCGACGGCGGGATAGATGCCCTTCTCGGCGATCTTGCGCTCGAGCACGATGAACGCGTCGAGGTGGGTGAAGGTCGTCGCGGGCGCCGGGTCGGTGAGGTCGTCGGCCGGCACGTAGATGGCCTGCACGCTGGTGATGGCGCCGTCCTTCGTCGAGGTGATGCGCTCCTGGAGGGCGCCCATCTCGGTGCTCAGGGTCGGCTGGTAGCCGACGGCGCTCGGCATGCGGCCGAGGAGCGCGGACACCTCGGAGCCGGCCTGCGTGAAGCGGAACACGTTGTCGACGAACAGCAGGGTCTCCTTGCCGCTCTTGTCGCGGAAGTTCTCCGCCATGGTCAGCGCGCTGAGCGCGACGCGCAGGCGGGCGCCCGGCGGCTCGTTCATCTGGCCGAACACCATGGCCACCTTGTCGAGCACGTGCATCTTCTTGCCGCTGGCGTCGGTGTACTCGGCCTCCTGCATCTCGAGCCAGAGGTCGTTGCCCTCGCGGGTGCGCTCGCCGACGCCGGCGAACACCGAGTAGCCGCCGAAGTTGCGGGCGACGCGCGCGATCATCTCCTGGATGACGACGGTCTTGCCGACGCCTGCGCCGCCGAAGAGGCCGATCTTGCCGCCGCGCACGAAGGGGCACAGCAGGTCGATCACCTTGATGCCCGTCTGGAGCACCTCGGTCTTCGGGTTGAGTTCGGCGATGGTCGGCGCGGTGCGGTGGATCGGCGCCGTGTCGGTGGTCTTCACCGGGCCGCGCTCGTCGACCGGCTGGCCGAGCAGGTTGAACACGCGTCCGAGGACACCCTCGCCGACGGGGACCTTCACGGGCGAGCCGGTGTCGACGCACGCCGTGCCGCGGCGCAGGCCGTCGGTCGACGCGAGCGCGACGCATCGGACCTGGCCGCCGCCGAGGTGCTTGGCGACCTCGCCTACCAGCGTCTGCTTCTGGCCGTTGAGCTCGAAGTCCACCGTGACGGCGTTGTAGATCTCGGGGATCGCGTTCTCGGGGAACTCGGCGTCGAAGGTCGAGCCGATGACCTGCTTGATGGTGCCGGTGGTGGGCATCGCGTGTGGGACTCCGTGCTGGGGTCGCTCCGGGCGGGACGTCCCCGGCGCTCGCCGGGGAGGGGCGAAGATGATAACCGGATCAGGGGGTGCCCGCCGACGGCTTCGGCCGAGGTGCCGACGGGGCCGGCGAACCCGCGGGAAGCCCCGCGAACGCGCCGAACTTGGCGGCCACCGGGTTCCGCGGGCGGAGCGTGGCCGGGTCGAGCATCGGGGCCTCGTCGACGGTCGAGGTGCCCTGGACCACGCCGAAGGGCGCGCCCAGCACCGTCCATGCGTCGGGAAGCTCGGCCGAATGGAACAGGTTGTCGCCCAGGGTGAAGGCCGTCGGCGGCACGCGGTCCGGGTGCGGCGAGAACGCGCGCAGCGCACCGGGCGACCAGCTCACCAGGAGGCGGTCGATCGACACGTCCGCCACGATCCCCGCGTCGGGGTCGACGGACCACACGGCCGCGGTCGGCTCGTTGACGGTCGAGCGCGCGAACGCGAGCTCACGGACATTCGCCATCGCGACCGCGGTGCCGACGCCGTCGAACAGGCATCGCTCGACGCGCGTGCGCTCGACCGGCCACGCATCGCGCCCGGGCGACCCCACGGCGATCGCCGTGCCGGTGCCGGCGTTGAACGCCGCGCCCGTCACCAGCACCTCGGCCGACCGCCCGCGCACGCGCACGCCGTGCGCGTTGCGAAGGCCCCGCGCCGGCGCGGCCATCAGGCCGCGCACGATGACGCGCCGCGCATCGTCGAGCTCGACGGCGCTGTCGTCCCAGCCGTCCACGCGCAGCGCGTCGAGCGTCACGTCGACGCACGCGCGCACGCGCACCGCGTCCTGCTCGCCCTTCCCGCGCGTCCCGGTGAACGTGCAGTTGCGGATCACGATGTCCGCGCGCCACAGGTCACCCGGCGCCTGGCCCTCGGGCCCGCCGCCGTCGACGAGGATGCCCGCGTCGCCCGGGTTGAGGAACGACATGTTCTCGATGATCAGGTTGCCGCAGCGCTCGAGGTGCCAGCCGGTGTCGGCGCACCCAACCGCGCCCGGGAACGCGTCGCGCCCCCGCAGGACGATGGGCTTCTCCTTGGTGCCGCGCAGCCCCGTGACCTTCTGCGCGAGGTGGAATCCCGGCGCGAAGACGATCTCGTCGCCCGGTGCCACGTCCTCGAGGAGGTGCGACCACACCTGCCCGGGTTGCACGAGGAACTGCCTTGCGCCCGCGGAGTACGGTTGCGGCATGCGCCCGGTGGGGTTCGGCGAGCCGCTGCGTGAGCCGGG
>CAMDUT010000061.1 GCA_945877905.1 Phycisphaera mikurensis NBRC 102666 | reverse complement strand
CTCGCGCTCGCGCCGATGAAGTGGACGCGCGACCACAGCGTGCGCGCGTCCACCCCGGGGGCCGGCGCACGCGCCGACGCGATGGGCATCGCCGACGGAACCGCGGCGAGCAGCGCGGCCGCCGCGCACAGGAGCGCTCCGGCCGAGAGCCCGCGCATGGGGTCGCGCAGCCGCGTGCTCACGGGAGCTCCCCGCCGTGCGGCATCACCCGCACCTGGGTCTTCGGGCCCGCGACGAGGTGGCCTTCCGGCACACTCGACGTCACGAACACGCCGCCCGCGACCACGGCTCCCGCGCCGATCACGGTGTCGCCGCCGAGGATCGTGGCGCCCGCGTACACGGTGACGCCCGCCCCGAGCGTCGGGTGCCGCTTCGTGCCCTTGACCAGCGCGCCGTCGGCGCCGCGCTCGAACTTGCGCGCACCCAGCGTCACGCCCTGGTAGATGCGGCACCCCGGCCCGATCTCGCACGTCTCGCCGATGACGACGCCGGTGCCGTGGTCGATGAACGTGCCCGCGCCGATGCGCGCGCCCGGGTGGATGTCGATGCCGGTCTCGGAGTGCGCGACCTCGGCGAGGAGCCGCGGCAGCACGGGCACGCCGAGCGCCCAGAGCTCGTGCGCGAACCGGTGCGCGGCCAGCGCGGCGATGCCCGGGTAGCACGCGACCACCTCCACGATGCTGCGCGCGGCGGGGTCGCCGTCGAATGCCGCCTGCACGTCGGCCGCGAGCGCCTCGCGGATCGCCGGGATGCGCGCGAGCAGCGCCGAAGCCGCGGCGTTGGCGTCGATCGCGGCGCCTGCGGCGCGCGCGGAGAGGTCGATCGCGTCGACGAGCGCCGCCATGAGCGCGGGAAGGCGCTCCGCGACGAACGACGCGGCGTCCGCGTGGATGGGCGCGTGCGCCGGGGCATGGAACCCGGGGAACGCGAACTCGCGCATGAGCGCCAGCAGGCGTCGGGCGCTCGCTCGGTCGGGCATCGGTCCCGCGCCGAGCCGTGCGATCGCCGGGAGCGCCGTGATCGACGCGGCGATGGCGTGAGCGAGGTCCGGCTCGGCCGAGCGCTGCATGTGCGGCCGATCCTAGCCCATTCGGCTATCCTCATTGCCCCTCGCGGCGGTCTCCGCCGCGCTCCGCACCCGGACCACCACGAAGCCATGGCCATCCTCGTCGACGCACACACGACCGTCATCTGCCAGGGCATCACCGGGTCCTCCGGCGCGTTCCACACGAAGGGCTGCCTCGATTACGGCACGCGCATGGTGGGCGGGACGACGCCCGGCAAGGGCGGCCAGAAGGACGCGAACGGGCTTCCGATCTTCGACACCGTCGCGCAGGCGGTCCGGTCGACCGGCGCGACCGCAAGCATGATCTTCGTGCCGCCGCCGTTCGCGGCCGACGCGATCATCGAGGCCGCGGACGCGGGCGTCCGCACCATCGTGGCGATCACGGAGGGCATCCCGGTGCAGGACATGGTGAAGGTGCGTGCGCGCCTCGCCGGCTACCCCGACTCGGTGCTCGTCGGCCCGAATTGCCCGGGCGTCATCACCCCCGGCCGCAAGACCGGCACGCCCGGCCGGTACGAGGGCGGCTGCAAGATCGGCATCATGCCGGGCTACATCCACACGCACCGCCTCGACGCCTCGACGCGCAAGGCGGTCGGCATCGTGAGCCGCTCGGGCACCCTCACCTACGAGGCGGTGTGGCAGACCTCCGAGCGCGGCATCGGGCAGTCCACCTGCGTCGGGATCGGCGGCGACCCCGTGAAGGGCGTGAACTTCATCGACGTGCTCGAGATGTTCGCGGCCGACCAGGACACCGACGGGGTCATCATGATCGGCGAGATCGGCGGCACCGACGAGGTCGAGGCCGGCCGGTGGATCCAAACCCACATGCGCCACAAGCCGGTCGTCTCGTTCATCGCCGGCCGCACCGCGCCGCCCGGCCGCCGCATGGGCCACGCCGGCGCCATCATCGGCGGCGCTGACGACACCGCGCAGTCCAAGATGGAGGCCCTGCGCGCGTGCGGGCTCACCGTGGCCGAGAGCCCGGCGGACCTCGGTTCGGCGATGGCGAGCGCGCTCGGGTCGGCCGCGGTCGCGGCATGAGCGCCGCTCCACGGCCTCGCGCCGGGCTGCTGAGGCTGTACGGCAACCGCACGATGCTGGGCCTGCTCGCGCTCGGCTTCGCGGGCGGGCTTCCGAACGTGATGGTCACGGAAGTCGCGGCGGCATGGGCCACCGCGGACGGCTGGGACGTCGCGGCGATCGGCGCGCTCGGGTTCTGGACGTTCCCGTACGCGCTGAAGTTCCTGTGGGCGCCCGCGGTCGACGCGCTGCACGTGCCCGTGCTCGGGCGCCTTGGGTTGCGGCGCGGTTGGCTGCTTCTCACGCAGGCCGCAACGCTCGCGGGACTCGTCGCGATGTGCTTCGTCGGGCCTGTTCGCCCCGTCGCGTTCACGGCGCTGCTGGCCGCGGTGGCATTCCTCTCGGCTACCCAGGACACGGTGGCCGACGCGTTCCGCACCGAGTCGCTCCGCGAGGACGAGCTCGGCGCCGGCGCAAGCTCCTTCGTCACCGGGTACCGCATCGCGTTCGTCGTGCTGGGGGCGGGCGTGCTCGCCACCGCCGACACGGTGGGCTGGCGCGTCGCGGCGATCGCCGGGTCGGCGGCGATGGCGCTCGGCATCCTGGCGACGCTCGCGTCGCCCGAGCCCGCGGTCGCGCGCGCGCGGCCCGGGCTGCGTGAGTCGATCGTCTCGCCGGTGGCCGGGTTCGTGCGCACGTGGGGCCGGGCGTTCCCGGCGCTCCTCGCCTTCGTCCTGGTCTTCAAGCTGCCGGACCAGCTGGCGAACGCCATCACCACGCCGCTCCTCATGAAGGGACTCGGCTACTCGCCCGCGTCGATCGGCTGGATCCGCCAGGCGTTCGGCATCGGCATGACCATCGCGGGCGCGGGCGTCGGCGGGTGGATGGTCGCGCGCCTGGGCGTGGTGCCCTGCCTGTGGGTGTTCGGCGTGGCGCATTGCGTGAGCATCGGCGGGTTCCTGGCGCTCGTGCTCGCGTACGGTGCCTCGGTCGATGCGACGCCCGCGGTGCCGCCGCCCGTCTGGGCGCTGGTGCCCGCCATCGGCATCGAGAACTTCGTGATCGGCCTCGTGACCAGCGGCTTCGTCGCGTTCCTGATGGGAGCGTGCGACCGCCGATTCACGGCGACGCAGTACGCGCTCCTCACGGCGCTGATGGCGCTCGGCAATGCGCTCGCCCGCGGCGCGGGCGGGGCGCTCGCGGCGGCGCTCGATTACCCGTGGTTCCTGGTGGCCGCGATGGCGGCGGGCATTCCCGGAATCCTCCTGATACCGTGGGTGACGCGCCCGGTACGATCCTCGCTCCCATGGGCGAAGCAGCCATGACCGAGCCGAAGACGCGCCGCCCGCTGACCTACAAGGAGGCCGGCGTAGACATCGACGCCGGCGACGAGGTCGTCGACCGCATCAAGGGATTGCTGAAGCGCACGCACGGCCCGCGCGTCATGGGGCAGCACGGCGCGTTCGCCGGCATGTTCCGGCTGGACTACAACCAGAAGCTCTTCAAGCGCAACTACAAGGACCCGGTGCTGGTGGGGTGCACCGACGGCGTCGGCACCAAGGTGCTGCTGGCCGCCGAGCGCCGCATCTACGACACGGTCGGCATCGACTGCGTCGCGATGAACGTCAACGACCTCATCGTGCAGGGCGCCGAGCCGCTGTTCTTCCTCGATTACCTGGGGCTTTCCAAGCTCGAGCCCGAGGCCACCGCGAAGATGATCGAGGGCGTCGCGAAGGGGTGCGAGATCGCCGGCTGCGCGCTGATCGGCGGCGAGTGCGCCGAGATGCCCGACATCTACAAGCCCGGGGACTTCGACATCGCCGGGTTCTGCGTCGGCGTGGTCGAGCTTGACCGCGTGGTGGATGCGGCGCGGGTCAAGAAGGGCGACGTGATCATCGGCCTGCCGGCTTCCGGCGTGCACTCGAACGGGTTCACCCTGGTGCGGCGGATCGTGCGCGACGCGGGCCTGGACCTCGACCGTGCGTACCCCGAGCTCGGCCCGGACCCCCTGTGGAAGGTGCTGCTCGAGCCCACGCGGATCTATGCACGGTCGATCGTGAAGCTCCTCGGGTCCTACCGCAAGAAGCGGGTGGTCAGCGGCATGGCGCACATCACGGGCGGCGGCCTCCCCGGGAACGTCTGCCGGGCGCTCGGGCCCAAGGTGGACGCCGTGATCGACGCCGCATCGTGGCAGCCGAACCCGATTTTCCCGTTCCTGGATCGCCACGGCGGGGTGGAGCGCGACGAGATGTTCCGGGTCTTCAACATGGGGATCGGATACGTGCTCATGGTGCGCCCGGCGTTCGCCGAGGCGGTTTGCGCGAAGCTGGCGAAGCTCGGCGAGAATCCGGTGGTGATCGGGGAGATCACGAAGGGTTCTGGCGAAGTGCGCGTCACTGGCTAAGGGTCTGATAACGTCAATCGCGATTTCTGCAACCGATTTTGATGCAATTTCGGTCGGACCGATGGTTGGCCACGCCTTCAGGTTGCGTTAGTGTTGGAGGGGCGTTCATGGGAGCGCTGCCTCTTTATCGTTCGGCATGAGTGGGCGCGAGCCGTCCCCCTTCACGCCGCCGTGGCCCCGGTCGGGTCGAGTTGAGGTGCGTTCGATGGGCCGGAGTGCCCGAGGCGCATCCTCAGTCTGAAAGACAAGGAAGAGACGCTCATGCTTTCTCATCGTTCTCTCATCGCCTCGCTGGCGACCGCGACCATCGCGGCGTCCGCGACGGCCGACGTCACGATCTCGTTCACGAACCAGACGTGGCCCGGCTACAACTTCACCCAGTACTACGGTGACATCGTCCAGATCGGCCTCACGGGCTCCCTGACGGCGGTCTCGGTGAACGCGGTGCTGAACGCGTCCGTCGCCGCGACCTACGCGGACGACCTGTGCGTCTACCTCGACGTCGGTTCGCTCACACTCGGCGGCGCCCTGCAGGTCGGCGGCTTCGGCAACCTCGTCGGCACCGGCGGCGGCCAGCGCTACCCGTGGCCGAACGGCGGCGACGACGCCCCCGGCACGCCCGTGACCGGCACCGTCACCCTGACCACGCCCATCGCCTTCACCGGCAACCCCACCGCCACCGGCGACAACAACGTGTGGGTCGGCAACGGCTACGGCGCGGCCGGCACCTCCGGCACGTTCACCGGCACCATCACGCTCGTCGGCGTGACCAGCTCGTGGACCTACGCGTGCAACCCGGCCAGCCCGGCCGTCACCGCGAACTGTGCCTCGAGCCCCACCCTCGTGTCGGCGGCGCAGCTCGCTGCGGGCACCAACCTCACGCTCAACATCCCGACCGCCGCGACCAACGACGGCCCGCCGGCGGCCGGCGTGTGCGGCGCGACCTTCACGGCCCCGATCCTGAAGGACGTGTGGTACCTGTTCCAGGTGCCCGCGTCGGCCTCGATCTGGTCGGACGTCAACGCCACGGTCACCTTTGGCGCCTGCGCCCAGGGCAACGTGTGGCTGACCCTCTACGAGGTCGGTGCGGACCCCGCGACGTATGACGAGAATTCGCTCCCGTCGTCGGCCTACGAGTGCTTCCAGGCGACCCCGGCCGTTCCCACGGCCAACTTCACGGATTACTTCACGCCCGGCAACTACTACCTCATGCGCGTCGGCATCACCGCCGCCACCGCATGCGCCGGCCAGATCGCGCTCCAGCTCGTGGAGCCCGCTCCGTACGCGTGCAGCGACCCGTCGACCCCGGCGAACAACTGCGCCATCGCTCCGCGCGTGATCAGCGAGTCGGAGTACGGCACGGCCGTGCCGTTCGACTCGACGCTGGCCACCACCGACGGACCGGTCGAGCCGGTCGCGTGCGCCGCGTTCAAGGACACGTGGTACCTCGTGACCATGCCGGCGAAGGTTCCGCTCGGAACGGACCTCGCGATCAACGTGGTGTACGACGACGCGAACATCCGTCCCGTCGTGAGCGTCTACAACGTCGGCGACTTCGCGGCGTTCGACCCGAACGACCTCGAGAACGACCTCGTGGGCTGCCTCTCGGCCGCTGCGCTCGAGAGCACGCTCGACGTGGTGCTCGGCAACCCCGAGGCCGCGGCGTCGTACCTCATCCGCGTCGGTTCGTTCGTCGATGACGTGTTCGCCGGCAGCCCCGGGTCGATCACGGTCGACATCATCGACCCGATCCCGCCCCAGGTCTGCACGACCCCGGGTTCGGCTCCGGTGAACAGCAACGGCACCGCGGCTCCGGCCAACGGCGGCGTGCGCTGCACGAACTCCGTGAACCTGGTGGCCCGCGTGTTCACGTCGGACCAGCTCGGCGCTGCCTACAGCTTCGAGTGCGTCAACTTCGGCATGACCTGCCAGGCCGACTACCAGGCGATCGGCTTCGGGATCTACGTTGACCCGACCGGCGGCGACCCGGTGCTCGCGGAACTGGTTCCCGTGGCGGAGTGGGACGTCGGCCTGTACCCGGCGGCGGCCGCTCAGATCGTGACGGTCACTGGCCCGCAGCAGTGCATCGAGCTCACGGGCGGCGCCACCCTGGTTGCGCTGGTGGCCTTCGCCGACGAAGCCGGCGACGGGAACGTCGTGGTCTACGCCGGCGACGACTACGTCGCCACCGGCCTGGCCGAGACGTACCTCGCGTCCGACGACTGCGCGATCACCGAGCTCACCCCGCTCTCCGTGATCGGCGCGTTCGACACCCAGTGGTGGGTCGACCTGTCGGGTGACATTGGCTGCGTCGAGGCGTGCCGCCCCGACCTGAACGGCGACGGCGCCGTGAACGGCCAGGACCTGGGCGTGCTGCTCGGCGCCTGGGGCGCGTGCCCCGGCACCCCGTGCCCGCCCGACCTGAACGACGACGGCTCGGTCAACGGCCAGGACCTGGGCGTGCTGCTCGGCGCCTGGGGCCCGTGCCCGAACTGACGTCCGCGTCAGGATTCGAGTGACTCTTCCGCCGCCCGCGCCCCATGGCGCGGGCGGCGCGCTTTTGGCTCAGCCTTCGTCCTTCCAGCGGCGCGACTGCTTGCGGTCGGCGTCGCGGCGCTTGCCCTCGAGCCGGCGCTGCACGCTGCCCCACGTGGGCTTCGTCTTCTTGCGCACCTTGGGGCGCACGGCGGCCTGCGACGTCATGGTTCGCAGCCGGCCCTCGCACGTGTCGCGGTTCTGGAGCTGGCTGCGGTGAAGGTCGCACCGGAACAGCAGTTCGTCGTCCCCGACGAGCGCGCTCGCCGCGTTGGCGCGCAACCGTTCGGCCGCGGCGTCGTCGAGCCCGCCGATGTCGGCGATGCGCACGCGCAGCACGGCCGCGGTGCTCGCCTTGTTGACGTGCTGGCCTCCCGGACCGCGCGCGGTGGTGAACGACCACTGCATGTCCTGCGGCCGGATCCACGCGCCACGGCCGAGGTCGACCGCGCCCGGCGGACGCACGCGAACGGGGCGCGGTGCGGGGCCCGTGCCTTCGGGGGATGGGTACGCTCCTTCCATGCCGGTTCCCATTGTCCCATGCGCCGAGGTCGCGCAGGCCCCCGCCGACGCCGGCGGCACGCCGCTCGATGCGGCCCGGATCCTGGGCGTGGGCGAGCCGCTCTCGGCCACGTTCGACGTGGGCGTCTGGGTGCCCCGGCTCACCGGCACGGCGCGCGTGGGCGCGGGCGGCGCGTCGTTCAACCTCGACGAGGACCTGGCGGTGCAGGGGAGCGCACCCGGCGTGGCGGGCGAGTTCGCGGTCACGGCCGGTCGGTGGCGTTTCGGCGGGCTGGGCTTCGCGGTCGAGGAGTCTGGCTCGCAATCCGCCACGTCGGCGGGCACGTTCGGGACCACCGCCATCGCGGTGGGCGACTCGATCTCGGGCTCCTACAGCGCGTGGATGGCGGGCGCCGAGGTCGGCTACGTGCTGTGGCGACCGTTCGGGGACGAACCGTGGCCATGGAGCGACGCGGGCGACAACCGGACGCAGGCCGCGTCCATGCTCGGGAAGAACGGGCGGCCGCTCGCCGACATCCAGGTGTACGCCCTCGGCGGCGGGTTCGTCCTCGGCTACGAGCAGTCGGTGACCAACCGCACCGCGGGCGGCACGTCGACGTTCGAGCGCACGGTGGGCGGCGTCTACGGCGGCGCGGGCGCGGACATCCGCATGGGCATGGACGGGCGCGTGCCGCTCGTCCAGGACCTGCGCCTCTCCGTCAACGCGGGCTTCGGGTTCGGGTGGCCCGACGCCGACTCGGTCTGGATGATCCGCGTCGGGTTCGCCGCGATGCTCGACGAGCACGTCGGCGTGGAATTCGGCTACCGCCTGTTCGACTTCGACCTCCGGGACGGGCCTTCGCAGGTGGACGCGGGCATCCGCGGCCTGTTCGGCGCCGTGAGCGTGCGTTTCTGACGATGCCCAAGGCCCGAGGCAACGGGTTCCTGCGAGCGAAGATCCGGCACGCGGTGCTCACGCGCGCGGCCGACCGGCTCTCGTTCGGGGTGCTCGGCCGCAGGCACCGCCGTCAGGCGATCGAGGTGCGCTCGGTCGAGCTGCGCTCTCCGCGGTGGCCCGCGCGCTGGGACGGCGTGCGCATCGCGCACCTCACGGACTTCCACCTGGGGCACCTGATGGAGCCGGGGCGCGCCGTGGATGCCATCGCGCGGCTGTCGCTCCTGCGCCCGGACATGGTCGCGTGCACGGGCGACGTCGTGGACCTCGAGCTCGAGGGGGCGGATCCGGTGCTTGCGGCGATGGGCGCGATCGAGGCGCCGCTGGGACGCTGGCTGGTGCTCGGGAACCACGACCACCTCGACGACCCGCGGTCGCTGGCGGCCATGGCGTCGGCGTGCGGCATCGAGACGCTCCACGGCGAGGTGCGCGCCGTCGGCGGCGGGCGCGACGCGCTGCGCGTCGGGGGCATCGACTGGCAGCGCACGATGCGCCTCCTCGACCGTGCGGTCGACGCGCTGCCGGAGGCCCCGGACCTCCTCCTTGCGCACAACCCGAAGGCCTTCCATTCGGCGGCGCGGCGCGGCGTCGCGGTCACCCTCAGCGGGCACACGCACGGCGGGCAGGTGGCGTTCCCCGGGCGGCCGAAGGCGAACATCTCGTTCGCGCACCGGCTGACCGCAGGCACCTACGCGCGTGCCGGGTGCACGCTGTTCGTGAGCGTCGGCGCGGGTGCGTGGTTCCCGCTGCGCGTGCACTGCGCGCCCGAGGTCGTCCTGGTCACCGTGCGCCGCGGATGAGCTCCCACAGCGCGTCGACGTGGCGCGCGGCGACCGCCGGCGCGCCGATCGACACGCGCAGCACCAGCCGGCCGTCGACCTTCGTGTGGCTCACGAACGCGGTGCCCGACGCGTTCACGCGGTCGATGATCGCCTGCGTCGCGGCGTCGCCGTCGCGGTGGCGCAGGCACACGAGGGACCACGGGGTGGGGCAGACGGACTCGAGCGAGGGCTCGGCCGCGACCCGCGCGCGCAGGTCGTCCGCGAGCGCCACGTGGCGCCGCACCAGGTCCTGCAGGCCGCGCTTCCCGAAGTGACGGATGGTGAACCAGAGCTTCAGCGCGCGGAAGCGGCGGCCGAGCGGCACCTGCCAGTCGCGGTAGTCGATGACCTTGCCGCCCTCGGTGGCGGCGTTGCGCAGGTACTCGGGAAGCACGCTGAGCGCGCGAACGAGCGTGGCTCGGTCGCGCACCCAGAACGCGTCGCAGTCGAAGTTCACGAGCATCCACTTGTGCGGGTTGGTGCAGTAGCTGTCGGCGAGATCGACCCCGTCGTGGATCGCGCGGAATTCCTGGCACAGCGCGGCGATCCCGAGGTGCGCCGCGTCGACGTGCAGCCAGATGCCGTGCGCGGCGCAGGTCTCGGCGAGCGCACGCACCGGGTCCACCGCGTGCGTCGACGTCGTGCCCACCGCCGCCACGCAGAGGAAGGGGCGGCGTCCGGCGCGCACGTCGTCGCGCACCATCGACGCGAACGCGCCGGGATCCATCGACCGGTCGGCGCGCACCGGGACGAGTCGCAGGTTCGCGGCGCCGATCCCCGCGATGCGCAGGTCCTTCTCGATGCTGCTGTGCGCGTCGGCGCTGGCGTAGGCGACCAGCGTGCCCGTGCCGTCGGCCGCCTGCAGCCCGCCCCCGGAGCCCGCGAAGCCCGTGGCGCGCTCGCGTGCGGCGACCACGGCGCAGAGCGTGGCGCTGCTGGCGGTGTCCTGGATGACGCCGCCGCCCGGGCCCGTGCTCATGAAGTGCGCGGGAAGGCCGAGCATGCCGCACATCCAGTCCATCACGTGCGTCTCGAGCTCGGTGCACGCGGGCGACGTGCTCCACAGCATGCCCTGCACGCCGAGGCCCGCCGAGAGAAGTTCGCCGAGGATGCTCGGGCCCGACGCGTTGGCCGGGAAGTACCCGAAGAACCCCGGATGCTGCCAGTGCGTGATGGCGGGCACGATGACGCGGTCGACGTCCGCCGCGATGCGCTCCCACGGCTCGCCGGCGTCGGGTGGCGAGCGTGGCAGCTGCGCGCGCACCCACCCGGGCTCGACCGCCGGCTGCACCGGGAACCGCTCGATGCCCTCGAGGTAGTCCGCGATCCAGTCGACCATGGCGTGGCCATGCTTCCGGAAATCGAACGCCTGAGGCGCCGTGGCGGGCGTTTCGCGTGCGTGCGCGTCGATCGGGTGTTCGTCCGGCATCGGGGGCATTGTCCCCGGTGCGCGCGATGTGGCAAACTGCGGCAGAGGAACCCCATGGCAGACCCCGTCGCAACGCCTTCGTCCGTGTCCGCTCCCGCCCCGTGCTGCATGCCGTCGGCGTGCGCCTCATGCCCGTGCGCCGAGCGGCTCGCGAGGGTCGAGCGCACGGTGGGCCGGCTGCGCACGTGGCTTCTCGTCGCGCTCGGCGTGCTGATCCTCGTGATCGGCATCGCGATCGGCGCGGGAGGCGCGCGCGACGAGATGCGACGCGCCGAGGCGGCGCACGCGATGCCGCGTGCGCAGGGGCCGGGGCCGCAGGGTCCCATGGGCCCGCCCCAGGGCGGTCCGGGCCCGGATGCCCGGGTCAGGCGTAGTGCCGGCCGAAGCGGTTCGCGATGAAGTCCTCGAAGCGGACGTCTTCGTTGCGCACGAACCCGTGCTGCGCGAGCGTTCCTTCGCGCAGGAGGTCGAGCACCGCGGTCACGCCGCACGCGGTCGTGATCTGGATGGCCGTCCAGTGGTGGCCGCCGATCTCCTTGTGGCGCACGATCTTCGCGTAGGTCCGCTCGGTGTAGCGCCCGTCGACCGTGCCGGCCGCGCTCACGAAGATCGCGACGATGTCCTGGCGCGTCGTGGGGAGCGCGCGCTCGAACGCGGCCTTCAGCTCGTCGCGGTGCTCGCGGAAGCCGAGGTCCCAGAGGAGGAGCTTCAGGATCGCGTTGTGGCCCGGGTAGCGCATCGTCTTGTACGAGAGGTGCTTCACCTTGCCCTCGAGCGTGGCCGCGAAGGTCCCGAGCCCGCCGGACGTGTTGAAGGCCTCGAACTCGATGCCGTCGATCGTCATGTGCTCGAGGCCCTCGAGCGCGGGAACCTCGGTCACCTTGCCGTCGATGACCGCCTCGCACGGCTGGATGTATTCGTTGATGAGGCCGTCGGTCGACCACGTGAGGTTGTACTTGAGCGCGTTCGACGGGAACTCCGGCAGCGCGCCCACGCGCATCTTCACCTCGTGCAGCGCGGACATGCCGCGGATGACGTGGTTCGCCGCGATGGTGATGAACCCGGGCGCGAGGCCGCATTGGGGGATGAAGGCGGTCTTCGCGCCCTTCGCGAGCTCGAGCACCTTCCTGGTGACCGCGACGTCCTCGGTGAGGTCGAGGTAGTGGACCCCCTTCGCCTTCGCGCGCTCGGCGATCATCGGGTTGCAGAAGAACGGCGCGCAGCTGACGACGGCCCACTGGCCGTCGAGGGCGCGGTCGATGGCGCCCTGGTCGTCGAAGCGGCCTCCCGTCGACTTCGAGCCGGGCGCCAGCGCCATGGTCTCGCGCAGCGAGCCTTCGTGTGAGTCCATCACGGTGACGCGATAGTCGCCGCTGCACTGAAGGAGGCTTGCGACCATGCGGCCGATCTTGCCGGCACCGAGGACGAGGACGTCTTTCATGGGATTCGTGGGGTGGGTCGGGGGCGGGCGTGCGGGGGCGGGATGCCGGGGTGCGGGGCGGGTTTCGGGGCGGTCACGCGGGCAGCCGGGCGAGGTCGTCGGCGACCTCGTCCATCAGGCGGCCCATGGTCTCGGGACCGAAGCCGAACTCGAGGCCGGCCGCGGCGAAGAGCTCGGGCAGCGGCTTGCTCGCGCCGAGCGAGAGCCCCCGCTTGTAGTTGGCCAGCGCCTTCGCGGGGTCCTTGCGGGCCTGCACCCACATCTGGAGGGCGCCGAGCTGCGCGATGCCGTACTCGATGTAGTAGAAGGGAAGCCCGAAGACGTGGAGCTGGCGGTGCCACATCGAGCGCAGCGAGTCCTCGTGGTCGCTCCAGTCCACGTCGGCGCCGAACCGCGCGTTGAGCTGCGTCCAGCACTGCGCGCGCTCCTCGCGCGTGTGGGCCGGGTTCGTGTACATCCACTGCTGGAACGCGTCGATCGTCGCGATCCACGGCAGCATCGTGCAGATCGACTCGAGATGGTCGCGGCGCGCGCGTTCGGCGTCGGCCTCGGAGTAGAAGCGCCCGAGCTGCGGGTAGGTCAGGAGCTCCATGCTCATGCTCGCCACCTCGGCGAACTCCATGGGGCTGCCGCGGTAGGCGACCAGCGGGTCGTGCGCGCACAGCAGGCTGTGGAACGCGTGCCCGGCCTCGTGCACCATGGTGATCACGTCGCGGTGCAGGCCGGCCGCGTTCATGAAGATGAACGGCGTGCGGCTCCGCTGGCGCTGGTACTGGTACCCGCCCGGCGCCTTGCCCTTGCGGCTCTCGAGGTCGAGGCAGTCGCCCTGGCGCATGCTGTCGAACATGTTCCCGAGTCCGGCGTCCATGTCGTGGAACGCGGCGCTGGTGCGCTCGACGAGCTGGTCGGCCCCGTCGAACGGCTTGAGCGGTGCGCGGCCCTTCAGGTCGACCTTCAGGTCCCACGGGCGCAGGCGCCCGAGGCCCATGGACCTCGCGCGCTCGGCGTTCAGGCGGCGCATCACGGGCACGCAGACCTGCTCGGCCGCGCGGTGGAAGCGCTCGCAGTCGGCGGGCGTGTAGTCGAAGCGCTGCATGCGCGCGTGCTGGAAGTCGCGGAAGTTCTCGAAGCCCGCGTTGAGCGCGATCGAGTGGCGCAGCGCGAGCATGCGGTCGAAGATGTCGTCGATCCGGGCCGCGTCCTGCAGGCGGCGGGCCGAGACGGCCTCCCAGCTCGCCTGGCGCCGCGCGCGGTCGGTCTCCTCGAGGTACTTCGCCATCTGCGGCAGCGTGCGCTCCTCGCCGTCGAACTGGACGGTCATGGCGCCGCTGATCTCGCTGTACTGCTGGTCGAGCTTGGTGACGTCGGTCTCGAGCGGGATGTTCGCGTCGCGGAACAGCTCGACCGACCGGCGCAGCCCGCGCAGCAGGACGCCGTAGCGGCCCTGGTCGAGCTGCTGCACGAAGGGGCACTCGACGATCTTGCGGTCGAGCTCGAAGCCCGCCTTCTTGAGCTGCGGCTCGACCTGCTCGACGAACTCGAGGAAGCGCTTGCGCGCGAGCTCGTCGTCGGTGTGGCGCGTCATCTCGATGTAGAGGTTGGCGGACGCCTCCTCGGCGGCGGCGTCGAGCTCGCTGCGGTCGAGCAGCAGGCGCTCGAGCGAGCCGGCGTCGTGGATCGTGCGGCCGAGGAGCTGCCGGTAGTACGGCTCGAGGACGTCCCACTTCGCCGCGTCGAGCGAGGCGGGGACGAAGTTCGACGCGGGCGCGTGGCGCGTGGGGGTCTCGGTGGGCACGGGGGTTCCTTGCGGCCGGGGGGCACGGCCGGGGGCGGCCGCGATGGGTCGGAGATGGTAGCCCCGGCGCGCGGCGGCACGCGGCGGGCACGCGCGGCGCTCAGGGTCCGCGAACCGACGCGGCGACCGCGGGCAGGCCGCTGCGCGAACGCACCTGCTCCGCGAGGAGGTCCGCTTCGAGGCGGCCGTTGCAGAGGACGTAGAGCGTGCTGCCGCTGCCGCTCACGTGCACCGTGCGCCCGGTGGCGGCGCGCACGTCGGCCACGTCGTCCTCGAGGATCGGCTCGACCGCGAGGGCCGGCGCGGCGAGGTCGTTGAAGGGCGCGTCGTCGGCGAGCGTGCGCTGCGCGGCGAGCGCGTGGACCCGCGCGGACTGCACCGCGGCGTCCGGGCGCATGACGTCGAACTTGCCGTACACGGCGCCCGTGGGGCAGGGGGCCTCGGGGAACACGAGGACCGCGTGCACGTCGGGCAGCGCGGGGAGGACCTGGATGCGCTCGCCGAGTCCCTCGACCACGGCGCTGCCGCCGTGCACGAGGAAGGGGACGTCGCTGCCGAGGTCGGAGGCGATGTCGGCGAGGCGGTCGTTCCCGAGGCCGAGCCCGAAGAGGTCGTCGAGCGCGCGCAGCATCGCGGCGGCGTCGCTTGACCCTCCGCCGAGGCCGCCGCCGACGGGGATGCGCTTCTCGAGCTTCATGCGGATCGGGAGCCGGCG
>CAMDUT010000060.1 GCA_945877905.1 Phycisphaera mikurensis NBRC 102666 | reverse complement strand
CGGGACGCCGCTCTGCAACCTCCACCTGTCGCTTGCCGAGCGGATGGGCGCGCGGCTCGAACGGTTCGGGGATTCCACGGGGCGCGTGGCGCTCGGTTGACGATAGGCATTCCATGAAGCTCGACACGCTCCTCTCGACGTTCATGCCGGTGCCTGCGGAACTGCGCCTGCGTCCGCCCGAGGTCATCCTCGTCACGGACGACTCCCGGAAGGTGATCCCCGGCGCCATGTTCGTGGCGCGGCCCGGCACGAATGCCGACGGCCGCGCGTTCGTCGCGGACGCCGTGGCGAGGGGCGCGACGGTCGTCCTGCACACGGGACCGGACCCGTGCGCGGGGATCGCGGGCGCCGAGCGCGTGGTGCGCGTCGCGGTTCCCGCCGGGACCGAGCTCGGGCGGTTCACGTGCCTGCTCGCCGAACGGTTCGAGGGTTCGCCCAGCCACTGGCTCGACGTGGTCGGCGTCACCGGCACGAACGGCAAGACGACCATCACGTTCCTGGTTCAGCAGTTCATGGACGCCCATGCGCGTCGGTGCGGCGTGATCGGCACGGTGGTGGTCGACGACGGCATGCGCGCCGAGCCCGCGAGCCTCACGACGCCGAGCGGGGCCGACGTCTCCGCGGCGCTCGGCCGGATGGTGCGCAACGGGTGCCGGTCCTGCGCCATCGAGGTCTCGAGCCATGCGCTCGACCAGGGGCGTGCCGACGCGCTTCGGTTCCGGGTGGGGATCTTCACGAACCTCACCGGCGACCACCTCGACTACCACGGCACGATGGAGCGCTACGCGGCCGCGAAGGCGCGGCTCTTCGGGATGCTGGACGCGGCAGGGACCGCCGTCGTGAACGCCGATGACCCGTGGCATGCCCGGATGATCGAGGCGTGCCCGGCGCGCGTGCTGCGGTGCCGGGTGGCGGAGGGCGGTTCACGCCCTGCCGGCGGGACGGTCGCCGCGCCCGGCGCGGATGAGTGCGTCGTGACCATCCACGAGTCGCGCCTCGGGTGGCAGGACACCACCTTTGCGGGCCCATGGGGCGGGATCCGAGTGCGCCTGCCCGTGGTGGGGCGTCACAACGCGATGAACGCGCTGCAGGCCGCGGCCGCGGCATGGGCGCTGGGCGTCCCGGCTTCCGTGCTCGAGCGCGTGCTCGGGGCATGCAAGGCGCCGCCCGGCCGGCTCGAGCCCGTGACCGGGCCGGCGGACCCGTTCGCCGTGCTGGTCGACTACGCCCATACCGACGATGCGCTTCTCAACGTGCTGACCGCGCTGCGGCCCCTGGTGGGCGAGGGCGGCCGGCTCGTGACGGTGTTCGGCTGTGGCGGCGACCGCGACCGCACGAAGCGGCCGCGGATGATGCGCGTGGCGTGCGAGCGCTCCGACCGCGTGGTGGTGACGAGCGACAACCCGCGCACCGAGGACCCCGCCGCGATCATCGCGGAAGTGGTCGCCGGGCAGCCGGAGGCGTGCGCCGCCGAGGTGGTGCAGGAGGCCGACCGAGCGCGTGCCATCGAGCGCGCGGTCGGCGAGGCCCGGCCCGGGGACATCGTGCTGATCGCGGGCAAGGGGCACGAGGATTACCAGATCATCGGGACCGAGAAGCGCCCCTTCGACGACCGCCGGGTGGCGCGTGGCGCGCTCGACGCTCGCGCGGCGCCCGTGGCCGCGGGCGCCTGATCGCGTGGACCCGCGAACGAAGAAGCCCCCGGCGCGTGGCGCCGGGGGCTTCGGTTCGATCAGGATGCGTTCGCGCGTCAGGTGGTCGACGTGCGCTTCGAGAAGATGCTGATGATGATCAGCAGGGCGATGAGGCCCACGAACCCGCCGTTGCCGAGCTGGTTGACGAACGTCATCAGGTTGCCCGTGATCTTGCCGAAGTACGACGTCGTGTCGGTGCCGAAGATGATCTGCACCAGCACGCCGATGGCGATGAACAGGAGCATGATGTCGACCAGTTCACGCGCCCAGCCCTTGACCATTTCGAAGCCCTTCATGCGATTCTCCTCGTTTCGGGGACAGTCACCTGGGCGAGCCGCGTCGCCCCACTGCTTCCGAACATCGGGCACATGGTTTCCGGAAGTTGAGTGATTGTTAAGGAGACCAATAACCGGGGTGACCTCAGAAGCCGACCGAACGGGCCAGCAGGATCCCGATGCACAGGGCGCACACGGCGGCCAAGACCCGTTGCGCGGCGCGATGAAACTGCTCCATGGCGGACTCCCTCAAGGTGGTGCGGAGGCAGCGTGCCGGGCACGACCGGGCGCGACGGCCTCCGCGGCGCGTCTTTGCGTGAACGGTCCGATTGCGTGGCGCCTGGCGCAAGCATGTTTCGGCCGCGATCTTCAGCATGTTCGGCGTGGTTGGCCGATCCATAGGCACGGTCGCCGTCGGCTGCGTGCGCGGGAGCGCCGCGGCGACGGGCGCCCTGCCGACGAAGGGATTCGCATGCACGTGACGGCCGACGAGTTGCGCATGGCGGTGGCGGGGCAGTGGGTGGTCGCGCCGCCGTCTCCCGCGCCGCGCCCGGGATTCGCGCCGGCGCCGTTCGTGATGGCCGGGGTCGGGACCGACACGCGCGAGGACCTCCGCGGCCGGCTGTTCGTGGCGCTGCGCGGCGAGCATCACGACGCGCACGCGTTCCTCGGCGCCGCACAGGCCGCGGGTGCGGCCGCGGCGCTGGTCGACCGCAAGGCGCGCGGATGCGAACGGCCGGCGGGACTTCCGCTGATCGAGGTGGCCGACACGCGCGTGGCGCTCGGCGACCTCGCCCGCTGGTGGCGCGGCCGGATGCGCGCGAAGGTGGTGGCGATCACCGGCTCGAGCGGCAAGACCACGACGCGCCGGCTGGTGCACGCGGCGCTCGCGACGCGGATGACCGGCACCGCGAGCCCCAAGAGCTTCAACAACGACATCGGCGTCCCTCTCACGATCCTCGGCGCCTCGGCGTCGCACGGGTACCTCGTGGCGGAGATCGGCATGAACCGCCCCGGCGAGATCGCGCCGCTGTCCGCGATGGCGGCGCCGCATGTCACGGTCGTGACCATGGCCGGGCTCGCGCACCTCGGCGGGATGGGCAGCGCCGAGGCGATCGTCGAGGAGAAGTCGTCGATCGTCGATGGGCTCGGGACGACCGGGATCGCGATCGTGAACGGCGACCAGCCGGCGCTCGTCGCGGCGGTCGAGCGGCGCGCCAAGCCCGGCGTGCGCGTCGTGACCTTCGGCACGGGAGAGACGTGCCAGTGGCGGCTGCTCGGGCGCTCGGCGCGCGGCGGCGGCCAGTCGATGCGCGTGCGCGAGCCGGACGGCACCGAGTGGTCCGCGGACCTGGGCCTGCCCGGGGACTACAACGCGATGAACGCGCTCGCCGCGGCGGCCTGCGCACGCATGCTCGGGATCCCGGCCGAGGCCGTCGCGGGCGCGCTCGCCGCCACGGAGCCCGCCGACATGCGCATGACGCGGCAGCCCGTCGGCGACGTCACCGTGTTCAACGACGCCTACAACGCGAACCCGGACGCGGTGCTCGCGTCGCTGCGCGCGTTCGCCGAGCTCGCGGCCGCCTCGCCCCGCCGCGTGACCGTGCTCGGCGACATGCTGGAGCTCGGCGAGCGATCCGAGGAGCTCCACGCTTCGGTCGGCCGCGCGGCCGCGGCGCAGGCGCCCGCGCTCGCCGTGTTCGTGGGCGAGTCAAGCGCGCACGGCGCGTCGGCCGCGCGCGCGGCGGCCGGCCCCGGCACCGAGGTGCTGCATGTGCCAGCGCTCGACGATGCCGGGGTCGCGGTGATCGCCGCGCGCCTGCGCCCGGGCGACCATGTCCTCCTCAAGGGAAGCCGGGGCAGCCGGATGGAGCGCCTCGTCGATGCGCTCCGCCCGCGCGAACCCGCCTCCGCACGGTGAACGATGCTCTACGAACTCGTCGAACGTTGGCAGTCCTGGCTCGACTCGGTGGGCCTGTACCCCCTGGTGCAAGTGATGTTCCAGCTCGAGTTCCGTGCATTCCTCGCGGTGCTCGTGTCGTTCGCGCTGGTGCTGGCGCTGATGCCCGCGCTCATCCGGTTCCTGCGCGCGGTGAAGGTGGCTGACGACCCGGAGTTCTACGGCAAGGACCTGAACGCGCTCATGGCCTCGAAGCGCGGCACGCCGTCGATGGGCGGGATCCTGCTCTGCGGATCGGTGCTCGTGACGACCGCATTGCTCGCCGACGTCGTCCACAGCCGCTACGTGCACGTGTGCATGACGGTGCTCGCGTGGCTCGCGGCGGTCGGCGCGTGGGACGACTGGATGAAGCTCACCGAGGCCACCCGTGCCAAGCGCAACGGCGGCAAGCGCTCGCGCGACGGGCTCAAGGCGTGGGAGAAGCTCCTCTTCCAGCTGTCGATCGGCGCGATCGCGAGCTGGTTCATCTGGCAGGCGGCGCAGGTGCCTGACGCGCTGGTGGTGAACCTGCCGTTCCAGCGGACCTACCTGCCCGCGCCGACCGAGGGCGCAATCCAGGCGCTCGACCTCGCTCCCGGCATCTGGCACCTGGGCCTGGCCGCGTTCGTGCTGGTCGGCACCCTCGTGATCGCGTTCACCTCGAACGCGGTGAACCTTACCGACGGGCTCGACGGGCTCGCGGGCGGGACGCTGCTGGTGGCGAGCTTCGCGATGATGGTCCTCACGTGGATCGCGGCGAGCCAGCGCGCGTCGTACTTCCTCATGGTGCCGTGGGTGCCGGGGAGCGGCGAGCTGATGGTGATCGCGGGCGCCATGGCCGGCGCCTGCATGGGGTTCCTCTGGTTCAACGTGGCGCCCGCGCAGGTCTTCATGGGCGACACGGGGAGCCTGGCCATGGGCGGCCTGCTCGCGACGATCGCCGTGTGCATCCGCCAGGAGTTCCTGCTCGCGGTGATCGGCGGCGTCTTCTTCCTCGAGGCCTTCAGCGTGATGGGGCAGGTGGGCTGGTTCAAGTGGACGCGCATGCGCACGGGCGAGGGCCGGCGGCTCCTCCTGTGCGCCCCGATCCACCACCACTTCCAGATGGCGGGGTGGAAGGAGACGCAGGTGGTGGGGCGCTTCTACCTCGTCGCGGTGACGCTGGCGATCCTGGCGCTCGTGAGCCTCAAGTTGCGGTGACGGGCGGCGCGCCCGGCCCGAGCGAGAGCACCGCGCCTGGCGCGGCGAGCACGCGCTTGAGGCGCGTCGCTCGCAGGAGCGCCACCGCGCGCGCGAGGTCCGGCCACATGGGGGCCTCGAAGGCGAGGCGCTGCCCCGACACCGGGTGCTCGAACCCGAGCCGCGCGGCGTGCAGCGCCTGGCGCCTCAGGAGCGGCGATGCCGCGTCGGGCTGCGACGGGTCGAAGTCGCCGACCGTCACGTGGCGGCCCGCGTAGAGGTCGTCCCCGACGAGCGGGTAGCCGACGTGGCTCATGTGCACGCGGATCTGGTGCGTGCGTCCGGTACGCAGCTCGACCTCGACCAGCGAGTGGCCCTCGTAGACCTCGCGCACGCGGTACACGGTCTGGCTCGGCTTGCCGAGCTCGTCGTGGCGGACGGCGTACTTCTCCTTCACGGTCGGGTGCTTGCCGAGCGGGAGGTCGATGACGTCGGCCTCGGGCTCGACCTCGCCGTGCACCAGGCACAGGTAGCGCTTCTCGGTCTTGCGCACCTCGAACTGCCGCGCGATGCGCCAGTGCGCGACGTCGCTCTTGGCGCACACCATGACGCCCGACGTGTGCTTGTCGAGCCGGTGCACCACGCCCGGACGGGCGATGTCCTCGCCGACCGTGCTGAGCGTCCCGCCGGTGTTGTGAAGGAAGTGCCACGCGAGCGCGTTGATGAGCGTGCCCGACTTGTGGCTGCGCGCCGGGTGGACGATGAGGTCCGGCTGCTTGTTCACGACGATGAGGTGCTCGTCCTCGTAGAGCACCTCGATGGGGATGCGCTCGGCCGCGATCGCGTTCGAAGGCGGGGGCGGCAGGGTGGCGACGATCCGGTCGCCGCGGCGCAGGCGCGTGCTCGCCTTCGGGACGCGGCCGTTGACGGTGACCGCGGACTCCTCGATGAGCCGCTGCAGCTGCGTCCGGCTCAGGAACGGGACGCGGTGCGCGAGGAACCGGTCGAGCCGCATGTCGGCCGAGCGCGTGGCCTCGAAGACGGCCGTGACCGGCGTCTCGTCGTCGGCGTCGCGCTGGCGTTCGTACAGCTCGAACAGCTCGTCCGGGCTGCTTCCGACGGCAGCCTCGGGATCCGGGGCGCCCGGGTCCCGGGGCGCGGGGTCCGGGAGCCCCGTCACGGGTTCGCGGGCGCGGGCGCCGGGGCGGGGGCAGGCGCCGGCGCAGGGGTCACCGGCTTCGCGCCCTGGAGCGCCTTGACGAGGTCATCGCCCGAGACCGGGGTCAGTGACAGGCCGCCCGCGTCGTTCGCGGCGCCGGGCGTCGGCATCGGGACGGGCGCGGGGGGCGCGGGCTTGGGCGCGAACTGAACCGCCGCGGCGAGCGACTGGAGCGACGCGAGGCGCGCGGACGCGACCTCGCCCGCGTTGGCGAGCACGGTGCCCTTCGCACGCGACTCGATCTCGCGGAGGTGGCCTTCGGCGGACTTGAGGTCGCCCATGTCCTCGGCGACGGCGGCGCGCCCGAAGAGCGCGGCGAAGTGGAAGCCCATCCCGCCCATCGAGGTGTCGGCGGCGGTCCGTGCGGCGACGGCGGCGTACAGCGTGTCAGCCTCCTTCAACCACTCCGCCCGGAGCTCGGGCGTGAGCGCGGCGTCGGCGGCACCGGCCTCGCGGTCGAACCGGCGGTCGGCCAGGATCGACGTCATGTACGTGCCGGCGGCCTCCATCTGCGCCATGAGGGCGATCGCGTCGGTGCCCTGGTGGCGCGCGGCGATCTCCTTGAGCGCGGCCGGGAGCGTCGCCCCGCCGAGTTCGCCCCAGGCGGCGTCGCGCTCGCGCTCCTTGCGCTGGCCCCACCAATGCCAGGCCATGGCGAGCGCCGCGACCGTCAGCACCACCAGCAGGATGTTCTGGCCCCACGTCTTGAGCCAGAGGACGAAGTCGTCGTTCACGCGGCTCTCGGAGAGGTCCGCCTGCTGCACGTTCTTGAGACGCCGGTCGAGCTCGGTCATGGGAAGGGGAAGTGTATCGGGAACGCCCTATCCTCCGCACGGGGCCGCGCGCCCCGTGAACCCATGCAGCCCGGACTCCTGGTCACCGACCTCGACGGAACCCTGCTCGACAGGCGGGGGTGGGTCAGCGAGCGCAACCGCGCGGCGCTTGCGGCCGCGCGCGCGGCCGGGTGGCACGTCGCGATCGCCACGGGCAGGACCTGGGCAGAGAGCCACCGTGCCACGGACTGCGTCGCGGAGGACGCGCTCTTCATCGGCGCCGGCGGCGCGTCGCTCCACTGGGCCGGGAGCGGCGAGGTCATCGCGACCGAGACCGTGGACGCGCGGCTGGCCGTCGAGCTCGCGCACGCGATCGTCGACGCCGGCCACCGCGCGCACCTGCTGCTGGACGCGAGCCGCGCCGGCCACGACTACATCTTCGTCGGGGCAGCCGAGCTCGATCCCGCGACGCGCTGGTGGCTCTCGGAGCATCCGGTGACCTCGCGCGACTGGGTCGCCGCGCCCGAGGGGGCGCACGAGGAGCTCGCGGGCCGCGTGCTTCGCGTCGGCACCATCGGCGCGTCCGACGAGATCGCGCCGATCGCGCGCGGTGTCGAGGCGCGGTACGGCGCGGAGCTCGCGGTCCGGCACTGGAGCGCGCTCACCGCCGAGGAGGCGGTCGGCTCGCGCACGCACATGCTGGAGGTCTTCTCGCCGCGCGCCGACAAGTGGTCCATGGCGTGCGTGGCGGCCGACCGGCTGGGGATCCCGCGCGATCGCATCGTCGCGCTCGGCGACGGGCTGAACGACCTGGAGCTGATCCGCAACGCGCCGCTCGGCGTGGCGATGGCGAACGCCGACGCACGCATCCAGGGCGTCGCGGCGGCGCGCACCGCCGCGCACGACGCCGACGGCGTGGCGGTGGCGGTCGAGGCGCTCCTCGACGGGCGGCTCGTGCGCGGCTGGGACGGGTCGTCGCCGGGCGCGATGCGCGCGCCGGGGGCCCCCGCGTGAGCGCCGCGATCACGGGACCGTGGAGCCACCCGCTCCTGCGCGCCGAGGGCACGGCGCTCCTCACGGCGCACCAGGCGATCGTCAAGGGCGCCCTCGAGAGCGAGCTCCCGGTCGACGCGATCGTCGCGCCGCGGCAGGTGCCGTTCGAGCCGGTGTTCGACCTCATGGCCGACCCCGCGGCCGCGCGCGCCGTGCAGTCGCACCGCATGGCGATCACCGACTCGGTGGACGCCGCGCGCGCGGTGAGCCTGGCGGCCCGCGACGCGAGCGAGGGGCGGCGGGTGCTCGCCCTGGTCCCGAACGAGCAGCTCGGCATGGCCATCGCGGCCGCACGTCGTGCGCTGGACGGCCCGCGCATCGAGGGCGGAGGCGTCGTGCTGCTGCTCGAGGACAACCCGTATCTCGTGCGGTTGGCGTCGCCATGGCAGGCCGCTCGCTCGCTCGGGCTGCCGGTGGTCGCCCCGGGCAGCATCGAGGCGCTCCGCGACGCGATCGAGCACGCGTTCCGGCTCGCGTCGGGCGGAGTGCGCATGGCGGCGGTGGTGGCGCACGCGGCGGTGCTGCGGTCGGTGGACTCGCCGAGGCTTCGGGCGAACCGCGTGGTGGAGCGCATCGAGCAGGCCGCGGCGATCCTTCGTGACCGGCGCGGCGGCGGGCGGGCGTCCGAGACGGACGACGCGCTGCGCATCGTGCGCCGGCTCGAGCTGAACCGCGTGAGCGCGCTCCCGAGCCCCGGCGAGCGCGAGCCCGTGGGGTTCGTGGCGGTGGGCCCCGCCGGGATCGCCATCCGTCACATCCTGGGCGCCTTCGGGCTCGAGGGACGCGTCCCCGTGCTCGAGCTCGGGTGCTCCAACCCCATGGACCCTGCGCTCCTCGAGCGGTTCCTCACGCGGTGCGAGGACGCGGTGGTGCTCGAGCCGCGCCCGGGCTCGGTGGCACCCGAGGTGCTGGCCGTGGCCGAGGCGCTGCGTGCCGCGGGGCAGCGGCCCGCTCGGCTCTGGTGGGACCGCCTTCCCCCACGGGACGGCGAGGAGGTGAGGCTCGACATCAACGACGCGGTGCGCACGTCGATCCTGCTCCGCAAGGCGATGCACCTCTTCCAGCTCGTGCGCGCCGGGCTCGAGCACTCGCCCCGGCTGGCCGCCCCGAACCCGGGGCTCGAGCGGCTGGAGATCCCGCGCAGGAGCTTCGGGCTCGGCCCGACGGGCGCGATCCTCTCGATCCGGTCGGTGCTTCCCGACGCCGCGGCCGAGGTGGCGCGCACCGACCCGGACGCGCCCGAGGCGGCCACGCGCGCGCTCGCGCTCGAGGGGGAGCCGCAGCCGCAGGCGGACGTGGTGACCGAGGTCGAGCTCTGGGACCGGCGGCGGTTCGCGGTCGAGGGACCCGCGGCCATCCGCCAGGCGGCGATCGACCCGATGCCGACGCTGTTCATCGTCGCGGACCTGGGCGGCAACGACGAGATCGACGTCGAGCGGCTCGCCAACGCGGCCGTGCCCCTCACCGCGGCGCCCCGGCTGCACGTGGCGCACTGCGACCTGAACAACCGGCCGGCGCTCGTGGCCACCGTCGCGCAGGTGGCGCGCCTGGAGGGGGTGGGCGTGATCGTCGCGCACGACGGGCCGCCCGCGCGCCGCGACATCCGGCAGCTCGAGGCGGGCGTCGCCGAGGCCGATCGGCTGGGATTCACTCCGCGCCAGCGGCTGGTGTGGCCCGCGGACACGGGGTGCGACGTGCGGCCGCTGCCGCAGGCCGAGCTGATGGAGCGCGGGCTGGAGCGCGGGCTCGACCCGCTCCGCACCGAGGTCGTCAGGGAGACGTTCCCCGCGGGCGAGGGCCTTCCGGTGCGGATCGAGGTCCGCGCGCTGCTCGAGCAGGTCGAGGTCACGCGCTCGCGGCCGCCGGCGGTCGACGGGCTCGGCGAGCGCCTGGCACCCGCGCGCCCGATCCACGCGCGCGAGGGCATGTGGCGATGCCACCTCGCGGGCTTCCGAGGCGAGCCGCCGGGCCTCGCGACCATCGCGCTCTGCGAGGCCGGGCGCGCGATGGGCTACCGGGTGCAGGCGATCTACCACCCCACGCCCGTCGGCCCGGGACGTCGCGCGTGGGGACAGGTGCTCTTCACCGGCGAGGACGGCGGGCCGGACGCGCGCGTGCACGCGACGCAGTGCCCGTACGGCGAGGCGGACCTGCTGGTCGGCTTCGACCCGATCGAGACGCTCCGCGCGATCGGCCCCGACCCGTACCTGCGCGTCGCGGCGCCCGACCGCACGCACGTGGTGGCCAACGTCGGGGCGTACGAGGACCAGGTGGTTCCGCAGCTGGCGGCGGCGGTCGAGCTGCTGCCGCGCGCGCTGCCGCTGGCGACCAAGGCCGACGGCGCGCTGCTGGCGGACCTCGCGGGCGCGGCGCGGCGCGAGTTCCTCACCGACCGCGTCACGGACCTCGTCGCGCTCGGGGCCGCGTATCAGCGCGGGTTCGTGCCGGTGTCTCTCGAGGCGCTCGAGTCCGCGCTCCGCCGCATCGAGGCGCGCGGGTTCGGCCGCTCGCTCGAGGCCTTCGCGTTCGGCCGGCGCGTCGCCGCGGGCCTCGAGGACGCGCGCAGCGAGTCGCGCAAGGCCGAGAGCCTGGGCCGGCTGGTGCGGCGCACCGCGCTCGAGCTCGAGGCCTCGCGCCACGGCGGCCGGCGGCGCGCGCGGCAGTTCCGCGAGATCGTCCGCGAGTCGCTCGACGCGATGCCCGCGCTCTACGCGACGAACGACGGACGCCTCGCGCTCCGCGACTTCGTGAACGCGGCCTCGCGGTGCGTCGCCTGGGGCGGCGTTCGCCACCTTCGCTGGTACGCGGGCCTGGTGCGCGACCTGTACGACGCGGGCTCCGACGACCCGGACCGCGCGCTCTGCACCTACGGGATCCTGCCGCTCGCCGAGGCCATCCTGGTCCGCGACGCGCTCTACGTGGCCGCGATCCAGGCGAGCGTGGGCCAGGCGCGCCGCATCCGCGAGCGGCTGGGCGTACGCGAGGCGCGCGGCGACGAGATGACGCGCCGGTACCTCAACCGCGTCGAGGCGGTGCTGGGGCGGACCATGTGGAGGATCGACCTGCGGTCGAGCGACTGGCCGGCGCAGCTCGCGCTGGTGCTGTGGCGCGTGGTGCCGAACGAGGTGCGCGGCCAGCCCCCCGAGCGGAGGCTGCGTTCTGCGGTGCTCGAGCTCATGGAACGCGCGGTCCACGACCGGCCCGGGCGGGAGCGTTGGCTGGCCGCGGTGCGCCGGCTGCACGAGCTGGCGGCGGGCCACCGGCTCCGCGAGCTCCCCGTGCCCGAGGTCGAGCGCATCTGCCTCGGCCGCGAGTAGCCCGGCGCGGTCCGCGCGGCGGCGCCCGCCCCGTCAGGAGCGCATCGCCTCGTGCCGCAGCTGTCCGCAGGCGGCCTTGATGTCGCGTCCCCGGCTGGCGCGGATGTGCGTGTTGACGCCGGCCTCGCGCAGTATGCCCTGGAACTCGAGCACGTCGCGGTCGTCGGGCCGCGCGAACGGCAGGCCGTCGACCTCGTTGTAGCGGATGAGGTTGACGTTCGCGCGGATGGTGCGCGCGACGCGCGCGAGTTCCTCGGCGTGCTCGCGGCGGTCGTTGAACCCGCCGAGGAGGATGTACTCGAGCGTGATCTCGCGCCCGGTCTTGCGGAACCACTCCTGGCACGCGTCGAGGAGCTCGGCCACGGTCGAGTACTCGGCCCACGGGATGATCTTCCGGCGCAGCTCGTCGTTCGGCGCGTGCAGGCTGAGCGCGAGGGTGACCGGGATCTCGAAGCCGCACAGCTTGCGGATGGCGGCCGGCAGCCCGACGGTGCTCACGGTGATTCGGCGCGCGCCGATCCCCATCCCCCACGGCGCGTTGAGCGTGCGGATCGCGTCCGTCACGGCGGCGAAGTTGGCGAGCGGCTCGCCCATCCCCATGAACACCACGTTCGTGACGCGCCCGACGCCGGGGAGCCGCCCGAGCCGCCACACCTGCTCGACGATGCGCCCGGCGGTGAGGTTGCCCTCGACGCCCTCGAGCCCGGAGGCGCAGAACCGGCACCCGACGGGGCACCCCATCTGGCTCGAGACGCACGCCGTGCGGCGCTCCTCGCTCGGGATCATCACGCACTCGGTCTCGCGGCCGGTGGCGACGCCCAGCACCGGCAGCAGGACGCCGGGCGCCGGCCAGCCGAGCAGCAGCTTCCTCGTGCCGTCGGTGGCTTCGAGCGACTTCAGCTCGTCGCCCTGCAGGAACGCGAGCTCGTGGGCCAGCAGGTCGCGGTGCGACTTCGAGAGGTTCGTCATCGCGCCGAGGTCGGCGACGCCCTTGGCGTAGACCCAGTCCATGAGCTGGCGCGCCGCGAAGCGCGGCATGCCCCGGGCCCCGCACCAGGCCTCGAGGCCCGCGGCGTCGAGCTCGAAGAACCCGGTCCGCGCGGCGGCGGTCACCGCGTCGTGCCCACGGTGAGGTCGACCGTGCGGTGCGCGATGCCGTGGCGGTCGAGCCACGCGCCCATCGCCTGGTCGGCGTCCTTGCGCATGACGCGGCGACCCGTGGGGTCGATGCCGCGCTTGCGCATCTGGTCCTTGAGCGTGCCGGGCAGGCCGAACTCCACCTGCTCGTGGTAGACGTCGTGCTGCTCGACCTCGCCGCCGAAGCGCTCGACGAGGTCGACGATCAGCGCCTGCACCAGGTCCTCGGGGGCGCTCGCGCCCGCGGTCACCAGCACGGTGGAGACGCCCTCGAACCACTCGGCCCGCAGCTCGCTGCGGTCGTCGATGAGCCGCGCGGGCGTGCCCATGTTCTGGCTGATCTCCGTGAGGCGCACCGAGTTCGAGCTGTTGCGGCTGCCGACGACCAGCACAAGGTCGGCCTTCGGCGCGAGCTCGCGGACCGCGCGCTGGCGGTTGGTGGTCGCGTAGCAGATGTCCTCGCTCGGCGGCTCCTTGATCGTGGGGAAGGCCTCCTTGAGCGCCTTGATGATCACGTTGGCGTCGTCTGTCGAGAGCGTGGTCTGCGTGAGGTAGACCAGCTTGTTCGGGTCCTTGACCGCCAGCCCCGGGATGTCCTCCGGGCACTCGACGACCTGCGTGCAGTCGGGCGCCTCGCCGCGGGTCCCGATGATCTCCTGGTGGTCGGCATGGCCGACGAGGAGGATCTGGTAGCCCGCGCGCGCGTATCGGATGGCCTCGTTGTGGACCTTCGTGACGAGCGGGCACGTGGCATCGATGGCCGTGAGGTTGCGGGTGCGGGCCTCCTCGCGGAGCGCGGGGCTGACGCCGTGCGCGCTGAACACCACGATCGAGCCGTCAGGGACCTCCGAGACGTCCTCGATGAACTGCACGCCGCGCGCGCGGAAGCGGTCGACCACG
The DNA here is from genome assembly GCA_945877905.1 of Phycisphaera mikurensis NBRC 102666. Classification (GTDB taxonomy): domain Bacteria; phylum Planctomycetota; class Phycisphaerae; order Phycisphaerales; family SM1A02; genus UBA966. The sequence continues at coordinate 1,215 of CAMDUT010000060.1, read as the reverse complement.
TGCCGGTTGTGCACGATCTCGTGGTAGACGTAGATCGGCTCGTCCGGGCAGATGTCGAGCAGCTGGTCGACGACGTCGATCGCCATGTAGACGCCGGCGCAGAAGCCGCGGGGGTTCGCGAGGATGATCTTCATCGGGGGAGCAAGTGTATCGGGCCCGTGCCTTCCGCCGGGCGCGGCGCCCGGGCCCGCACGCGGCGGGCCGCAGCCGCTACAGTTGGCCTCGTGCCAAGCGTCACCGCGCAGCTTGCGGAGTTCGGCCCCGGCCGCGTCGGCCCCGGCATCGCGCCCCCGATGGGCGAGACCGAGGCGGTCTCGTGGTGCTCGGCGCTCGCGCGCGGCCACTACGAGAACTTCAGCGTGCTCAGCTCGCTGGTGCCGGTGCGGCTCCGTCCGGACTTCGCCGCCGTGTACGCGTTCTGCCGGTGGGCCGACGACCTCGGAGACGAGGCCGGCACGGCGGGCGAGGAGCGGCTCCGGCTGCTCGCTTGGTGGCGCGGCGAGCTCGAGGCGTGCTACGCGGGCGCGCCCCGGCATCCCGTGTTCGTGGCGCTGCGCCCGGCGGTCGTGCGGCACTCGATCCCCGCACGGCCCTTCGACGACCTGATCCGCGCGTTCGAGCTCGACCAGGTGCGTGCGCGGTGGGAGACGTGGGACGAACTCGTCGGCTACTGCGCGCTGAGCGCGGACCCGGTGGGGCGGATCGTGCTCGCGCTCTTCGGACAGGCGACGCCCGCACGATGCGCGATGAGCGACCGCGTCTGCACCGCGCTGCAGGTGGTCAACCACGTGCAGGACGTCCGGCGCGACCTGCTCGAGCGTGACCGGATCTACCTCCCGCGCGAGTTCACCGAGGGCATCCCCGACTTCGAGCCCCGGCTCCTCGCCGCGGCGCACGCGGGCCACGCGCCCGACCACGCGTTCCTCGCCGAGTACCGCGCCGCGGTGCGGCCCGTGGTCGACCGGTGCCACGCGCTCTTCGCGGAGGGTCGCGCGCTGCTGCCGACGCTCTCGGCCGAGGCGATGCCGGTCGTCCGGCTCTTCGTCGAGGGCGGCGAGCACGTCCTTCGCGCGATCGAGGACTGGAACCTCGACACGTGCGTCCACCGGCCGAGGCTTGGGCGCGCGACGAAGGCGATGCTGGTCGCGCGCGCCTGGTGGGACGTCACCGCGCCGCGCTGGGCGCGCACCGCCTCGGGCCGCTCCGCGGGGATGG
>CAMDUT010000059.1 GCA_945877905.1 Phycisphaera mikurensis NBRC 102666 | reverse complement strand
CACTTTCTCGATGGTCCTGACCCCCGGCCCCCGCCGGGCGGCCGGGTCCCGCAGCCCGCCACGAAGACCACGCCCATGAAGCTCCTCCCCACGATCGCCGGCCCCGCCGACCTCAAGAAGGTCTCCGTCGACCAGCTCCCGCAGCTGGCCAAGGAGGTGCGCGAGGCGATCTGCGACCAGGTCGCCAAGTCCGGCGGTCACCTCGCGCCGAACCTCGGCGTCGTCGACCTCACGATCGCGATGCACTACGTGTTCGACTTCGGGCACGACCGCCTGCTGTGGGACGTGGGACACCAGTGCTACACGCACAAGCTGCTCACGGGTCGGCAGCACCTCCTCGGCAAGCTGCGCCAGCGCGGCGGCATGGCGGGGTTCCCCGAGCCGCGCGAGTCGGACTACGACCTGTTCTCGGTGGGCCACGCCGGCACCGGCATCTCGACGGCCGTCGGCGTCGCGCGCGGCGACACGCTCGCCGGCCAGGGCTGGGCACCGGACAACGACGCGGGCCGACGGGTGGCCGTCGTCATCGGCGACGCCAGCATCGTGAACGGCGTCGCCATGGAGGGCCTGAACAACGCGGGCGTGCTGCACCGGCAGTTCCTCGTGGTCCTCAACGACAACGGCATGAGCATCGCGAAGCCGCAGGGCGCGGTCGCGGCGTACTTCGACCGCGTGCGCATGAGCCCGGGCTACGGCGAGTTCAAGAAGGCCGCCCGCGAGTTCGTCAAGCACGTGCCCGGCGGCCAGGCGCTCGCCGACCTGTACCACCGCGCCGGCGAGGTCTCGAAGACCCTCGCGCACGAGGTGCACGCCAACGGCTGGTTCGAGCACTTCAACCTGGTGACCGTGGGCCCGGTCGACGGCCACGACATCCGCGCGCTGGTCGAGGTCCTCAACGAGGCCAAGCAGTTCGACCGCCCGATGGTGCTCCACGTGAAGACCGTCAAGGGCAAGGGCTTCGCCTTCGCCGAGCAGGACAGCTGCACCTTCCACTCGCCGAGCGCGTTCAGCATGCTCGACGACATGGAGAACGAGGGCTGCCGCGTCGAGCTCAAGAAGGGCGGCCGCTCGTTCACCGCGGCGTTCGGCGACGCGATGGCCGACCTCATGGCGCGCGACCCGAAGGTGGTCGCCTGCACCGCGGCCATGCCCGACGGCACCGGCATCGCGAAGGTGCAGCCGAAGTTCCCCGAGCGCGTGTGGGACACGGGCATCTGCGAGAGCCACGCCGCCGACATGATGTGCGGCCTCGCGAAGACGGGCTGGAAGCCCTTCATGGCGGTCTACAGCACGTTCCTCCAGCGCGCCTTCGACCAGTGCTTCCAGGAGGCCGCGCTGCAGGGCCTTCCGCTGCGCCTCTGCCTCGACCGCGCCGGCCTCGTCGGCGGCGACGGCGCCGTGCACCACGGCTTCTGCGACATTTCGATGCTCGCGGTGCTCCCGAAGGCCGTCATCATGGGGGCGCTCGACGAGCCCAGCATGAAGGCCGCGCTCGACTTCATGGCCGAGCACGACGCCGGCATCACGAGCCTGCGCTACCCGCGCGAGGGCGTCAGCGACCGTTTCACCGGCACGCCCTGCCCGCCGTTCGAGCTCGGGAAGGCGCGTGCGCTCGTGAAGCACGCGAAGCCGGACGTCGCGATCCTCGCCTTCGGCACCATGGCCCACGAGAGCGCCGAGGCGATCGCCCAGCTCGGCGAGTACACGGTCGACCTGTACGACGCGCGCTTCGCGAAGCCCGTCGACGCGGCGCTCCTGAAGGACCTCCTCGGGCGCGGCATCCCGGTCGTCACGGTCGAGGACCACTCGATCCGCGGCGGCTTCGGCGCGTGCGTCCTGGAGGCCTGCAACGAGCACGGGCTCGACGCGCGCCTGGTGACGCGCCTGGCGATCCCCGACCACTGGATCCACCACGGCGAGCGCAAGGAGCAGCTCGTCGACGCCGGGCTCGACCCCGCCAGCATCGCGCGCGCGGTGCGCGGCGCCATCGAACGCCGTGCGTCCGCGCCCGCCGCACGCAAGCAGGCCGCCAACGTCGGCTGAACCCCGACCCGCACCCACCGTACCCACCGATGGCCATCCTCGTCCTCCAGCACTCTCGGCACAGCGGCACCGGTCACCTCGGCGCCGCCCTCCGCACCTTCGGCCAGCGCGTCCGCACGGTGCGCATCGACGAGGGCCAGGCGCTGCCGCCCGACCTCGACGACGTCCACGGGCTCGTGAGCCTCGGTGGCCCGCAGTCAGCGAACGACGGCGCGCGCTGGGTCGAGCAGGAGCTCGCGCTCATCCGCGAGGCCCACGAGCGCAAGATCCCGGTCCTCGGGCTCTGCCTGGGTGCCCAGATGCTCGCGAAGGCGCTCGGCGGCGAGGTGTCGCGGATGGCGTCTCCCGAGTTCGGCTGGACGCACGTGCGCGCCTCGGGCATCGGCGTCGAGGACGCGCTGCTCGCCGGCACCGGCTGGGACCACGTCGTCTTCGAGTCGCACGGGGAGCACGTGTCGAAACTGCCCGCAGGCGCGACCGTCATCATGAAGGGCTCGGCCTGTCCGGTGCAGGCGTTCCGCGCGGGGCCGTGGAGCTACGGCTTCCAGTACCACCCCGAGTGGACCCGCGAGGACATCCTCGCCGAGATCGACCGGAGCCCGGACGCCGACCTCGCCGCAGCCGGGACCTCGAAGGCCGCGCAGCGCCAGGCCACGGCGGAGCACGCCGCGAACGCCGAGCGTGCGTCCAAGCGCATCTTCGAGCTCACGAACCTGCTCCTCTTCCCGGCGTCGCGACAGCAGCCGGGCCTGGTGGCGCCGGGCACCGTGCACCACTGAGCGCCGGGCGAGCCCGATCGGGCATCGCGCGCTTTCGCCCGATTCGGCGGCCATGCCCCGGAACGGCGGTACGTTGTCGCGCATGGACGAGGCATCCCGCGAGACGGGCGCCGGGCGACGTGACGATCCGCGACGCCGCCTCGGGGCACTCGGCGAGGAAGCCGCGGCGCGCCACCTCGCCGCGATCGGCTACCGCGTGCTCGGGCGCAACGTGCGCGCAGGCGACGTGGAGGCGGACATCGTCGCGCTCGCGCCCGACGGCGGCGTGGCCGTGGTCGAGGTGAAGGCCCGGACCGGGCCGTGGCACCCCGAGGACCGCATCGACGCCGTCAAGCGCGACCGCATGGTGCGCGCGGCGCGCGCCCTCTCCGCCACCGAGGCCTTCCGCGACCGGATGTTCCAGTTCGACGTGGTGGCGGTGTCCGTGCTGGCGGACGGCGCGGTCGAGGTCGTGCACTGGCCGCACGCATTCGATTCGCCCGAGTGAGGTCCGCCCTATCCTTCGAGGATGCCCCGCACGCAGGCCTCGAGCCGCACCCGCTTCCGCGAGTACATGGCGCGCTTCGAGGAGGGCCGCCGCAAGGCGCGCACCGAGGGCACCACCGTCACTTGGCACGGCGAGAAGAGCACGCGCCGGACGCGCGGCTTCGGGACGCTCTTCCGGGAGTTCGCCCGCCTCGCGTGGCCGTACCGCGCGCGGATCGCGTTCGCGCTCGCCACGCTCACCGTGTCGACGGCGCTCGGCCTCGTGTCGCCGGCGGCCACCAAGGTGGTGATCGACAACGTGCTCGGCGGCCAGCCGCTCGCGGGCGCATGGGAACGCGTGCTCGGCCCGCTGGCGACGTCGCGCGGCGCCCTGCTGGGGTGGCTCGCGGCCACGGTGGTGTCCGTGAGCGCGGCGTCGACGCTGGTGGGCATGGCCGGCCGCTACCAGGCCACGCGCACGGTGAAGGTGCTGCAGACGGCCATGCGACGCCGCGCGTTCGCGCACGCCATGCGCCTTCCGCTCCACCGGATCCAGGGGCTGCGCACGGGGCGCGTCGGGGCCGTGATCCGCGAGGACGCGGGCGGCGTGGCGGAGCTGGTGTTCGCGCTCCTCTACAACCCGTGGCGCGCGATCATCCAGCTCGCGGGCATCCTCGCCATCCTGGCGTTCACCGACTGGCGGCTGCTCCTGGGGGCCTTGCTGCTCGTGCCCGCGGTGACGCTGACGCACCGCACGTGGATCGGCCGGCTGCGCCCGCTCTTCCGCGACGTGCGGGCGCAGGTGGGAGAGGTCGACTCGACCGCCACCGAGGCCTTCAGCGGCATCCGCGTCGTGCGCGGCTTCGCACGCCCGCGCTTCGAGTCGGTGCGCCACGGTACGTCGCTCGACCTCCTGGCGCGCCAGGAGGTGCTCACCTGGTGGTGGAGCCGGATCATCGAGCTCGCCTGGCAGCTCCTCATCCCGGTCGCGAGCGCGGCGCTCCTCTGGTTCGGCGGGATGCAGGTGCTCGCCGGCCGCATCACCACGGGAGAGCTCATCATGTTCCTCACCTACCTGGTGATGCTGCTGGGGCCGCTCGAGGCGCTCGCCCAGAGCGCCACCGGGCTCCAGACCCACCTCGCGGGGCTCGACCGGACGCTCGACTTCCTGTCGGAGCCGGCCGAGATGCCGGACCGTCCGGGCGCCGCCCGACTCGACCGGACGCAGGTCGCGGGCGCCGTCGAGCTGCGGGACGTCACCTACCGCTACCCGGGCCGTGACGCCGCCGTGCTCGACGGGATCTCGTTCCGCACCCGGCCGGGAGAGATGACCGCCTTCGTCGGGGCGAGCGGCGCCGGCAAGACCACGCTCTGCAACCTGATCGCGCGGTTCTTCGACCCCACCTCCGGCGAGGTGCTCCTCGACGGGCGCGACCTGCGCGACGTCGAGCTCGCGTCGTTCCGGAGGCTGCTCGGGATCGTCGAGCAGGACGTGTTCCTGTTCGACGGAACGGTCGCAGACAACATCCGCTACGCCGACCCGGCCGCCGACGACGCGCGCGTCGAGCGCGCGGCGCGCGCGGCGAGCGCGCACGAGTTCATCGCCGCGCTGCCCAGGGGCTACGCCACCGCGATCGGGGAGCGAGGCGTGCGACTCTCCGGCGGACAGCGCCAGCGCCTCGCGATCGCGCGCGCGCTCCTGGCCGACCCGCGGATCCTGATCCTCGACGAGGCGACCTCGAACCTCGACACCGAGAGCGAGCGCGCCATCCAGGAGGCGCTGCACGCGCTGATGCGGGACCGAACCAGCTTCGTGATCGCGCACCGCCTCAGCACCATCATGCACGCCGACCGGATCGTGGTGCTGAAGGACGGCCGCATCGCGGAGATGGGGACCCACGACGAGCTCATGGAGCGCAGCGGCCAATACCGGCAGATGGTGCTCGTCCAGACCGCCCCGCCCGCGCCACCCCGAGGGCCGGGCCAGCCGGCCGCGCCGGCGGCGCCCGCGGCGGTCAGCCCGCCGTCCGGCCCTTCCACGCCCGCCGCTTCGTGAGGTGCAGCCACCAGCTGCGCCACTGGATGGCGAGGAGCAGCGCGATCGAGACGGGGTGCAGCAGGACGCACACGGCCGGCTGCGAGAACCGCGCCGCAAGCAACGAGCGCTGCACGAGCTGCGCCGCCACCGAGAACCACGCGAGCACCGTCGGCCCCAGCGGCATTCCGCCCGTCACCGCCGCCGCCGCGAGCCACGCCCACGGCAGCAGGATGCCGCCGGCCTCGAGGAGGGTGAACACCGCGAGCACGACGGGCGACCCGAGCCCCTCGTACGCGTTCTTCGTGAACCCGCGCCAGGTCTGCGCGGCCCCGCGATACATTCGGCAGCGCACGCCCTCCGACCCGTCGTAGAGGTCGCTGCGGAGCCCCGCGCGGCGCACGTTGCGAGGCAGGCGGATGCCGTCGTGCATGCTGTCGCGGAACGCGGCGTGCCCGCCCGCCGCGTGCCATGCCTCGCGACGCACCAGGAGGAACTGGCCGCAGCCCGCGCTCGTCGCAGGGTCGTTCGTCGTGCGCATCCGGGACATCGGCAGCCAGCTGAAGAGCATCCAGTGGATGAGCGGGACCACCATGCGCTCGAGGAACGACCCGACCTCCTCGCGCGGAACGGTGCTCAGGAGGTCCGCCCGCAGGAGCGTGGCCTCGTCGAGCGCGCGCACCAGGCAGTCCGGCGCGAAGCGCACGTCGGCGTCGGTGAACAGCAGCCACTCGCCGCGCGCGGCCTGTCCCATGCGCTCGCAGCCCCACTGCTTGCCGTTCCAGCCGGCAGGGAGCGGCTCGGTCGTCACGGCCCGCACGCGCGCGTCCTCTGCGCAGAGGCGCGCGAGGATGCCGGGCGTGCCGTCGGTGCTCTGGTCGTCGTAGACGAGTACCTCCACGTCGACGCCGCGGCTCGCGAGGGCGCCGCGCACCACGGGCGCGACGTTCATCTCCTCGTTGCGGGCCGGGATGCACACGGAGACGCGCGGCGGCGCGCCCGGCCCGCCCGCGGGCGGCGCGTCCCGGAGCGCGTCGGCCTCCGCGCGCGGCCGGCGGTAGATGCCCAGGTTGATCGCGGTCATCGTGAGCGCGATCGAGCTCACGAGCGCCCCGAACGCCGGGGACCACGCCCAGGCGAGCGATGCGGCCTCGGCGACGGTCACGCCCCGCCCCCGCCCGCGACGCGATGCGAGGTGTCGATCGACGTCCGGCGCCCCGTCACTCGCAGGAACGCGTCGTAGGCCGGGTGGATGCGCGCCGCCCCGCCGCCCGTGACGGTCGTGAAGCGGCCCGCCTCGCGCGACATCACGCCCTCGGCGAGCGCCGCCGCGTTCGCGTTCATCGCGCGGGCGATCGCGTCCTGCCACGCGTTCGCCGACCCCGCGTCCGCGGCAGGGGCCTCGACGCACTCGGCGCGGAGGAACACCTCCGGACGCTGGTCGACCCAGAAGGCGTACTCGATCGACATCGCGACCACGCGGAGGCGCGGGTGGCGCGCCGCGACCATGGCCGCCCCGGGGCGCACCTCGACCGCGGCACGGACGTCGACGAACTTTCCCTGCGGCGTCACCATGAGCACGGTGCGCGGGGCGCGCGCGAACAGCCCGTCCACGTGGCGCGCGAACGCCCGCAGGCCCGTCGCGTCGTCAGGATCGACCCCGAACATCCCCAGGCGACGGAAGAACCGGAAGTTCTCCAGCTGCGTGCGGTCGATGGGGCTCGCGACGGGCCGGTCCCCGAACCAGCGGTCGTGCACCAGCAGGCCGACGAGCGGGTCCCACCACGACTGGTGGTTGGCGACCAGCAGCACCGGCCCGTCGTTGGACGCCGCCCGCGCCAACGCGGCGTCCGAGCCGGCCGCGAGGCGGACGGCATGGAAGCGGCGCCCGACGAGGCCGCGCGTCCAGCGCACGAACGCGCGCCGGAACCACGGCGTGTCGTTGCCGGGGATCAGCTCGCCCCGACCGGCTGCCACGCGTGGCGCCCCTTCAGGAGCCGCGAGCCGGTGTCGCGCCCGAAGCCGGGCGTCCCGTGCGGCGTGCGGGCGATTCCCAGGTCCTCGCACACGGCGTCCGCGGCGGTCACGCCGCTCATGAGCACCATGGGCACGCCGGGGCCCGGGTTCGCGCTGCCGCCGGCGAGGTACAGGTTGCGGTAGACGCGGCTGCGGTTGCGCGGCTTGAAACCGCCCTTCAGCCGGCCGTGGCTCGCGAGGCCGTAGATGGCACCGCCCTCCGCGTTGTACCAGCGCTCGATGCCCTGGGGCGTGAGGTGGCGCTCGACGACGATGTGCCGCTCGATGTCGTCCATGCCCATGCGCTTCAGCTTGTCGATCAGCACCGGCCGGTACTGCTCCATCATGCCGCCCGGACCCTCCCAGCGCTGGCCGGGGCGCATGTACGGGGTGTGGATCAGCGCGTAGAACGCCTCGCAGCCCTCGGGCGCCTGCGACGGGTCCGTGCGGCTCGGCGCGCACAGGTAGATGGTCGGGTCGCGCGCGGGGATGCCCTGCCGGTAGATGTCGTCGAACTCGTGCTCGGAGTCCTTCGAGAAGAGGAAGCAGTGGTGCAGCAGGTGGTCGTACTGGCGGTCGAGCCCCAGGTAGAGGACGACGCCGCTGCACGCGGGGACGTAGTCGCCGCCGATGCGCCGCTGCTCGGCCATGCCCGCGGCCGAGCCGTCGAGGTCGCGGTAGGTGCGCTGCACGTCGCAGTTCGAGACGACCACGTCGGCCTCGAGCGTGCGGCCGTCCTCGAGCTCGACGCCTCGCACGCGCGAGCCGTCCGAGAGCAGGCGCTTGACGGTGCAGCCCGTGAGCAGCTGCGCGCCCTCCTCGCGCAGGATGCGCTCGAGCGCCTGCGCGACCTTGCGCGTTCCGCCCATCGAGTACCAGCACCCCTCGTCCACCTGCGCCGACGCGATCAGCGTGAGGATCGCGGGCGCCAGGAACGGGCTCGAACCCACGTACTGCAGGAAGTGCTCGGCGAGCTGGCGCAGGTGCGGCTCGTGGAGGTGCTTCTCGATCGTGCCCCCCACCGTCGAGTGGAGCCGCATCGCCAGCACGTCGCGCAGCAGGCCCGGGTCGTTCGTCGGCGGCTTGCGCATGAGGTCGGCCACCCCGCCGAGGTCCTTGAAGAAGAAGACCTTGTCGCTCAGCCGGTACATGCGCCGGCTGTACTCGACCAGCTCCTTCCAGCCGCGGCCCGCGCCCGTCCCCGGGAACTGCCGGTCCATCGCGGCGGCCATCTCGTCGGGACGCTCGAGCAGGTCGATGACCGTGCCGTCCTCGTACATGCAGCGCCACTGCGGGTCGAGCCGCACGAAGTCGACGTAGTCGGCCACGTTGCGCCCCGTGCGCTGGATGATGCCGCGCGCCACGTTCGGCATGGTCAGGATCGTGGGCCCCATGTCAAAGGTGAACCCCTGCTCCGAGAGCACGTTCATCTTGCCCCCGAGGTGGTGGTTCCGCTCGACGACGGTGACGCGGACGCCGCGTCCCGCGAGTTCGGTGGCCGCGGCGAGGCCCGCGAGCCCGCCTCCGATGACGATTGCCGTGGTGGTCATTGCGTTGCTCCGTGTGGTTGGTGATCCGTGGGTACGCGTGCGCGCCCGCCGTACGCGAGCCGTCGCAGCCAGTCCTTGGTCCGTGCGCCGGGCTCGTCGACGGGCGTGCGGAGCATCGAAGCCGTCGTCGAGACCGTGACCTCGCGGGTCAGCGCGAGCAGGCCAGCCGCGCCGCGGCTCGGCCCCCACCCGCTCGCCCCGTGGCCCTCGATGGCCGTGCCCGGGTGCACGGTCGGGAGGACCGCATCGTTGAACGTGACGACCGACGAGCCGAGCGCGGCCAGGAACCCGGCGTCCTCGCGCAGCACGCGCGCGTTCCGCGTGAAGACGGCCGTCGCCAGGTGCTGGCCCGCCGCACGGTGCACCGCCAGCGCGTCGTCGATCCCGTCCACCTCGATCAGCGCGAGCGCCGGGCCGAAGTGATCGCCGGCCGCGAGTTCCGCGTCACGCGGGCATGACGCCACGCACACGGGGCACATCGACGCGTCGTGCGCGTCCTCGATGGCACCGATCGCGCGGCCTCCGGCGACGACCGCGGCCCGTGCCAACCCGACGCACCGCTCGGCCATCGCGCGGTCGGCCAGCCGCACCCGGCGGCCGTGCTCGAACCGCCGTGCGATCGCGGCCTCGAACGCGCGCGCCACCGAACGCTCGACCAGCACTCGCCGGGGCGCCATGCAGGTCTGCCCGGCGTTCATCGTCGAAGCGAGCCAGACGCTGTCGGCGGCGGCGCGGACGTCGGCGTCCGCCAGCACGATCGCGCTGTCGCGACCGGAGAGTTCGAGCGTCGTCGGGCAGAGCGCGCGTGCGCACGCGGCGGCGATCTCGCGACCGACCGCGGTCGAGCCCGTGAACACCACGTGGTCCCACCCGCCCTCCTCCACCAGCCGCAGGCCCTCCTCGCGCGAGGCCGCGGCGCATTGCACCGTGTCCCCGGGCAGGCCCGCCGCCCCGGCGCAGCGAGCGGCCAGCCCGACGAGCATCGCCTGCGACCGCGGCGATCGCTCGCTCGGCTTCACGGTCACGCGATTGCCCGCCATCACCGCCTGCACCAGCTGGATCCCCAGGAGCTGCAGCGGATAGTTCCAGGTCGCGATCACGAGCACTCGCCCCGCGGGCACGCGCACGCCCTCGTGCCGCTGCCCCATCATCCACCACGGCGCCCCGCCGATCCGCCTCGGCGCCAGCAGCGACGGCACGTGCTCGGCATGCCAGCGCAGGCTTGCGACGAGCGGCATGACTTCCTGCGTCGCGCAGTCCCAGGCCGACTTCCCGATCTCCTCGCCGACGAGCCGGACGAGCTCCGCCTCCCCGGCCACGACCGCAGCCTCGAACGCCCGGCACCAGCCGAGCCGGGCACGCAGTTCGGGCATCGCGCGGGCGATGCGGGGTTCGTGCGGTGCGGCGGCAGGCATGCGGTCGGGAAGGGCTTCGGGAATCGTGCGGATGCGGATTCGGATTCCGGACCACGGGGTCCGCGACTGGATATCTTCCCGAATCCGCGACCCACGTGGGGTCGAACCTGCCGGAGAACCATGGTGACCCAGCCCACCCCCGGCACCGTCGCGACCGCCCCCTGGCCCCGCCCCGCGGCCGCCGCCCCGCCTGCGCGTCCCGACACCGGTCGCGGCGGGGGCCGCTCCGTCGCCATCGTCGGCGCGGGCCCGGGCGGGCTCTCCACGGCCATGCTGCTGGCGCACGCGGGATGGCGAGTCACCGTCTACGAGGCCCACCCCACGGTCGGAGGCCGCACGCGCCAGCTCGAGGTCGGGCCTTACCGGTTCGACTGCGGCCCCACGTTCTTCATGATGCCCTGGGTGCTCGAGGAGATCTTCGAGGCCACCGGGCGCCGGCTCTCCGACTACGCCCAGCTGCGGCGGCTCGACCCGATGTACCGGCTGCTCGTCGGCCAGCCCTCGGGCGACCCGGTCGTCATCGACACGACCCAGGACATCGCACGGATGGCGAAGCAGCTCTCGGCGATCGAGCCCTCGGACGGTCCCGCGTTCGAGCGCTTCATCCGCGACAACCGGCGCAAGCTCGAGGTGATGACCCCGCTGCTGCGCCGCCCGATCAGGGGCCTGCGCGACCTCATCTCGCTCGACGCGATGCGCGCCGGCCCGGCCCTTCGCCCGTGGCAGTCCCTGTACGACCACCTCAAGGGCTACTTCCGCCACGAGGGCGTGCGCCTGGCGATGAGCTTCCAGAGCAAGTACCTGGGGATGAGCCCGTTCGAGTGTCCCGAGCTCTTCTCGATCCTCCCCTTCATCGAGTACGAATACGGCATCTGGCATCCGATCGGCGGATGCAGCGCGCTCATGCGTGCCATGGCCGATGCCTGCACCGAGATGGGCGTGGACGTGCGCTGCGGCGAGCCCGTCGAGCAGGTGCTCTTCCAGGGCAAGCGCGCCTGCGGCGTGCGCGTCGCCGGCCGCCACGAGCGGCACGACCACGTCGTGGTGAACGCCGACGCGGCGTGGGCCCTCAAGAACCTGGTCCCGGCCGAGGTGCGCCCGCGCGCCCTGAAGGACGAGGCGCTCGACTCCAAGCGCTTCAGCTGCAGCACGTTCATGATGTACCTCGGCCTCGAGGGAACCGTCGACCTGCCGCACCACACGATCTACACGTCCCGCTCGTACGTGCGCAACCTGCAGGACATCTCGCGCAACGGCACGCTGAGCGACGACCCTTCGACGTACGTCTGCAACCCGTCGCGCATCGACCCGACGCTGGCGCCCCCCGGGCACTCGTCGCTCTACGTGCTGGTGCCCACGCCCAACAACAAGGAGGGCGAGTGCAAGGTCGACTGGCACTGGGCGCGCGGCGAGCTCCGCGAGCGCACCCTGCGCCAGCTCGAGGACGTCTTCGGCCTCCGCGACATCCGCTCGCGCATCCGCGCGGAGCACCTCGTCACGCCCGCCGACTGGCAGTCGGAGCGCATCGCGCACGGCGCCACCTTCAACATGGCGCACAACCTAGGCCAGATGCTCCACCGGCGCCCGCACCACCGCGTGCAGGGCATGGACAACCTGTGGCTCGTCGGCGGCGGCACGCACCCGGGAAGCGGCCTCCCCGTGATCTTCCTGTCGGCCGAGATCACCTCGAGGCTGATGTGCGCCGAGGAAGGGCTGCCCGACCCCGTCGGGCCCGCCGCCACGGGGCTGCGCGCCGCGGCCATGGCCTGACGCCCGCCGCCGTCACAGCACGGTGCGGATCGCCCACAGGTCCGGGTACATCGGCGCGAACAGCGTGCTCCTCAGGTACTCCGCGCCCGCGGAACCCCCGGTCCCCTGCTTGAACCCGATGGTGCGCTCCACCATCTTCACGTGGCGGTAGCGCCACTCCTGGAGCCCCTCGTCGAGGTCGATGAGCCGCTCGCAGGTGGTGCGCACGTGCGGGAGCTCGCGGTACACGCGCACCAGCGCCGCCTGCACGTCCGCGTCGGCCGCGATCGGCTGCGTGACGTCGCGCGCGAGCGCCGCGGCTGGGATCGCCACGCCGTTCGCGGCGAGCATCCGCAGGAACGCGTCCCACACGGTGGGCTCGCCGAACGCGCGCTCGAGTTCGGCGCGCTCGGGCGACCCCTCGGCCTGGATGGCGATGACCCGCGGGTTCTTCTTGCCGAGAAGGAACTCGAACGCGCGGAACTGCCAGCTCTGGAAGCCCGACGCGCTCTCGAGGAACGAACGGAAGCTCAGGAACTGGACCGGCGTCATGGTCTCGAGGACGTCCACCTGCCCCACCATGGTCTTCAGGATGACCAGCATCCGCCGCAGCGTCCCGCCGGCGGCCGGCAGGTCGTTCGCCATGAGCGCCTCGCGCAACCGGCGGCCCTCGTGGATCTGCTGCTTGAACCACAGCTCGTAGACCTGGTGGATCACGATGAAGAGCATCTCGTCGTGCTCGGGGCCGTCCGACACCGGCCGCTGGATCGAGAGGAGCTCGGGGATGCGCAGGTAGCTGCCGTAGGTGATGGGGGTCTTGGTCATCGGTGTCCGTGCAGGGTGTTCGTGTGTTCCTGGGTCGGGGTCGGCGCCGCGCGCGGCGCCCCCTCACCGCCCGATCGTGCCGCGCGCGCCCTCGACCGTGAGCGTGCCCTTCGCGAGGTCCCACCGGAACGCGTGGGCGCGCGCCGGCGCCGCGGTCCCGCGCCGCACCACGGTCGCCAGCCTCCCGTCGCCGCCGCGCGCGAACCCGACCTGCGTCGGGACGTCGAGGTCGAACTCGTTGGCCTCGACGTCGACGTCGCCGGTGCGCACGGCCACGCGGCCATCCGCGCGAACGCGCGTCAGCTCCGCCGGACCGCCGAGCGACAGCCCGCCGTCGGCCGCGCGCGGGGCGTTGCCGGCCTCGACGCCGCGCACGGTGGCGATCATGCGGTCGGCGTTCACGGTGCCCGTGGCGGCCGACGACTCGCCGAGGTGGTCCATCACCACGTCGCGCTCGAGGGTGATGCGCGACGTGCGGTCGGCCATGCGCTCGAGCGAGAGCGAGCGCTTCCACGAGAATCGCGTGGTGCCGTGGGGGCTGAACGGGCTCTTGGGCGCGTCCGCGCGCGCGGGCTCGGCGGGCGGCGGCGGATCGAACACCAGCAGCGTGCCCGCCCCGTCGACCGACGCGCTTCCGGACGGGCCGTCGTAGGACACGTTCGGCGCGTTCATGCGGAAGAGCCGGGGGTCGCCCTCGCGGCGCTCGTCGGCCCACTGGCGCGCCTCGAGCCGGACGTTGCCGACCGCGCGCATCGTTCCGATCGCCTGCGCGTCGCCGCCGCCCGGCGCCGCCGCGGCCCGCGACGCGCGCGGCGCCCCGCCGCGCGGCAGCAGCTCGACCTGCACCTCGTCGGCGTCGAGCGCCTCGGCCTCGCGCGCCTCGCGCGAGGCGCGCACGCGCACCCCGCCCTGGAGGAGGAGCAGCCCGCGGTCAGGCGTCCCGTCGCGCGACTTCACCGCCCCGTCCGCGTAGGCGAGCGACTCGCGCCACGTCGCCTGCATGCGCGGGACGCCGCCGACCTTCGGACGCCCCACGCGACCCTCGGCGCGCGGCAGCACCTCGTCGCGGAAGCCGCTGGCGCGCCCGGGGCCGAGCGCCCCGAGCCGCGCGGGCATCTCCTGCACGTTCACCTCGGAGAGCTGGTCGAGCACAAGGTTCCCGCGGATCACCATCACGTCAGGACCGACCAGGCGAGCGGAGCGGCCGGCGCCGTCGCCCTCGAGCCGGGTCGCATAGACGCGCGAGCCGTCCGAGAGCGCGAGCTCCACCGGACCCTCCGCGACCACCTCGCCCACGTCGCTGCGCATCGCGCCGTCCGACGGCGCCGCGGCCCCCGGCTTCGGCTCGACGAAGGTGGCGCGCAGGCTCGAGGCCCACAGCGTCTGCGCGTCGTCGGCCGCCATCACGCCTCCGGTCGCCGTCAGCGTGCGCGGCTGCGCGTCCCCGGCCGCGTTCGGGCTGAGCGCGATCTCCACCTGCTGCGCCTCGAAGCGCCCGCGCGACTCCCCGAGCCCGCGGGCGCGCACTCCGCCCGCGGCCGCGATCCGGCGCGGGACGTCCTTGCGGCCCTCGGGACGGGCCTCCACCGTGAGCGAACCCGACTCGAGCTCGAAGTCCGTGCCCCGCGCATCGACGTCGCCCTCGAAGTCCGCTCCGCGGAACGATCCCTCGGCGTCGCCGGTTCCGGGGGCCAGCCGCAACGACATGCGGCGCGACCACGAGACGAGGAGCGGCTTCGACCCCGCGCCGCCCATCACGATCGTCCCGGGTCCCTCGCTCGAACCCGTGCCGGCCGCGCGGTCAAGCGCAAACCGCGCCGCATCGAGCGTGAAGTCGGGGTTGCGCACCGATGCAGGCTCCTCGAGCGTGCCCTCGAGCTCCATCCGCTCGACCACCGACTCGAACGTGGCGCGCCGCGCCACGACCACCGTCTCGGACAGCGAGTCCTCGATGCGCGCGGGCGTGCCGGTGACGGTCACGCGCACGGCGTCCGGCGCACCGAGGGCCGGCGTCGACGCGTCGGCAGGCACCATCACCAGCCGACCCTTGAACTCGATCTCGACGAGGTCCTCGTCATCGGCCCACGCACCCGCGCCGAGCGCCGCGACCGCG
>CAMDUT010000058.1 GCA_945877905.1 Phycisphaera mikurensis NBRC 102666 | reverse complement strand
GCCGACGCCCGTGGGGCCGAGGAAGAGGAACGACCCGATCGGCCGGTTCGCCTCGCCGAGCCCCGCGCGGTTGCGGCGCACGGCCTCGGCGACCGCCTCGACCGCCTCGGGCTGGCCGACGACGCGCCTGTGGAGGTCCTTCTCGATGTGCAGCAGCTTCTGCCGCTCGCTCTCGACGAGCTTCGAGACCGGGATGCCGGTCCAGCGGCTCACGACCGCGGCGATCGCCTCGGCATCGACGTCCTCCTTGACGAGCACCTCGCCCGACGCCTGGCGCCGCTGCAGCGCCTCCTGCGCCCTGCGCTGCTCGGCCTCGAGCTCCTTGATCTCGCCGTACTGGATGCGCGCGGCCTTCTCGAAGTTGCCCGCGCGCTGCGCCTGCTCGGCCTCGACCTTCTTCTCCTCGATGCGCTTCTGCGCGTTGTTGACGAGGTCGAGCTCCTTCTTCTCCGCCTGCCACTGCGCGGTCAGGCGGCCGTCCTGCTCCTTCAGGTCGGCGACCTCCTTCTCGACGCGCTTCAGGCGGTCCTTGCTGTCGGGGTCCTTCTCGATCTTCAGCGCCTCGCGCTCGATCTCGAGCTGCGTGAGGCGGCGGCGCACCTGGTCGAGCACGCTCGGCATGCTGTCGTTCTCGATGCGCAGGCGGCTGGCGGCCTCGTCGATCAGGTCGATGGCCTTGTCGGGCAGGAACCGGTCGCTGATGTAGCGGTGGCTCATCTGCGCGGCGGCCACCAGCGCGCCGTCCTGGATGCGGCAGCCGTGGTGCGACTCGTAGCGCGGCTTCAGCCCGCGCAGGATCGCGATGGTGTCGTGCACGCTGGGCTCGCCGACGAACACGGGCTGGAAGCGCCGCTCGAACGCGGGGTCCTTCTCGATGTGCGTGCGGTACTCGTCGAGCGTGGTGGCGCCGATGGTGCGCAATTCACCACGGCTGAGGGCGGGCTTCAGGAGCTGGCCCGCACCGGGGCTGCCGGTGTTGGCGCCCGCGCTGACCACGGTGTGGATCTCGTCGATGAAGAGGATGATCCTCCCCTCGGAGGCGCTGACCTCGCGGATGACGCCCTTCAGGCGCTCCTCGAACTCGCCCTGGAACTTGGCGCCGGCGAGCAGCTGCCCGACGTCGAGCGCGACGATGCGCACGTCCTTCATCTGCTCGGGGCAGTCGCCGTTCACGATGCGCTGCGCGAGCCCCTCGACCACCGCGGTCTTGCCTACGCCGGGCTCGCCGATCAGCACGGGGTTGTTCTTGGTGCGGCGGCTGAGGACCTGCATGCAGCGGCGGATCTCCTCGTCGCGGCCGATCACGGGGTCGAGCTTGCCCGACCGCGCCTTGTCGGTCAGGTCGATCCCGTACTTCTTGAGGCTCTCCATCGTCTGCTCGGCGTTCGGGTCGTTCACGTTGGTCACTCCGCTTGCGGCGCGGATCTCCTGGATGGCGTTCTTCAGCTTCCGTTCGTCGGCGCCGACGGCCTGCAGCGCGGCCTTCGCGGGGCCCGCGGCCGATGCGAGCCCGAGCAGCAGGTGCTCGGCCGAAACATACGCGTCCTTCATCGACTGCGAGGCGCGCTCGGCATCGGTGAGGGCCTGCGAGAGCTGCGCGCCCGGCCGTGGCTGCGTGCCGCTGACCGTGGGCATGCGCTTGAGCTCGGCGGCGGCGACGTCGCGCAGGCGGCGCGGGTCGACGCCCGCGCGCTCGAGGATCGCGGCGCCGGGCGCACGCGCGTCGGCGACCAGCGCCGAGAGCAGGTGCATGGGCGAGTATTCCGCGTGGCCGGAGGTGGCGGCCATCGACTGGCCGGACTGCAGCGCCTCCTGCGCGGCGTGGGTGAATCGTTCGGGGTTCATGGACCGGACAGGGTGCAAGCGGCGTGCCGGGCGCGTGCGGCGCCGGTGCCGGAAATCTCCCGGCATCGCGGGCGGGCGGCGCGCACGCGGGTGCAGCGTTGGCCGGGGCGCGCGCCGGGACTGCCGTTCAGGCAGCGTGCGGGCGTGGCTGCCATGCCTCGGCGGGGAACCCCGCCGGGACCGCCTCGGGCCGGTCGTTCAGCCAGCCGACGAGCCACTCCAGCGCGTCGACCAGCCGCGGCCCCGGGCGGTTGAACATCTGGTTTCCGTCGACCAGCATCACGCGGTCGCACGGCTCGCCGCGCGCCGCCGCGGCGCGTGCCGCGCGCACGGGTTCGAGCGCCTCCCACCACTCCGCGCCGTCGAGCGCGCGCACCGCCTCGCGCACGGCAGGCAACGGGAAGCCGCAGGGCGCGACCACCACGCGCTCGGGGGCGCTCGCGGCGATCTCGTCGCGGGTGGCCACGCGGCTCTTGGCGCCGGTGGCGTTCAGCGGATGACGGCCGCCGGCCATCGCGATGAGCTCGGGCGTCCAGTGGCCGCCGACGAACGGCGGGTCGGTCCATTCGAGGAAGAGGAGGCTCGGTCCGTCGACGAAGGGTACGGCGAGCTCGGCGGCGGTCCACAGGCGGTCCCGGAGCGCGGTGGCCGCGGCACGCGCGGCGTCGGCGCAGCCCACGGCGTCGCCCACGCGCAGGAGGTCATCGAGCACCTGCCACACGGTGGTCGGGTTCAGGTTGACGACCTGCGGGCGCGAGGGCAGGGCGCGGGCCACGCGCTCGACCGTGCCGAGGTCGATGCTGCAGACTTCGCAGAGGTCCTGCGTGAGGATGACGTCCGGCGCGAGCGCGGCCAGGCGGGCCTCGTCGAGCGCGTAGAGCGACGCGCCGGACTGCATGGCCTCGCGCACGGCGCGGTCGATGGCCGCGGCGTCCGGGGTGTGCGCGATGCGTGCCGCGGTGAGCACGGGAGCGTGCGCCGCCTCGCGCGGCCAGTCGCACTCATGGCTGCGGCCGACCAGGAGGTGCCCGCCGCCCGCCGCGAAGAGCAGTTCGGTGGCCGAGGGCAGCAGGCTGACGACGCGGGGCGGGGGCACGAGGGAACGGTATCGCGCAAACGAACACGCGCCCGGCGCGGGGCCGGGCGCGTGCGTCGAAACTGGGGATCTAGGATTCGAACCTAGACAAACTGAGTCAGAGTCAGTTGTGCTACCGTTACACCAATCCCCAAATCATGCGAGCGGGGGATTCTAGCGCACCGTGCAGGGGGCGTCACTTGCTTCCGGGCGGGCTCGAAGGGGCCGGTGCCGGCGCAGGCGCCGGGGCCGCCCCGGCGCGGATGGCCCGCCGCATCTGAACGTCCGCCTTGAGTTCTCGCTCGAGTTCCGCGACGCGCGCGCGCGCCTGCTCAAGCTGCGCGCGCAGCTCGGGGTCGGTCGGCGGCGGGGGCGGCGGCGGAGGAGCGGGCGCCGGCGGCGGGGGTGGCGGCGGGGGCTCCTTCCACGCGGGCTCGCTCGACGCCGTGGCCGTCGCGGGCGCCTCGGGCTGTCGCAGCGGGCGCACCATGTGCTTCGGGTCCCATGCGGCCAAGGTGACGGTCACGTCACGGCGATGGCCCGCGCGCACCAGGCTGAACGCGATCGTGTCGCCCGGCTTCTTCGAACGCACGATCGCGCGGATCGCCTCGTCCGAGGCGTTCGGCGATCCATCGACCGCGACGATCACGTCGTGCGGCATCACGCCCGCGGCGGCAAGCGGCAGCCCCGGGATCACGTTCGCGACGACGGCGCACGCAGACCCGTCCGCCGCCGTGTGCTCGGCATGCACGTGCGCCAGCACCGCAGGCGGCACGTCGTCGAGCCGACCGCCGAGCATGGCCGCGGGCGGCTCCAGCTCGGTGCCGTCGAAGGCGCGGTAGCGGCCCATCGTCCCTGGGGCGCCGTGCTGCGGCGACCAGTGCTTCGGCAGGTCAAGCCGCTCGATCACGGTGCCGTCGGCATCGCGGACGCCGACCATCGTGCCTTCGCGCGCGATGCGGTCGTCCGGCACGCGCTCGCCGTCCATGAAGACCTCGATGCGGTCACCGTCGAACACGCGCAGCTCGTAGCGATGCGCGCGGCCGTCGCGGTGCGGCAGCATCTTCGGGTCGACCGCGGGCATCGCGGGTGGCGGCGCCGGCGTGGGCGCGGCGACGGGTGCGGGCTCCGGCGTAGGTGCGGGCCCCGTCGCAGGTGCGGGCTCTGGCGCGGGTGCAGGTGCGGGCTCTGGCGCGGGTGCGGGCTCTGGCGCGGGTGCGGGCGCGGGCTCCGGCGCGGGCTCCACCGGCGGCGTCACGGCTGCGACGGCCACGGCGTCCCCTCGCTCCTCCATCACGGCCTGTGCCTCGTGCGGGACATCCCGCGGCTCGGCCGGGGCAGCCGTCGCAGCGGTCGTTTCGTGCGGCGCTTCGGCCGTTCCGTCCACCGACGCACATCCGACGGAGGCGGCCATCGTCACCACGCAAGCCATGGGAATGCGCATGGCGTGATGATACAAGCGACTATCTTCCGCCCCCGATGGCTCGGCACTTTGCGCTCCTCCGCATGTCCCCGGTCGCCGCGACCGCAGCGGCGGCGATGGCGGTCACGCTCGCGCCGCTCGCCGCGTGCGACGCCCAGCGCTCGGGGCGCACGGTGGACACCGAAGGCGCCGGCACCACCTGGCGCTGGCGTGCCGAGAAGATGGAGGTCAGCGCCCTGTCGACCCCGTTCCCCGCCGCAGCAGGCTCCACCGGCTCCGCCGCATCCATCGACGCCCACGTCGAGTTCTTCGACGCCGACGGCGACGAGACGAAGGCGATCGGCACGCTTGCCGTCACGGTCCTCTTCGACGGAAACCAGGTCGGGCGCATGGTCGCCGACCTCGAGGGCATGGGCGGCCACGCCCGCTTCTGGGATCGCGCCACGCGGTCGTACTCGTTGCGCATCCCGCTGTCGGTCGACCCGCCGGCCGGGCGCACCGTGGCGCTCCAGGCCACGTTCGACGGCGTCGACGGCTCGCGCATGACCTCGTCGCGGGACGTTCGCTGGCCGGAGCGCGGTAAGTGACGTCCACGGCCGCGGCGGCCCCCCCCCGCCGCATGGGGACGCTCGCGGCCGATTCGCTGCTCCTGACCGCGGCGCTCATCTGGGGTTCCACGTTCGTCGCCCAGAAGCTGGCGACCGCGGGCATGGGCCCCGTCCTGTTCAACGGCCTTCGCTACGCGCTGGGCGCGCTCATCGTGCTCCCGATCGCCGCGTGGCGGTGGCGGCGGCTCCCGGCAGGCCGCGCTCGTCGCGACTCCGTCGTGGGAGGGCTGCTCGCGGGCCTCGCCATGGCGGTCGCCAGCACCACGCAGCAGGTGGGCATGCACGCCACCAGCGTCAGCAACGCCGGCTTCATCACGGCGCTCTACGTGATCATCGTCCCGATGCTCGGGCTCCTCGTCGGGCAGCGCGTCGGGTGGAACGTGTGGTGGGGCGCGGCGCTCGCGGTCGCGGGGCTCGTGTTCCTCAGCCTGTGGACGCCCGGGGCCGGCGGCATCACGGTGAACCGCGGCGACCTGTGGGTGCTCGGGTGCGCCGTCGCCTGGAGCTTCCACGTGCAGGTGATCGGGTGGGCCGCGCGCGAGGCCGACGCGTTCGCGGTCAGCTGCGTGCAGTTCGCCGTGACGGGCACGAGCGCGATCGTCGCGTCGCAGGCGATCGCGGCGTGGTCGCCCGACGCCGCGTGGGCCGCGTCCGAGGCGATCCGCCCCGAGGCCATCCTCGGCGTGGCGTGGCCGCTCGCATACGCGACGCTGCTCTCGACGTGCATCGCGTTCACGCTGCAGACCGTGGCGCAGGGCGGCGCGCCGCCGGCGCACGCGGCCATCATCCTGAGCCTCGAGAGCGTGTTCGCGGCGGTCTCCGAGGCGGTGTGCCTGGCCTTCGGCTGGGCCGAGCTCGGCGCCCCCCTCACCGCGTGGAAGCTGTTCGGCTGCGCCCTCATGTTCGCGGGCGTGATCCTGAGCCAGTGGCGCCTCGGGCCGCGGCCCGCCGCTTCCTATACTGCGTGACCCATGTCGCTCGAATCGACGGCCTTCGCCCCCGGCACCCGCGTCCGCGTCACCCAGCAGATGCCCGCCGTGCGCCGCGTCGCCACCACCACCCTGGAAGGCACCGTGCTGCGCTATCGGCAGTCGAAGACGGGCAGCTGGTTCGCCCACGCGCTGCATGACCGCCTGTGGCTGGACCGCCTCGAGCTGCGGCTCGACGACGGCGAGGTCACGGTGCTGAACCTCGACCAGTACACGGTGGTCGAGCAGGTGCCCGCGGGCTCGATGCGCTGATCACGCCGGCGCGATCGTCACCATCGTCCGCTGCCCGCGCCACGGCGCGCCCATGTCGCGCGCGATGAACGCGTTGACTCCCGCATGCGTCAGCCGGTCGAACTCGGCTGCGCTCTCGGCGAGGTCCTTCGCGCGCCCGAGCCTCCACAGCTGCGAGACGATCGCCGCGGCGCGCGCGCCGGAGCTCTCGCCGCTCATGACGAGCGCGCTCTTGGCTCCCACCACCGCGTCGCGGAACTCGTCGGGCGTGATGCCCCGCTCGAAGCGCTCGAGCTCGGACACGATGCAGTCGAGCGTCGTGGGCGCGCGCTCGTGCGTGCTGCCCGCATAGACCTGCACGAGCCCGCGGTCCTTGCCGAGCGAGGAGCTCGCACCCACCGAGTAGCAGAGCCCGCGCTTCTCGCGCACCTCGGTGAAGAGCCGGCTGCTGGTCGCGCCGCCGAGGACCCGCACGGCCACCCGGTGCGCGGCCGCGGCCTCGTCCCGGTCGGCGGGCGCGGGCAGCCCGATCGCCAGGTGCGTCTGCTGCGTGTCGAGCACGATCCGGTGGGTTCCCAGTTCCGCAGGGCCCCGTGGCGCGGGTTCGGGCGTCGCCCCGGCCCAGCCCTCGAGCAGCCGCTCGAGCGTGTCGCGGACCTGCCCCGGGTCGACGTCGCCCGCCACGCCGATGAAGGTCCCCCCGGGGTGCGCGCGGCGTCCCCACGCGGCCCGGATCCCGTCGGCGGTCAACGAGCGGAGGCCCGCCTCGGTGCCGTAGCCCGACCGGTTGAACGGCGCCGGCATCGCGAACTGCCGGAGGCGGATGCCCACCAGGTGCTGAGGCTCGTCCTCGAGCCCCGCCAGCGACTGCAGCGCGAGCGAACGCACTGATTCCAGCGCGTCCGGCTCGAGCGCGGGCCGCCGGACCGCCGACGCGAACAGGCCCAGGGCCTCAGGCATCCGGTCACCCATCGCGAGGAGCGACATCGTCAGGTGGTGGACGCCCGCGGCGGCGCTTCGCTGGGCGCCGAGCGCGTCGAGCGCGTCGCTGAACGCACGGCTCGTGAGGCCGCCGGCCCCGCGCAGGAGCATCTCCGCGAGCACCGTCGACTCGCCCTCGCCGGCGTCGCCCTCGGGATCGCCGCACGTGCCGACGGGCAGCATCCACACCGCCGCGGCGCTGCGCGTGCCGGGCATGCGCTCGACCGCCAGCTGCGCGCCGCACCCCAGCGTGAACCATCGGAGCAGTTCGGAAGCCATGCGGGAGTCAGGCTAGCACGGCGCGACCGCGGGACCGACCGAGGGCCCCGCATGGGGCCCACGGCGCCACCCCCGCGATTCCGTCCGTGATGGTCACCCGCCCGAGCGCGCGAAGTCCTCGTACCAGGCGTCGGGCACGTGCATGCCGGGTTGCTGCGCGACCAGCCACGCGGCCATGCGGAGGGCGCCGAGCGCGAACAGGTCGCGGCTGGTGGCCACGTGCGCGACGGTCACGCGCTCGCCCGCTCCCGACCACGTCACCGCGTGCTCGCCCACGACGTCGCCGGCGCGGATCGCGTGGATCCTGCTGGTTTCCATGGGTTTCCCGCGGCCCCGCGCCACGGCCTCGGCCAGGCTGCGGGCGGTGCCGCTGGGTGCGTCGACCTTTCGGGCGTGGTGGGTCTCGACGATGTCGACGTCCCACGTGCCCAGGAGCCGAGCCGCCTCGGTCACCAGCCGGCGGGCCACGGCGACGCCGAGCGAGGTGTTCGGCGCCACCATCGCCGGGACGCGGCGCGACGCGCGCTCGATGGCCGCGACCGCCTCGGCCGACAGCCCCGTGGTGCCGACGAGCAGCGCGCACCCGAGGCGTTCCGCGAGCGCCGAGGCACGCGCGGCCCCGGCATCGCTCGAGAAGTCGACCACCACGTCCGCCGCGGTGCCGTCGGCGGGGAGCGCGTCGTCCCGGTCGAGCGTGGCGACGATGGCGCACCCCGGGGCCTGCGGCGCGCACGCGGCGATGCGCTGGCCCATGCGCCCGCGGGCACCGTGCAGGACGACGCGAAGGGGCGCGACGGCACGATCCGCACCGCCGGGGTGCGCGCATCGCGGTCCGTCGGAGTTCGTCGCGTGGGTGCGTTGCATGCGCGCATTGTGCCCGCCGAGCGCGAGCGTTGCCCGTGTTTCCATGGGTTTCCTCGCATCGCGCGCGTTTTTCAGGTGGGTGCGTAGCGCACCGTCGGTGGGGGGCAAGGGGGTCCGGAAGAAAAGTTGGGAAAATTCTCCTCAACCCCCTTCCACGCACGTGCCGATAAAGGTACTAATGACGCTCGTTCAGCGGCCGAGTTACGCGGGCCTCTGAACACTCCGACACCTGCGCGTAACAACAAAGGGAGCCACCCATGGCCAAGAAGAAGAAGGCTGCCAAGAAGGCCGCCACGAAGAAGACCGCGAAGAAGAAGAGCAAGTAATACTGCTCGACCGGACAACACCAGCAGGGCCGGCGAGCGCCGGCCCTGTTGGCTTTTGTAGGATTCCGCGCCCCGCCCGGCATCGCGCCCGCGGCCGCCGACGAATCGAGCGAACACGCAATGGCCCACATCATCGCTGAACCCTGCATCGGAACGAAGGACGCGGCGTGCGTCGAGGTCTGCCCCGTGGACTGCATCCACCCTGGCAAGGGCGAGTCCGCGCACGCCGACGCGAAGCAGCTCTACATCGACCCCGACACCTGCATCGACTGCGGGCTGTGCGTGGATGAGTGCCCCGTGCACGCCATCTACCCGCAGGAAGACCTTCCCGCGGAGTGGAAGCAGTACATCCAGATCAACGCGGACTTCTTCAAGAACCGGTCGTAGGAAACGCGCGGCGGCTGTCGGAGCCGCGCACCCGCGACCCGCGACCGGTGGCCCCTCGGGGCTCCCAACACGAAGACGCGCGCCGGAAACGGCGCGCGTTCTTCGTTGGGCGGATCGATGTCGGGCGGGTCGATCGCGGCGCCTGGCCCTCGGCCGGCGCGCACGCGCTCACTCCTCGCGGCGCTCGGCGAGCTTGTTGACGCCGCTCGGGGCGTCGGCCTTCTCGGTCCAGTCCGTGGCGCGCGCGCCCAGGTTCAGCTCGCTGGGCATGGTCTTGCGGTAACCGAGCTTGCGGATGATCTCGAGGACGTCGGTCCACGCGGGGAACGTCTTGTGGTTCACGCGCTTGAACGTGTCGATGGCGAGCAGGAACAGGTACTGCTCCCGGTTCATCTCGCCTTCCTCGGCGGTCTTGATGAAGTCCGTCAGGCGCCGTCCCGGCCCGCGGCGGCGCTCGAGGTTGGACGGATCGGCCCCGGCGGCCTTCTCGGCCTCGGCTCGGCGGTCGAGGCCCGAACGGCGGTCGACGACCTCGTTCCATCCGTCATCGCCCGAGGGCATTCCGGTGTTGAGTGGCGGCTTCGGCTCGTCGGGAGTCATGGGCCGGAGTGTATCCGCGCGATCGCGGATCCCGCGACGGTTACGATGCGATCGATGGCCTCGCGGACCGCATCGACCACGCGCATCGCGGTGATCCTCGCATCGCTCGCGCTCGCCCCCGCGCAGGCCGCGGCGCCCGGCGACGCGCTGCCCCGCGTCCTCGTCTTCAGCCGCACCGCCGGATTCCGGCACGCGTCGATCCCCGACGGCATCGCCGCCGTGCGTGAGCTCGGTGCCGGGCGCTGGGAGACCGATGCCACCGAGGACCCCTCCGCATTCGCGGACGATTCCCTGCGCCGCTACCGCGCGGTCGTGTTCCTTTCGACCACGGGCGACGTGCTCGATGCATCGCAGGAGGCGGCGTTCGAGCGGTACGTCCGGGCAGGCGGCGGCTTCGCGGGCATCCACGCGGCCACCGACACCGAGTACGGCTGGCCGTGGTTCGGCAAGCTCGTCGGGGCGCGCTTCGCCACCCATCCGCCCGTGCAGGTAGCCGTGGTCCGCGTGGAGGACCGCGCCCATCCGTCGACGCGCATGTTGCCGGCCGAGTGGCGGCGCAGCGACGAGTGGTATTCGTTCAAGGAGAATCCGCGCCGTGGCGTGCACGTGCTCGCGAACCTCGACGAACGCACGTACGCGCCCGGCGAGGCGGCGATGGGCGCCGACCACCCAGCGGCGTGGTGCCACGAGTTCGACGGCGGGCGCTCCTGGTACACGGCTGGCGGCCACACCAAGGAGAGCTTCGCGGAGCCGCTCTTCCGGGCCCACATCGCCGAGGGAATCGCGTGGGCCGCGGGCCTGCCGGCCACGGACGCGGGCGGGACGAAGGGTGCGGGCCCGTCGCCCGCCGCCCCGAAGCCCGACGCGCCGACGCCCGCCGACGCGCCGAAGTCCGCCGACGCGCCGAAGTCCGCCGACGCGCGCGCCGCGCCGGCCGCCGCACCCGCGCTCGCCGGCCTCCCGCTCCTGGCGCAGGGCGCGGGGCTCGCGACGATCGGCATGTTCGTGCCCGTGATCGCGCTGGTCGCGCTTGCGCCGCGCAGCGTGAGCGGATTCCGCGCGCCGCTCCTCGCGATGCTGCTTCCGGGCCTGGGGCACCTGTCGCTCGGCTACCGCCGGCGCGGTGTGCTCGCGATGGCCGCCGTGCTGGGCATGTTCGCGAGCGGCCTGCTCGTGGGCGGCATCGACGCGGTCGACAGCGAGGAGGACTTCCCGTGGTTCCTCGCGCAGTCCTTCAACGGGCCCATCGCCTACGGCACCGACTGGGCGAACCGGTCGATGCTCAAGTCCGGCCGCGTCGGCACGCTGCTGCCCACGCCGCCGCCCTCCGACGCGGCGGGTCGCCCGGCGCAGGGCCGCTTCACGGTGTCGAGCCTGAAGGGCGTCGGCGCCGCCAACGAGTTCGGCACGCTCTTCATCGCGCTCGGCGGCCTCATGAACCTGGTGCTCGTGATGGACGTCACGCGTCGCGAGCCGGCCGACCGCCCCGGCCGGTGAGCGCGCCGAAGCCGTCCGTCACTCGTGCACGTCGCCGAAGAGCTGCCGCGCCACGGGGATCATGCGTTCCGGAAGGCTGACCGCCACCTCGTCGCCGGCCTCGAACCGCGTGTCGCCGCGGATCCGCTGCGTGCGCGGCCCGCGCACGAGAAGCGCGACCGTGATCTCGCCCGGGATGCGCGCGTCCATCAGGAGCTTCCCCTCGATGGGCGCGCCCGGCTGCACCACGAGCATCAGCATGCGCGTGTCGAGCGGGGTCTTCGTGACCAGGTCGATCATCGCCGAGGGCCGCGGCGGCGGGGGAAGCCGCAGGCGCAGGAGCCGAAGCGACCAGCGCACCGTCGAGCCCGGGATGATGCTGCCGACCACCACGCACACGAACACGAGTCCGAAGCCCGCCGCCAGCCGGTCGTGCTCGTGGGCACCCTCCACCGAGAGCATTGGGATGGTCATCAGGATGATCGGGACCGCGCCGCGCAGCCCGAGCCACGCGACCGCGGCGGTCTCGCGCCGCGAGAACCCCAGCGGAAGCAGGATGGCCGACACGACCAGCGGCCGCGAGACGAACGCCACCGCCGCGGCGAGCAGCACGCCGCCCGCGAGGAGGTCCGGCCGAGCGAGCGTCTCGGGCATGACCAGCACGCCCAGCGCGAAGAACATCACGATCTGCGACAGGTACGCGAGCGACGCATGGAACCGGACGATGGTCGAGCGGAACGGCAGGTCCCCGCTGTTTCCGAGCGTGAGGGCCGTCATGAAGACCGCGAGCAGGCCGCTCGCCCCCGCCATGCTGGCCGCCCCGTAGGAGAGCAGCGCGAGCGCCACCGTGATCACCGGGTAGACCTCGGGCGAATCCTCCTCGAACGCGGCCAGCGCAAGGTCGCTGGCCCACCCGATGGCGAGGCCGATGGCCGCGCCCGCGAGCATCTCCCACGCGATGTGCGAGATCGCGCCCGCCTCGAAGGGTCCGCCGAGCGCCATCGCCGTGAACGCCGCGACCAGCACGAAGGCCATCGGGTCGTTGAGGCCGCTCTCGAGCTCCACGGTCTCGCGGACGCGCCCCGCGATGCGCTCGTTGCCCAGGATCTGGAGCACGCTCGCGGCGTCGGTCGAGCCGAGCACCGCGCCCAGGAGCAGCGCCTCGCCCCACGCGATGCGGGGGAACACGAGCCACGCGATGCCGGCCGTGGCGAGCGTCACGCCCACCACGCCCAGGGTCGCGAGCGCGATCGATGGGCCCCACACGCCGCGGGTGCGGCGTACGTCGGTGCACAGGCCGCCGTAGAAGAGGATGAGCGCGAGCGCGACGTTGCCGATCGCGTAGGCCGCGTCCCAGTCGAGGAGCCGCGTGCGCAGGTCGGTCTGCGAGGAGACCATCATTCCCACCGCGATGAACGCGAGTGAGGTCGGCACGCCGATGCGCGACGAGAGCCGCGTGCCGAGCGCCGCGGCCGCGAGCATGAGGCCCGAGACCACGAGGACGATCGGAAGGCTCTGGAAGACGGCGGCGCCCATGGCGAGGGTGCGCGTCAGGGCGCGGGGGTGCCCGGCTTCCCGACCGGCTGGCGGACGTAGGACCCGCCGGTGGAGCCCGCGATCTCCTGCAGGTGGTGGATGTCGTCGTCGCTGGCGAACGCGATGCAGTGGACGCGTACGCCGGTGCCCGACTTCTGGAGCACCATCCGGAGGTCGCTCATGTCCCCGTCCTCGAAGTTGCCGTCGGTGAGGAAGTAGATGACCTCGGGCTCCATGTCGAGCGCGAGCTGCATTCCCTCCCAGGGGTAGGTCGCGCCGCCGTCGATTTTCTCGCAGAACCGCATCCAGCTCGTGGCCTTGGCCTTGTTCGACCCGCTGGCCTCGACCAGCGACCCGGGCGGCATGGTCATCGCGCTGGGGGGACGCAGGTTGCCGCCCGGCGTCGTGCGCTGCACGTTCGGGTCGACGCCCGGGGGCTGCACTCCGAAGAGCACCACGGAGAACTCGGCGTCGTTGGGGAGCTTGTGCAGGCTCCGCCCGAGCTCGGTCCGCAGTGCGTCGATCCGGCGGTCCAGCGCGCGCATGCTGCTCGAGTAGTCGAGCAGGTACACGACCTTGCGCGCCGCCGTCTCGATGCCCATGAACCTCGTGCCCGACCCGCCGCCCGCGCCCGAGCGGCCCTCGCGGTCGCCGCCCGTGGGAGTTCCCGTGGTGGTCGCATTGGGCGTGAGCGGCTGCTCCTCGTTCGACACCGTGAAGCCGAACTCGGGCACCTCGGTGCGCTCGCCGTCGACGAGCGACTCTCCGGCCTCGGGGCGCGTCTCGTCCGCCGCGCCGGTGGGCGCGCCGCGGGGCACCGGATCGCCGCCGCTCGCGGTGCGTCCGCGCCCGTCGCCGCGCGCACCTGCGCCCGGGCCGTCGCCCGATCGGCCGGTGCCGTCGCCGATCCCTGCGCCGACGCCCGCGCCCGCGCCGCCGCCCGCGCCCGCCGTGCCCGTGCCGGCGACGGTCGGCAGCGACGCGACCGGCTCGGCCACCAGGAAGAGGGCGACCAGCAGGACCGTGATCGCCATCAGGAAGCACGCGCCGATCGCGACCAGCGCCGCATTGCGCTCGCGCGCGTCGCAGGATGCGCCCGCGTCGGCCGGAACGGGGATCCACCTCATGGCGCGGCTCCTGCCGGGCCGACGAAGCGGTAGTCGCCCTTGTTTTCCTTGGCGATCTTCTGCAGCACGAACTCGCTCGACCGGTCGTAGAACGCCACCGTGTTGATCGACACCGATCGGTCCGCGTTGAATCGGTCGATCACGCCGAGCACCGAGGGCGGCTCGTCGAACGCGCCGTCGGTCATCAGGTAGATCGCCTGCGGCTTCATCGCGAGCGCCTGCTGCAGCGCGAGCGTCGGGTCGGTGTTCCCCATGGGGATGATCGACTCGATCCACTTCGACGCCTCCTCCTTCGACCGCTTCGTGGCCTTCACCAGCGCGCCGGGCGGGAGTGCGTACGGACCCGCACTGAAGAAGATGACGCTGAACGATCCGGACGCCGGGAGCCGCTCGATGCTTCGCTTGAGCTCGAGGCACGCGTGAGCGAAGCGGTCGTCGTTGCCCATGCTGCCGGAGCGGTCGATCACGTACACGACGTGCTCGCCGGTCGAGCGGATGCCCATGAACTCCGAGCCGCCGCCGCCCGCGGCCCCGGAGCCGCCCTTCGTGGGTCGCCCGAGGGGCGTGCCCGTGGCGACCACGGCCGGGACCGGCTGCGGCTTGGGCTTCGGCGGGTCGGGCGCGGTGAACCCGAACTCGGGTGGCTCGACGTCGGGCCGCGTGTCGGTGGGCGGCGGGGCGTCCGCCTGCGCGACCACGTCGACGGCGCCACCCGGCGGGGGCATCGATTCGTCGGGTCCACGGTCGCCGCGGCCGGAGCCGGCGTCGCCTGCTCCAGGGCCGTCGCCCGCATCCGCCGCGCCCGGGCCGCTTCCCGGCCCGATGCCCGTGCCGTCGCCCGTGCCGAGACCCGAGCTCGCGAGCGCGCCGCTCCCGCCGAGGCCCGACCCGCCGCCCCCGCGGTGCGCGAGGAACGCGGCCACGAAGATGCACAGCGCCAGCAGGAACGCGAAGACGATCGCGATGATCGCCGACGCACGCTCGCGCGGTTCGCACGTGGCGTCGTTCCCGGCGTCGGCCGGGGTCCCCGACGGGATCGGTGGCAGCGAGGCCATGCATTGATCGTACGGGAGGAAGTTCCCGATTCATGCGGATGCGAGCGGGCCGCGGGTAGCCTGCGCCGAGGTCGCTGCACCGCGCCGGAGCGGGGTGCCGGGCCGAGGATTCCCGCGTGTCAAGGAAGCTCAAGTCCAGCGCCCTCTGCCCGCACTGCTGGCACCGGTTCCGCCCCGACGAGGTGCTGTGGATCGCCGCGCACCCCGACCTCCTGGGCGACCG
>CAMDUT010000057.1 GCA_945877905.1 Phycisphaera mikurensis NBRC 102666 | reverse complement strand
CGGCTTCTGGAGCGCGCGATCGGCGAACGGGTGGGGATCGAGCTCGTGCGCGGCGGCGAGCGCATGCGGATCGAGGCGGAGCTCGCGCCGCGCCCCGACGAGGGCCCGCGCCGTCGCGGGCCCCGCGGGGCGGCGCGCGGCAACACCGTCACCCCGATCTCGGGACGTTCGAGCGGATTCGGCGAGGTGATGGCGCACGACGCGATCGTGCGGCCGACCCAGTGCGGCGGGCCGGTGATCGATCTCGACGGCCGCGCGCTTGGCCTCAACATCGCGCGCTATGACCGGACCGCGACGCACGCGCTCGACGCCGTGCGCGTGGAGGCCGCCGTTCGCCGGATGATGGCGAAGGCGCAGTCGCAGCGGACGGTGCCGGCCTCGGCGCCGGATTCGGCGGCCGATCCCGCGGGCGCGCCCGACGCGAACGCTCCCTGAGCGCAGCCCGTCACGCAGGCGGGCGCATCTCGCGCGCAAGCGTGATGCCGCTGGACGCGGCGAGCTCGGCCATGGAGGCAGGCACGGGTGCGCGCACCGTGACGCGCGCACCGGTCACGGGGTGCGCGAACGAGAGCTCCCACGCATGCAACGCGAGCGGCGGTCCCTTTGCGCGCGCCGACGATCCCGTGTTGGGCGGGAGGTCGACCCGGTAGACGCGGTCGCCGCACACCGGGCAGCCGATGTGGGCCATGTGCGCGCGGATCTGGTGCAGGCGGCCGGTCTCGAGCTCGATGTCGAGGAGGGTGCGTCCGCCGCCGTGCCCCACGGTGCGCCAACGGGTGCGCGCCGGGCGCCCGCTCCCGCCCCGGCCGACCACCGCGATCTTCATGTCTCCGCGGCGGACCTCCTCGATCGGGCGATCGACCACGCCCTCGCCGCGCGGCGGCTTGCCCTCGACGATGGCGAGGTAGCGCTTGCCGACGGTGCGCGCCTCGAACTGCGCGCGGAGCGCGTCGTAGGCGGCCGCGGTCCGCGCCACCAGCAGCGCGCCGCTGGCGTCACGGTCGAGCCGGTGGACCAGCCCATGGTCGCGCGCGTCCCCGAGCGGCGCGAGGTCCGCGCCCCATCGCGCGAAGGCGGCGTTCATGATCGAGTCGTCCGCATGGCCGAGGCCGGGTTCCGTCACCGTTCCCGCGGGTTTCTCGATGACCACGAACGCAGGATCCTCGGCGAGCGTGCGCACGGGCATCATGGGGTTTGGGCGGGGCGTCGCCACGCGCTCGATGCTACGGCT
This sequence comes from Phycisphaera mikurensis NBRC 102666, assembly GCA_945877905.1. Classification (GTDB taxonomy): domain Bacteria; phylum Planctomycetota; class Phycisphaerae; order Phycisphaerales; family SM1A02; genus UBA966. The sequence continues at coordinate 14,061 of CAMDUT010000057.1, read as the reverse complement.
GCACGTGGGTCATGGGGCGCCCACCTATGATCCGCGCCCGATGCCGACGCGGGTTCGCGCCATGGTCCTCATGCTGGTCACCGCCGTCGCGCTCGCGCGCGGGGCGGGCGCGCAGGCCACGGCCTCGCCCGCGGAGGCCAAGCGCCTGGAGGACGCGCGTGCCGCGCACCGGGGGCTCGACGCAGAGATCCTGCGCACCGCCGCGCTGCGGGAGGCGCTCGAGCGTGGGTTCGCGGCCGACCGCGAGCGCCGGCGGTTCGCGCCAACCGGGTCGGGGCCCGTCAACCAGGTCTTCATCCGCCACCGCGATGCGCTCCCGACGGTGCGGCGCGAGGTCCGCCAGCTCGCCGAGGTGCGTGCGGCCGCCGCCCAGTGCGAGCTCGCGCGGCTCGACGCGACGGAAGCCCAGGACGACGCGCTCGCGGAGGAACTCGGCCGGAGCGTGGAGCGGTACGCGAAGCTCGAGGCCGAGCTGGTTGCATACGAGGCGGTGCTGGTCGAGTACCGGGCGTTCCTCGACGCGCAGGTGTTCTGGACGGCGGACATGCGGCCGGTGCGGCGCGAGTCGATCGACGAGTTCCGCGCCTTCGTGCGTGCCGCGGCGGAGCCCTCGCGGCTGCGGGGCATGGTCGACGACGTGCGCGCGTCCGCCGTGGACCGTCCCGTGGCGTGGATGCTCTCCGCCGCGCTCGTCGCGGTGCTCGTGACCGGGTGGCCGGGCGGGCGCTCCTTGCTCGAACGGCTGGTACCCGCCGCGGCACGCGGCACCGGGCTCGCGGCCACGCTGCGGGCGGCCGCGGTCGCGATCGTCCGGGCGCTCCCGGTGCCGCTGGGGCTGCACCTCTTCGGCACGCTGCTCGGGTCGACCGCGCCGGGCGACGCGAGCGCCGCGCTCGCGCATGCCGCCTCGGAGCTGGCCGTGCCCGCGTTCTGGCTGTCGTTGGTCGCCACCTGCTGCGCGCGCAACGGGCTCGCGACCGAGCAGCTCGGGTGGACGCGCTCCGTGGCCGAGACGCTTCGGCGCGCGGCGACGACCGCGAAGCGGATCGCGCTGCCGTTCATCGGGCTGATGGCCTTCGCTTCGTGGGGAACCGGTCTCCCGGGGGCGGCCGAGGTCGAGCGCGTGGCGTGCGTCGCGGCGCTCGGCACCCTCGCGACGGTGTCGTTCCGCGTCTTCGGCCCGGTGAACGGCGTGTTCGCCGGCATCATCGCCCGGCATCCCACGGGGTGGATCGCCACGCTCGCACCGACCGTGCGCGCCGTGCTCACTTCGGTCCCGACGGCACTCGCGGCCGCGGCGCTGCTCGGGTACGCGTCCACCGCCGAGATCGTCCTCGAGGACCTGCTTCGCAGCTGGATGGTGCTGTTCGGGGTGGCCGTCGGCGCCAGCGCGTTCGAGCGCGCGGGGCAGGGCGCGTTCCGCCGGCTCGACCTGACCGGCGACATGGACGCCGCGGAGGAGCTGAAGTTCGACCGCCAGGTCCGCAGCTTCGGGCGCCTCGCGGTGACCGTGATCGCGGTCATCGGGCTCGTGTGGGCGTGGCGCGAGCAGGTGCCCGCCCTCTGGAGCATGGCCTCGACGGAACTCTGGTCCGTGGGGAGGCGTGCGGCCACCGCGACGTCGCCCGCCGTCGCGGGCACGCCCGTGACGATCGCCGACCTCGCGGCCTTCGTCGGAGCGTGCGCGGTCACGGTGGTGCTGGTGCGCGACCTTCCGGGCCTGCTGAACGCGTTGGTGCTTCGCCGATTCCCCATCGACCGGAGCCTGCGCTACGCCATTGTGGCGCTCGCGCGCAACGTGATGGTGATCGTGGGACTGATCGTCGCCCTCGGCGCGCTCCACATCCGGTGGGAGGACGTGCAGTGGCTCGCGGCGGGCGTGACGGTGGGCCTCGGCTTCGGGCTCCAGGAGATCTTCGCGAACTTCGTCTCGGGCGTCATCGTGCTCGCGGAGCGGCCCGTGCGCGTCGGCGACCTCGTGACCGTGGACGGGGTGACCGGGAAGGTCACCCGCATCTCGACGCGTGCGACCACGCTGCTCGACTTCGACAACAAGGACGTGGTGATCCCCAACAAGGCGCTCATCACGAACCCGATCGTGAACTGGACGCTCGGCGACACCACGGTGCGCGAGATCGTCCGCGTCGGCGTCGCGTACGGGACCGATCTCGCCGCCGCCACGAAGCTGCTCCAAGAGGCGGCCGTGGGCACGAAGGGCGTGCTCGCCTTCCCGGACCCGCAGGTGCAGGTGCAGGGATTCGGCGCGAGCTCCATCGACATCGACGTCGTCGTCTGGCTGAGCACCGACGAAGGCACGCGCGCCGTGCGCCACGAGCTCTGCCTGCGGATCGATCGTGCGTTCCGCGAGCGGGGCATCGAGATCGCCTTCCCGCAGCTCGACATCCACGTGCGAGACATGCCGGGCACGCGCCCGACCGCGAAGGGAACCCCATGAAGACCACCGACCACGGGATCTCCGACCGACTCCGTCCCTTCGGCGAGAGCGTGTTCGCCGTCATCTCGCGGCTTGCCGCCCAGCACGGCGCGGTCAACCTCGGCCAGGGCTTTCCCGACTTCGACGGGCCGCCCGAGGTGCGCGAGGCCGGCAAGCGCGCCATCGACGCGGGGTTCGGCCAGTACGGCAGGAGCATCGGGCTTCCAGAGCTCAACCGCGCCGTGGCCGCGCGCTGGAAGGCCCTCGGGAAGTTCGAGGTCGACCCCGACGCCGAGGTCACGGTGACCCACGGGTGCACCGAGGCGATCGCTTCCGTGATGATCGGGCTCGTCAACCCGGGCGACGAGGTGGTGCTGGTCGAGCCCTTCTACGACTCGTACCCGGCCTGCGTGGCGATGGCCGGCGGCACCGTCCGCACGGTGCGCCTGCGCGCACCGGACTTCGCGTTCCCGCTCGATGACCTCGCGCGCGCGGTGGGCCCACGCACCAAGGCCATCGTCGTGAACAGCCCGCACAACCCCACCGGCCGCGTGCTCACGCGCGCGGAGCTCGAGGGCATCGCGGCCATCGCCCGCGCGGCCGGGTGCCTGGTGGTCTCCGACGAGGTCTACGACGAGATCTGGTTCGGCGAGCGCCCGCTCTCGATCGCGACGCTTCCCGGCATGCGCGAGCGGACCGTCACGCTCTCGAGCCTCGGCAAGACGTTCAGCCTCACGGGCTGGAAGGTGGGTTGGTCCATCGCGCCGCCCGCGCTCACGTCGGGCATCCGTGCCGCGCACCAGTTCCTCACCTTCTGCGGCGCGACGCCCTTGCAGCGCGCGGCGGCAGAAGCGCTGGCCGCGCCCGCGGAGTACTACGAGTCGCTGCGCGAGGAGTACCGCGAACGGCGGCGCCACATGCTGAACGTGCTGCGCGCGGCCGGGCTGGCTCCGTACGAACCCGAGGGCTCGTACTTCGCGCTTGCCCCGCACGCCCCGTTCGGGCATGCGGACGACGTGGCGTTCGCGCGGCACCTGGTGTCGGAGGTGGGCGTCGCGGCCATCCCGTGCAGCGCGTTCTACGCGCCGGGCCCGGGCGGCACGCGCGACGCCGAGGCGCACTCGATGGTGCGGTTCGCGTTCTGCAAGCGGCACGAGACCATCGCGGCCGCCGGCGAACGTCTGCGCGCGCTCACCGCGAGCGCGCGTCCGCCGCGGCCTTGATCGCCATCGCGCGCGGCATCAGCTTCCGGAGGCGCTGGATGCGCGTCGACTCGCTGGGGTGCGTGCTCAGGAACTCGGCGGGGCCGCCGCCCGGCTGCCCGGCCATGCGCTCCCAGAGCGGGATGGCGGCCTGCGGGTCGTAGCCCGCGTCGGCCGCGATGAAGAGCCCGATCTCGTCGGCCTCGCTCTCCTGCATGCGGCTCCAGGGGAGCATCACGCCCACGTTGGAGCCGAGCCCCAGCGCGGCCATCGTCGCGCGGTGCGCGCCGGGGCTCATGTCCCCGAGCGCCACGGCCGTGCCCTGCAGCGCGCCCTGCACGAGGAGGTCGCCCGAGATGCGCTCGCCCGCGTGGCGCGCGATGGCGTGCGCGGCCTCGTGGCCCATCACGACCGCGAGCTCGTCGTCGGTGCGCGCCATGCGCAGCATGCCCGTGTAGACCGCGGACTTTCCGCCCGGAAGCGCCCACGCGTTGACCGTCCCCTCGTCGTCGACCACGGCCCACTCCCACGCGAACCCGGCGGTCGCCCGAGGGTGGAGGCGCTGCGCGGCCTCCTCGATGCGGTCGGCGATGCGCTGGACGCGCTCCCACTCGGGGCCCGCGGTCAGCCGCTTCACGCCCTTGCCGCCGAGCATCTCGGCGTAGGCCTCCTCGCCGAGCTCGCGCTCGCGCTCCACGCTCACCATGTTGAGCTGCGAACGGTTGGTGCCGCTCACCGTGGTGCACCCGGCCATGAAGAGGACGATCTCGACCGCGATCAGCGCGATGATGATCCACTCAAGGAGCTCGGCGCGCACCTGCACCTGGCGGTCGCGGATCTTGCCGTAGATCGAGTCGAGCGCCTCGGACTTGCGCAGGATGGAGCGCTCCCAGTCGTCCACGTGCATGCGGCGCACGGCGGCCTGGTGGAGCCGCGCGAGCCACTGGTCGCCCAGGAGCTTCAGCGCGTTGTTCACCGATTCGTAGAGCGCCACCGCGTCCACCTGCATCTCGGCGATGCGCCGTGCGTGGTGCAGCACGCGGATCCCGAGCACGCGAGGCCCGCGCAGCGAGTCGGCGGCAGCGCGCACGGCCTCGTCGAGCGCGCGGTCGAGGCGGCCGTCGAGCCATCGCATCTCGGTGAGCTCGACGTTGGCGAACTCGAGCACCGCGAGCGCGTCGCCGGGGCTCGGGTCCACCAGGATCGCCGCGTTCCAGTCGACGACGGCGAGGTCGTCGGTGGCATAGCCCACGGCGGTGGCCACGGCGTCGCGGACCTCGTCGGGCCCAAGCGCGCCTTCCTCGGCGCGCAGGATGCGCGCCGCCAGCGCGTCCGGCAGCCCTGCGCGCGGGCCGCCGGCCACCGGCGGCAGGCTGAACACCGCGTAGTCCTCGCCGTGTTCCGAGAGGGAAGGCCGCTCGCACGCGGAACGGATCTCGGCGAGGACGCGTGCCGCGGCGACCCGCGCCGCGTCCCGGAGCGCGGCGTTCCCGACGAGCGCGCGAGCGAGCGCCACCAGCCCGTCGACCGGGCCGGCGAGCGGGAAGTCGATGCGGACCGAGATCGCGCCGAAGTCGAACACGGTCACGTGCGCGGTCGCGGCGCACGCGATGCCCGCGGCGGCGACGGCATCCACGGGGACGCGCGTGCGCAGGGGCCGTGGCTCGAAGTCCTCGCCGCCCACGTTGCGCCCGCCGCCCGCAAGCCCCGTGCGGGTGCCGTCGCGCGCACGCAGGCAGGCCTCGGCGCGCTCGAGGTCGACGGAGAACGCCGCCTCGAAGGCGTGGAACACGTGGCATGTGCCGCCGTCGGCCGTGCGGACCGGGGCGTCGGCGGTCACCGTGCGCCTCCGCCGGGCGCCTCCGCGGCGCTGCCGGTCCGCCCGGCGGGCAGCACGCGAAGGTCATGGGTCGCGTTGGCCACCGAGCCCGGGATGGGCGGCAGGCCCATCAGCTGCAGGGCAAGGTTCCCGGCCTCGGCGCTGCGGATGGGCGGCGGCGAGAGGTCGCGCGGCGCCCACTCCGCGGCCGGGAGCACGGCCCGCCGGTCGCCGTTCAGCGCGGTCAGTTCCTGCGGATCCGTGTCGGCGCCGAGCCACACGATGAACGGGATCAGGAAGTTCAGCGGGTCGGTGTTCGTGGTGTGCGTCTTCGCGGGGACGCCGCCGCCATGGTCCGCCGTGAGGATGATGGCCACGCGCCCGCGGATCGCCGGGTCGCCGTCGATCGCGGCCAGAAGCCGAAGGAGCGCGCCGTCGACCTCGGCGATCGACTGGCGGTACGGCGACCCCGGGCGCACGTCCCAGTCGAGCGAGTGCCCGACGAAGTCCGGGACGCCGAAGTGCACGAGGCTCAGCGAACGGCCCTTGGCCGTCCGAAGCCGCGCGAGCGCCATCTCGAGCGCGTCGTCGCTCGTGCGCGCCGTCACCAGGAGGTCGACCTTGCACCGGCCGTCGTCGGGGCCCTCGGCGTCGAGGGCGCCGTTCTCGTCGTCGAAGCTCTGGGCGAACAGCGCGAACTTGCTCTTGGTGGCGATCACCGCGGTGGCCACGCCACGGTCGTGCGCCACGTCGAACATGCTGGCGACGTAGGTGCCGCGCCGCTTGTGGAGCGTGCCGCCGTGGCGGATCGCGGGCGGGTCGACGTTGTCGGTCCAGCCGTGCCCCAGGGGCCCGCCCACCGGGCGCGAGGTGACCATCGAGACGTGGTTCGGCAGCGTGATGGTGAGGTCCGCGTCGGTGCGCGCCTGCAGCGTGTGCGGGCCGCGCATGAGGCGGCGGAACGCGGGAAGCGGGCCGTCCTCGGGGCCGTCGATCGCGTCCGGGCGCAGGCCGTCGACGCTGACGAGGAGCACGTGGTCGAACGGCCGCAGCTCGGCCGGCGGCAGCAGCGCCGGAACCTGGAGGAGCACGCCGAGGATGGACAGGAAGGCCAGCATGGGTCAGCGCCTCGACAGCACCACGCGCGGCGCGCGCATGGGGAGCGCCACGATGCGGACGAGCACCGGGACCAGCCCGGGGTCGAGCGAGCGGATGCGGAACCGCGAGCACACCGCAGGCACCGTGCGGCGCATGATGAGGCGCGCCGCCGTCTCGCCGAGGCAGATGTGCGGCCCGGTTCCGAAGGGCATGGAGGCCGAGACGTCCATGCGCAGCGGCGAACCCTCCATCCAGCGCTCGGGCAGGAACTCGAGCGGCCGCTCGAACGAGCGCACGTCGCGCTGCATGCAGATCAGGAACGCCATGATCGGCCGGTGCGCCGGGATCACGTGTCCCCGCACCTCGACCGGTGCGCTGGTCACGCGCACGGCGACCGGCACGCCCGCGTAGAGCCGCAGGATCTCCTTGATGCACGCCTCGGTGAAGACCGGCTCTTCCTGCGAGGCGGCCTCGGCCGCGATGCGGTCGCCGACGGACGGGTCCTGCCCGATGTGGTGAAGGAGGAGTCCGGTGGTCTGCGACACGGTGTCGAGCCCGGCCAGCAAGAGGTGGATCGCGTGGTCGGTCAGCTGCGCGCTGCGGGGAAGGCCGGCGCCCTGCGGCGGCAGCATCTGGTCGAGCTGCGCCATCATGCCGCCCGGGGCGGCCTCCACCGTGTCGGAGATCAGCGTCCGCAGGGCGAAGAATCGGTTCACCATCTGGTCGAACGAGACCGGGCCCTCGCCGTCGGACCCCGGCCACAGCTGGTTGAGGTCCGGGATGGCGTGGTGGAAGACCTCGAGAAGCGCCTGCTCGGCCTTGCACAGCTCGCGCTCGCGCGCGGGTTCGAGCGGCCCCAGCACCCATTCCATGAAGACCTTGGTGAGCAGCTCGAGCAGCAGCTTCGCCGCGCCGCACTCCCGGTCGACCGGCCACTCGTCGAGGCCTTGGCCCAGCCGGCGGTCGAGCGCCGACTCGAGCGGCGCGAGGCCTGCGCCGCGGAAGCACGGCGCCATCGCCACGCGCACCTTGCGGTGCTCGGCGCCCGTGAGCGAGATGAGCCCGTGCGGCGCGGCCGCGCGCAGGGCGAAGTTGCGGATGAGGCCGAGGTCCTCGTCCATCGAGCCGCGCACCAGCACCTGCTTGACGAGCGCCGGATCGGTGACGAGCACGCTTCCCATGCGGCCGTTCGGCCGGGTGACCTGCGCGATGCCGCCGAGCGCGCCGACGACGCGAAGCACCGCGGTCGGGGGATCCTCTCCGGGCAGGGGCTGCAGGTCTGCGGGCGTCGCGACCGGGATCTCGGCGGCTGTCTGCATGCCGCAGTGTAGCCCGCGGCATGCGGCCGTCGGTCGATTCAGAACGGCGACACGAGCCGGAGCACCGCGCGCGCGAAGCCGGACGCATGCCGCGCCAGGCCGCCGGGCAGTCCCTCGCCGAGCGCGGCGCTGCGGCGCTCGTGCGCGACGGCCGTGACCTTCGTCTGGAAGTCCCGGTGGCGCGCCAGGATCGGCTCGACGCTGGCCTTCGGCAGGCGCAGCAGTCGCGCCGGTCCGTTCACCGCGACGACGTCCGCGGTGCGGCGCTCGCCGGTGACCAGGGCGATTTCCCCGAAGTGCCCGCCCGGCCCGATGGGAATCCGCTGCCCCGAGGGCAGCACGACCTCGCACGAACCCTCGGCGACGACGAACATCGAGTCCGACTGCTCGCCGCGCCGGACCACGTGCTCGCCGTCGGCCACCTCGACCTCGAGCGCGGCGTGCGCCACCTCGCGGCGCTCGGCATCGCGGATGGCGCCCTCGGCGAAGAGCGCGCACCGGCGGAGGGCCGCATGCGCGTCGCTCGCCCGGAGCTGCTCGGCCTCGGCCCGCGCGCGTTCCTCGTCCATGCCCGCCATGCGCACGGTCCGGATCGGGAAGGGGATCTCGATGCCGCAGTCCTTGAGCGCGTACCAGAGCCGGGTGCGCACGCGGTCGAGCGTCTCGTCGCGCACCGCGTACGAGGGGATCCAGAACACGAGCTCGTAGACGATGGACGAGTCGCCGTAGTCGACGAGCCACACGCTGGGCTCGGGGTCGCGAAGGATGTTCGGCTCGGTGGCCAGGATGCCTGCCGCCGCGTCCTTCACGCGCGCCGGCGGGACCTCGTACGAGATCCCCACGCGCACCTTGTCGCGCAGCCGGGAGTTCGGCTGGTCGAGGTTCATGAAGTCCTTCGTCAGGAGCGTGCCGTTGGGCACCACCAGCACCTGTCCGTCGCGCGTGATGATGCGCGTGGTCGCCAGCGTGCTGTCGAGGATGTTCCCGACCACCGAGCTTCCGGAGCCGGGCAGGCCCAGCTGCACGTGGTCGCCCTTGCGGAACACCTTCGAGGCCTGCAGGCTGTACCCCGCGAAGACGTTCCCGAGCGCCGACTGCAGCGCGAGGCCGATGATGAAGACCGAGGCGCCGCCGATCGAGAGCACCGCGGTGCGGATGGGCAGGGTCTCGGCGAAGTGCACCTGGTAGATGACGACCAGCGCCACGATGACGCCGACGAGCCACAGGACGATCCGCTGGAACTGCAGCAGGTGGTCCTTGCCGCGCGTGCGCAGCCACAGGTCGAGGATGCGCACCAGGAACGCGCTGACGGCCGACCCGCCGGCGAGCTCGGCGAGCGTGCGGCACACCGGGATGTCGACCACCTTGGCCTCGCCGCCGCCCGCCGCCGCGATGGTGATGGGCAGCTCCACCTCGACGCCCACCCACGCCAGGAACCCCAGGAGCGCGAACGCCACCAGCGAACCCCCGTACACCGGTCCGCCGCCCACGGAGGGACGGAGCGCGCGAATGCCGGCGAGCGCCGCGTAGGGGAATCCCACGAGGGCGAGGACGGTCGAGAGAGGGAATCCGCTGGGCTCGGCTTGCATGGCTCCCCGCGGGCGCGGGGCCGACACGATATCGCGCGGTCGGGGCCCGTGGTCAGGCCAGGATGCCCGTGTGGACGTTTCCCTTGACGTCCGTGAGCCGGAAGTCGCGGCCGGCCCAGCGGTACGTCAGGCGTTCATGGTCCATTCCCATCAGGTGGAGCAGGGTGGCGTGCCAGTCGTGGATGTCCATCTTGCCGTCCACCGCCTCGATGCCGTGGTCGTCCGTGGCGCCGTAGCTGAGGCCGCCCTTGGTGCCGCCGCCGGCCACCCACATGGTGAAGCCCTTGTGGTTGTGGTCGCGGCCGTCGCTGCCCTGCGCGTACGGCGTGCGCCCGAACTCGCCGCCCCAGACCACCAGGGTGTCGTCGAGCATCTTGCGATGCTTGAGGTCGGCGAGCAGCGCGGCGATCGGCTGGTCGATCTCGGCGGCCTGGCGCTCGAGGTCGGCCTTCAGGTTGCGGTGCGTGTCCCACCCGCCGTGGTTCACCTCGATGAAGCGGACGCCCTTCTCGGCGAAGCGCCGCGCCATCAGGCACTGGCGCGCGAACGAGTCGTTGCCGCGCCCGATGCCGTACATCTCGAGGGTCTTGGGCTTCTCGCCGGCAAGGTCCATGAGGTCGGGCATCTCCGCCTGCATGCGGAACGCGAGCTCGTAGCTCTCGATGACGCCCTCGATCTGGTCCTCGCTGCGGTCGCGCATGAGGCGCGTCCGGTTCAGCTTCTGCACCAGGTCGAGCTGCTCGCGCTGCGCGTCGGCCGTGAGCCTCGGGTTCCTGAGGTTTGGCATCCCGCCGTCGCCGCCGTTGCGCCGCGCGCTGCGCTCGAGGCCCACGCGCGTTCCCTGGTAGACCGCGGGCAGGAATCCCGAGCCGTAGTTCTGCGCGCCACCGTTGCCGGCGGGCGGGTTCAGCGTGATGAAGCCGGGAAGGTTCTGGTTCTCGGTGCCGAGCCCGTAGAGCGTCCACGCGCCCAGCGAGGGCCGCACGAACTGGAAGCTCCCGGTGTGCATCAGGACGCTCGCCTGCGCGTGCGCGGGCACGGCGGTGTTCATGCCGCGCAGCAAACACAGGCTGTCGGCGTGCTCGGCGAGGCGGGGCATGATCTCGCTGATCCAGAGGCCGCTCTTGCCGGACCGGTTGAACTTGAACGGGCTCGGCAGGAGCTGCGCGCCCGCACGCGTGCCGCTCAGGGTCTTGCCGGCATCGGTCGCCAGGCGCGGCTTGTAGTCGAACGTGTCGACGTGGCTCGGCCCGCCCGACATGCAGAGGAAGATGATGCGCTTGGCGCGCGGCTCGAGGTGCGTGGACTTCGGCGAGAGCGGGTTGCCCTCGTCGTCGCCGCGGCGCGCCGAGCGCGCCTGCGCCTGGTTGGCGATGCCCGCGAAGGCGAGCAGCCCGAAGCCGCACGAGAGCGCCTGCAGCGCGTCGCGCCGGGTCCAGCTGGTGAAGCGGTTGTTGCAGAGGCTCATGGGAAACTCCTTGTCACTCGACCATGCGGAACTCGGCGCCCTGCATCAGGGCCTGGCAGAACGCGGCCCACATGGCGCGCTCCTGGCCCTTGGCCTGGGACTTCGCCGCGCGGCCCGACGTGCCGGTCTGCGCACCCGCGAAGTCGTCGAAGAACGAGCGAACGGCCACCATCTCGGCCTGCGCAGGCTTGCGCCCGACCGCGAGCTGGAACGCGCGCGTGATGCGGTCGGCCTCGGACTGCCGCTCGCCGAGGATGCGCGTGGCCATGGCCTCGGCGGCCGCGAGGACGCGCGGGCTGTTCATCATGAAGAGCGCCTGCGTGGGCACGCTGGTCTCGTCGCGGTCCCCGGTGACGTAGGCGGGCTCGGCGAAGTCGAAGATGTCGAGCATCTCGTCGACGCGGTCCCGCAGCACCGGCAGGTAGACGGAGCGGCACGTCGCATCGCCCGCGAGCGCGCGGTCGACCACGGGGTTGCGGTCGGCGCCCTCGAGGAATGCCACCGGCGAGCCCACGGGCGGCGTGAGGTCGAGCTGGCCCGAGGCAAGCAGCATGGCGTCGCGGATGCTCTCGGCTGGCAGTCGCCGCTTGGGCATGCGCCAGAGGAGCGCGTTGTCGGGGTCGACTTCGAGCGCCTTCGGGTCGGACTTCGACGACATCCGGTAGGCGTGGCTCAGGACGAGCTCGCGGATGAGGCGCTTCGAGGACCACCCGCCCTCCATGAAGTCGACCGCGAGCCAGTCGAGGAGCGGCTGGTCGGTGGGACGCACGCCGCTGGCGCCGAAGTTGTCGGGCGTGGGCACGATGCCCTTGCCGAAGAGGTTGAGCCACACGCGGTTCACCCACACGCGGGCGGTGAGCGGGTTCGATTCGCTGGCGATCCAGTCGGCGAGCTCGCGCCGGCCGCTGCCCGAACGGATCGGGCGGTCGCCCGGCGCGGCCAGCACCTGCAGGAAGCCGCGCGGCACGGGCTGCCCGGGCGTCGAGAGTTCCCCGCGCACCAGGATGCGCGTGTCCTTCGGCTTCTCGGCATCGGACGCGCCCATCGCCAGGCGGTTCGCGGAAGTCGAGCGGCCGTCAGGCCCGAAGCGCGCCAGGAGGTCGGCGCTCGCCTCGGCGCGCCCGTCGGCGCTGCGCGCGCGCTGGAGCTGCTGCTGTTCCTGCGCGGTGAGCTTGACCCCGCTTCCCGGCATGCGTGCCTGGCGCGCCTTCTGGCGCAGGCCGGCGAGGTCCTTCATGTCGGCCTCCGCGCGCTCGAGCTGCTGCTCGGCGGCGGCGCGGATGGGGCCGGGCATCGTCGGTCCGTTCGGCAGCTTCGCGCCCGCCGGGATCTCGAGCAGCGTGGACGGGTGGTCGTTGCCCGGCGTGCGGTACGTGCCGTAGTGCGTGTCGGTGGAGTGGAAGATGCCCGCCATCGCGTAGTAGTCGCGCTGCGGGATCGGGTCGAACTTGTGGTCGTGGCAGCGGGCGCAGGCGATGGTGGTGGCGAGCAGGCCCTGGCCGATGGAGTCGATCTGCTCGTCGACGAGGTCGGCTCGGAACTGCGGCTCGCCGCGCGTGTTGTGGCCCTTGGTGCCGATGGCGAGGTAGCCCGTCGCGATCATGCGCTCGGCCTCCTCGTCGGGGTTCGTTGAGGGAAGGAGGTCGCCCGCGAGCTGCTCGCGCAGGAACACGTCGTAGGGCTTGTCCTCGTTGAAGGCCGCGATCACGTAGTCGCGGTAGCGCCACGCGTGCGGGTAGACGATGTTCGACTCCTTGCCGCTCGACTCGGCAAAGCGCGCCACGTCAAGCCAGCGCCGTCCCCAGTGCTCGCCGTAGCGGGGCGAGGCGAGCAGCCGGTCGACGAGCCGCGCGTAGGCGTCGGGGGACGTGTCCTTGCGGAACGCGTCGACCTCCTCGGGCGTGGGCGGCATGCCAGTGAGGTCGAACGTCACGCGGCGGACGAGCGTCTCCTTGTCGGCGTCGGGCGCGGGCTTGAGGCCCGCCTCCTCGACGCGCGCGAGGATGAACTGGTCGACCGGCGACGCGACCCACGCCGCGTTCTTCACCGAGGGCGGCGCCCCACGCTCGGGCGCGACATAGGCCCACCAGCGACGGCCGCGCTCGAGGTCGATGCCCGAGGCCGGCTGCTGCGGCACGGCGGGACCGGTGGCCGCATCGGGGTGCGGTGCGCCCATGGCCACCCATTGCTCGATGGCCCTGATCTCGGCGTCGGCGAGCTTGCCCTTCGGGGGCATCTCGGTGTTGGGGTCGGTGTAGCGGATGGCCTTCACCAGCAGGCTCGCGTTCGCGTCGCCGGGGACGATGGCGGGACCCGAGTCGCCGCCTGCGAGCAGCGCCGCGAACGAATCCATGCGCAGGCCGCCGCGCACCTTGGTGGCGTTCGCCGAGTGGCAGCCGAAGCAGTGCGAGACGAAGACCGGGCGCACGCTCTTCTCGAAGAAGTCGAGGCCGGCAGGGGTGGGCGCGGATTGGGCGAACGCGGTGGATGCGGGGCCGCAGGCAAGGACGAGCGCGACGAGCACGCCGGCCCCGAAAGGGCGCGGGCGGTCGCCGTCAGGGCGATGGTCCGGGGACGGTCGCATGGGTCAAGCCATCGGCAGAACGCGCTCCCTCGCCGGAACTTGCATGGGGGCCTGGCGGCGTGCCAGGATGGCCGCGCGGGCCGCCGCGATCAGGTCGGCCTGGCGGACGGGCTTCTCGAGGAACCCGTCGCACCCGGCGGCCATGCACCGGGCACGCTCCTCGTCGCCGGCCGCGGCCGTGACGGCCACCACCGGCACCGTGAACCCGAGGGCCCGCAAGCGGCGAGTGGCCTCGAGCCCGTCGAGCACCGGCATCTGCACGTCCATCAGGATCAGGTCGAACGGGGCGTCGAGCACCCCGACCGCCCCGGCCTGGGCAAGCGCCACGGCCTCGCGGCCGTTCGCGGCCACGCGCACGTCGGCGCCGGCACGGCCGAGCTGCCGCAGGTAGAGGCGAACGTTGTCGGGACCGTCCTCGGCCACCAGGATGCGGAAGCCGGCGAGAGGCGATGCGGGATCCTCCTTTGGTTGCCCGGAGGCCTCGCACGGGGGTTCGTTGGTGGCGCCGGACGTGGCCTCATGCGCGATCTCGACGACCGGCGGCGCGT
>CAMDUT010000056.1 GCA_945877905.1 Phycisphaera mikurensis NBRC 102666 | reverse complement strand
CGCCGGTCGCCGCGCGCCGCGGGCGCGCCCCGGCGCGCGGCGCGCGCCGGTCACGCCCCGGCCTCGTCCGGCATGTCGTTCATCCGGTCGATGAAGCGCCTGATGTGCCCGAAGCCGCGCTTGGTGTGGTGGAACGCGACCCGCGGCAGGTGCACGTGGTCGTCCTCGCCCTCGAGCGGGCCCATGTGCTGGTCCACGGTGCCCGACTTCACGAGGTGCGAGAACTCGTCGTTGAGCTCCTCGACCTGCCGCGGCGAGAGCGCGCGCTTGATGCGCACCACGTAGGTATCGCCGATGTAGCGCGACGAGTGGTACCTGCGGTAGAAGCGCAGCACGCGGCGCGCGGCGTCCGCCGGGCCGTCCGCGATCTCGTAGAGCGAGCGGTCCTCGGGCGAGATCCACCCGGCCTCGACGAGGTTGTCGACCACGCCCGCCTCCCAGCGCTTCCAGTAGCCGCGCGGGCGGCCTGCCTCGTCGCCGCCCTCGACCAGCACCACCGGCATCGGGTGCGTCTTGCCGGTCTGGATGAGCGTGAGCGTCTCGAAGATCTCGTCCATGGTGCCGAAGCCGCCCGGGAAGCACGCCACCGCGTCCGAGTGGCTCACGAACATCAGCTTGCGCGTGAAGAAGTAGCGGAAGTTCACCAGCTTGGGGTCGCCCTTGATGATGTCGTTGGCGTTCGTCTCGAAGGGCAGGCGGATCGACAGGCCGAAGCTCGACTCGCGGCTCGGGCCCTCGTGGCCGGCGCGCATGATGCCCATGCCGGCGCCCGTGATCGCCATCCATCCCTCGGCCGCCATGATGCGCCCGAACTCGCGGGCGGCGTGGTAGTCCGGGTGCGACTCGGGCGTGCGCGCGCTGCCGAAGATCGAGATCTTTCTCACGCCCTTGTAGCGGTTGAACACCGTGTAGGCGTTGCGCATCTCGCGCAGCGCGCGCTCCATGACCTTCACCTGCCCGAGGTCCGAGCCGTCGCCGAGCGTGCGCAGCGAGGTTCGCACCATGTCCTCGATGAGCCCGATCCGGCGCGCCGAGACGTGGCCATGGCCGCCCTCGGGGTGCGCCAGCCGCGCCGCCTCGCGCACGATCGCGTCGATCGCGGGGCCAAGGCCCGGCTCGGGTGCGCGCGGTTCGTCGTGGTCGTCGTGGATGCTCATGGGGTCTGGGTGGCTTCGGCGGCGGGTGAGCGTCGCCCGGACGGCGGCGGCAGGGACGCCCTCGGCGCGTCGCGCGGGAGAAGCGCCGGCACGGGCGCGACGGTCGGGCGCGGGTCTTCGAGCGTACCCGCGACGTCGATCGCGAAGAACTGGTCGCTCACGACGCCGTAGAGGTCGCTGAGGATCGGCATCGTGCCCCGGTTGCGAAGTCGCAGCGCGAGCTCGCCGCCCGGGATGCGCACCTCGCCGTCGCCCTCGAGCCGGAGCGTGCCGCACGAGAGCTCGAACTCGTGGAGGCGCAGCCGGTCGTCGACGACGTCGAACGCGATGTCCGCCGCGTCCATCGACGCGTTCATGGGGAGCGTCAGCTGCGTGACGTGGAGCAGGCTCATGCCGAGCGGGAACGTCATCATCCGTGCGTCGCGCACCGAGATGCGCCCGTGCCCGAGGCGCTCGCCGGGGCGCCCCGCGTGGCCCCGCACGTCGACGCAGCCGTGCAGGTCGCCGTCGCCCGTTCCGTCGCCCGGGGCCGTGGACGTCCCCGTGAACCGCGCGAAGTTGACGTTGGCGCACGCGAGGTGCATGGACCACTCCGAGCCGGGGTCGAAGCTGCCCCGACCGGCAACCCGGCCGCCGTACAGCGTGGCGCCGAGGTCCGCGAGCCGGACGGCGTCCTCGTTGGGGTCGAACGCGATGGTCGCGGCCACGTCGGTCGCGCGCCGCCCGAGGAACCCGAGCTGGCGGAAGTCGATGCCGAGCGTGCCGGCCGTGCGCCCGCCCGCCGCGGCAAGGTCGAACGCGAGGGTCCCGTCGACGGAGCCGAAGTCGAGCCCGCCGTTGAAGGACGCGTCGGAGAATCCGACGACGCCGTCGACCGCGACGCGCTCGCTGCCCGTGCGCCGCGCGTCCACGGCGATCCGCAGGCCGTCCGTCCACACGGGCGCGTCGGTGCGGAAGTCGATCGCGTCGAGCGCGTCGTTCGCGACCGAGGGCAGCAGCGCGCGAAGCCCGTCGGTCATCCCGGCGACGCACGCGTCGACGCGGAGGTCGCCCACCAGCACGCTGTCGTCGGTCGATCCGAGCCGACCGTCGACCCGGACGAACCCGCGGTCGACCGCGAACTCGAGCCCGTCGAGGCGCGCACCCGCGGGGCCGAAGGCCGCTTCGCCGGCGCGCAGCAGCGCGCGCAATTCGCGGCCGCCGTGGTCGGCGACCACCCATCGCGGCACGATCGCGGCGTCCCAGGGGCCCTCGGTCCGGTCGCCCGGCATGCGCAGCTCGACGTCGATCCGGCCGGCCGGCCGCCACGACGCCATGGTCTCGGTGAGCGCGGGCATGTCTGCCGCGCGCACGCCGCACGCCACCAGCGGACCTTCGATCGAGAGGCCCTCGACGGAGGCGCGGAAACTCGGGTCCGCGCCGACCACGGTGCCGTCGGCCTCGACCCGGAGCTCGCGTCCGTCGACGTCGGCCATGCGCAGGTCGACGTCGACCAGCGAGAGCTCGCCGTCGCGGAAGAGCAGGTCGCCGCACTCCACCCGCACGTCCGTGCCGCCCGAGGTGCGCATCCAGCGCGGGCGCGCCCGGGCGTGGGTGGTGGTGCGCGCCCCCGCGCGGCTCCAGAACACCTCGCCGTCGAACTCGCCCTCGGGCGCGAAGGCGTCCCACGCACGCAGCGCCGCCAGGGTGCCCGGCCCCTCGTCGGCCACCTGCACCAGGTCGCGCGTGAGCGGGAACCGGTCCATCTCGATCGAGAGCCATCCGTCGGGCCCGGCCTTCGGGAACTCGGCGTCGAAGCGCAGCGTGCCCTCGCGCTGCGACGCACGCCCGTCGCGAAAGGCGAGCAGCTCGCCCGAGGCCTCGATCACGCCGCTCACGCCGTCGAGCGGCATCCGGCCCGGCCACGCAAGCCCGTTCTCGCGCATGATCGCGCCGAGGCGCTCCGTGGGTCGCACGCGCCCGTCGGAGACCTCGACGCGCGTGATGACCGCGTCGGAGCCGTCCGGGCGCGTGCGCACCGTGCCTTGCGCGCGAAGCGACGCCTCGAGCCCGAGCCCCAGCATGACCTCGGCGGTCGGCGCGAAGCACCCGCCGGGCCAGCACGCGGGGCGGTCCTTCGTGCTCTCGAAGCTCGGCGGCAGGCACGCGAGCAGCGCACGCGAGAGCCGTTCGTCGGTCATCCCGAACGTGAGGTACGAGGCCGTCACCGGCCGCACGCCCTCGCGCGGGATCTCCACGTGGCCGCGCAGCGTCCCGAGCCCGCCGTTGGTGGTCCTGAGCTGCAGCCCGTCGCGCGGCAGCTCGACCCGGTCGAGCCCGAGCGCCACCTCGCCGGTCACGTGCAGCGGGTACGGGAAGGCCTCGAGCACCATCCACATCGAGGCGATGCCGATGGTGCCGGACACGTCGGTGCGTCCGCGTGCGTCCGAGGCGATCGCCAGGCGCGCGTCGAGCGTCACCGCGGGCCGGGATTCCGCGGGGACGAGCCCGGCGTCGTGCAGCTGGTTCCACGCGCGGTCGTCGAGCAGCTGCCGCACGATGCGGCGGGCGCCCTCGGGCAGCCGCGCCACCGTGCGGTGGTCGACCGTGACGCGGCGCGCGTCGATGTCCGCGCGGAAGGATGCCTGCGGGCCGCCGAGCAGGACCTCGGCGTTCGCGCGCACCTCGACTCCCTCGCCGCCCGAGGCGCGGAGCCCGGAGATCGCCACGCGGTCCCCGCGGAGCTCGAGCGTCGCCTGCAGGCCCTGGTACGCGATCGCGGTGCCCGGCACGGCGATGCGGCCGTCGACCACGTCGACGCGCGCGGTGGTCACGACCGGGCGGCCGGGCGCGTCGCGGATCACCTCGACGTCGACGTTCGCGGCCCATTCCGTGATGCCGACGGCGCCGAAGGCCTCCGCGACGTCGATCGGGAGCTCGACGCGGCGCGGGACGCCGTCCGGGCCGGGGCGGGCGTCGATCCGGGGGATGCGCAGGCGAAGGTCGAAGGGCACCGCGCGCAGCGCGCGCGCGAGCCACTCGTCACCGGCCTCGAGCGCGGCGGGAATGCCGCCCACCGGCGCCAGCTCGCACCCGAACGAGGCTTCCACCGGGACCTCGAGCGCGCCGGCGCCGCCCGCCCCCGAGCGCACCACGCCGCGACGCGCCTCGAGGCGGACCCGTGAGCCCTCGACCGAGAGCTCGGCCGAGGCGATCTCGACGCCGAGCTCGCCCTCGACCTCGCGCACCGAGCCGTCCTCGACGCGTCCCCAGCGGATCGCGCGCACGGCGTCGCGGTCGCGGAACGCGATGTCCTCGAGCATGACCGAGCCCGAGCGCACCGGGTCCGCCGCGCTGCCGCGCAGACGCGCGCCCGACACGCGTCCGGAGAGACCGGCACGAGTGGCCCATCGCTGCGCGGTGATCGGGAGCAGGCGGAGCAGGGTGTCGTTCACGCGGAGCGGGTCGAGCCGCGCGTCGTACGACAGCGTGCGCTCGTCCCAGGTGCCGTGCACGCGGATGGCGTCGTCGGCGCAAGGGGCGCCGTCGATCGTGCGCTGCTCGAGGCGGAACGCGTAGGTGCGCGGGTCGTCCGGGGCGTGGGCGAAGTCGGCCGCGAAGCCGAGGGTGGCCTTCGGCGTCACGATGCCGGCGTCCTCGATGCCGAACGAGACCGTGATGTCGCGCAGGAGCGCCGAACGCGGGCTCCCGACCGCGCCGCCGCCGGAAGCCTCCGCCGGCTCGAGCGCGAGGACGTTGAACTCGCCCGGTGCGGACGCGCGCTCGACGATCGACAGCTCCAGCCCGTCGATCTCCATGTCGACGAGCCGGACGCTCCCGACGAGGATCCCGAGCGGGGCGAACACCACCTCGGCGCGGGCGATGCGCGCCACGGTGCCCGCGTCGGGCTCCCATCCGCGCGCACGGAGCGACAGCCCCGTGGCGGTCACGCGGTTCCAGCCGTCCCATCGGACGTCATCGATCGAGACGTCCCCGCCGAGGCGGTCGGAGAGCTGCGACTCGATCGCGGCACGGAGCAGGGTGGTCTCGCGAAGGACGGCCCAGCCGGCGGCGAGGGCCGCCATGACGCCGAGCAGGGCGAACAGCGCGACGGTGCGGCGGCGCACACGCGAACGGAGCCGTGCGGGGGCCAGCACGGGCACGTGCCGGGCCAAGGCATCCTCGGCGCGGCGGGCGAGCTCGCGGGGCAGTTCGCGCGCCCGGCGCTCGAGGTCGTCGAGGTGGAGGTCGGGCACGCGCGGCCCGTCCTCTCCCGCGTCTTCGTGCTTCGGCCGCTCCTCGGTCATGCGAAAGGTCCATGCTACGCGGCATGCCGGTGACGGGTCCGCGCGGCGCCGTGCGGATCCCGCGTCCGTACACTCGGCCGGATGCCGCGAGCGATCGTCATCGGTGGTGCCAGGCGCGTCGGGCGGGCGGTCGCGCTCGAGCTCGCGCGGGCCGGGTTCGAGCTCGACCTCACCCACCGCACCAGCGTCCTCGAGGCGAGTTCGGCGGCGTCCGAGGCGCGTGCGCTCGGGTCCCCCGAGGTCCGCCTGCACGCGCTCGACCTGGCCGATGCGGAGGCCGCCGCGGCATTCGCCGGGTCGGTGCCTCCGGGAGCGGTCGATGCGCTGGTGATCGTCGCGTCCTCGTACGCGCGCACGCCCTTCGGCTCGATCGACGCTGCGGCATGCGAGCTCGAGATGCGCGTGAACGCGGTCGCGCCGCTGCTCCTCGTGCAGGCGCTCGCGCCGCGGCTGCGTGCGTCGGGCCTCGCGGGCGGCGGAGCGGTCGTGGCCTTCGGGGACATCCACGCACAGGGTCGCCCGCGCCGCGCCTACGCGCCCTACCTCATGTCGAAGGCCGCGCTGCACGCGATGGTCGAGGCGCTCGCCCTCGAGCTCGCGCCCGAGGTCCGCGTGAACGCGATCGCGCCCGGGGTGGTGGCGTGGCCGGACGACGCGCCCGCCGACGAGCGTGCGCGCTACGAGGCGCGCATCCCGCTGGCGCGGCCCGGGACGCCCGAGGACGCGGCGCGCATGGTCCGCTCGCTGGTGCTCGACATGCCGTACGTGACGGGCTCGGTGCTCCGCCTCGACGGCGGGCGCTGGCTGCGCTGATCACTCGGGCCGCAGCGCCGCGGTCACGTCCTCGGGGGCGGCGCCCGCGAGCGAGGCGGTGTCGGCCCACATCGCGGCCTTGATCGCGTCACCCGCGCGGGTCCACGCGCGCGCCACCCGCAGCGCCCGCCCGGCGTCGGCCGGCGCCGCGAGCGCGGATTCCTCGAGGATGCTTGCCGCCGCGCGGGCGTCGCCGAGCGCCGCGGTCGCCTCGGCGATCTCGTCTGCGAAGCCCGGCTGCCGGCGAACCGGGGGGTCGAGCGGCATCAGGAGCTCGAGCGACTCCCGCGGGCGCCCGGCGAGCCGCCGCATGCGCGCGTCGGCGAGGCGCAGTCCCTCGGAGCCGGGGTCGAGCGCGCGGGCCTCGGCGACCTTGCGCATGGCGGCATCGAGGTCGCCGGAGCGCATCGCGAGGTCCGCGAGCGCGGCCTTCGGGTCGGCGGCCTCGGGCATGGCCGCCTCCGCCGACTCGAGCAGGGCGCGTGCCTCGTCCATCCGTCCCTGCCGCGCCCGCGCGAGCCCCAGGTACATCGCGTACTGCCCGTTGTACGGAGCGATCGCGTGCGCCTCGGCGTAGAAGCCGGCCGCGCGATCGTGCATGCGCGCGGTGTCGCACACCACGCCCGCGGCATGGCGCAGCGCCGCGTTGCGCGGGTCGAGCGCCGCCGCGCGCCCGTAGGCATCCACCGCGCGCCCGAGCGCCGCGTGCCGGTCGATGGCCGCGGTCGAGGGATCGGTTCCCACGGCGACGAGCGCGCGTCCGAGCAGCTCCTGCGCCCGCATCGACTCGGGCGCCTCGGCCGCCAGGCGCTCGGCCACCTTCACGGCGTCAAGGGGCCGCTGGCTCCCCATGTACTGCTCGACCGCGCGCGCCGCGGCGTCGGCCTTGCGCGGGTCGAGCGCGCCGCGCGCGGGCGCGGGCGGGTCCGCGTCGCCGCAGCCCCACGCCCCGAGCGCCGCCGCAAGCAGCGCGCAGGCCGTTCCTCGTGTTCCGTAGAATCGTCGGTCCATGTCAAGCGCCACGCCCGCCGACCCCGCCGCGACCGCCCAGGACGCGCGGTTCCAGCTCGCGAAAGCCTACACACCCACCGAGGCCGAGGCCTTCGCGTGGGAGAGGTGGTCCGAGTCGCGCTGCTTCCATGCCGAGCCCGGCGCCGCGGGCGCGCCGTACTCGATCTTCATCCCGCCGCCGAACGTCACGGCCGCGCTCCACCTCGGGCACGCGCTCAACAACACGCTGCAGGACGTGCTGACGCGCCACCACCGCATGCGCGGGTTCAACGCCATGTGGATGCCGGGCACGGACCATGCCGGCATCGCCACGCAGACGGTGGTCGAGCGGAGGCTCCTCCAGCAGGGCAAGCGACGCTCGGACTTCGCGCGCGCCGAGTTCGTCGCGAAGGTCCAGGAGTGGAAGGACGAGTACGAGGCCACCATCCTCTCGCAGCTGCGTGCGATGGGCTGCTCGTGCGACTACGACCGCACCCGCTTCACGATGGACCCCGTGTGCGCGGCCGCCGTGCGCGAGGCGTTCTTCCGGCTCTTCGCCGACGGGCTCGTCTACCGCGGAAAGCGGCTCGTGAACTGGGACCCGATGACGCGCACCGCGCTCGCCGACGACGAGGTCGAGATGGAGGAGGTGGATGGCCACTTCTGGTACCTGCGGTACCCGCTCGAGGACGGGAGCGGCCACGTCACGGTGGCCACCACGCGCCCCGAGACGATGCTCGGCGACACCGCCGTCGCCGTGAACCCGCGCGACCCGCGCGCGGCCGCGCTGCGCGGCAAGCGCCTGCGCCTCCCGATCGTCGGGCGCGTGATCCCGATCGTCGAGGACGACTACGTGGTGATGCCCGTCGAGCACGGCGGCGACCCCGCCGACCCGAAGGCGCAGTTCGCGACCGGGTTCCTGAAGGTCACGCCCGCGCACGACCCGAACGACTGGGAGATCGGCCTCCGCCACGGCCTGGCCGCGATCAACGTGATGGCGCCCGATGCGTCCATCTCCGCCTCGCACGGGTGGGAGGACGTCTCGCCCGAGGCGCGCGCCTTCGTGGGCCTGTCGCGCGAGGACGCGCGCGCCCGCATCGTGGACTGGTTCCGCGCGAACGGCCTGCTCGAGGCGACGAAGCCCTACCGGCACTCGGTGGGCCACAGCTACCGAAGCCACGTGCCGGTCGAGCCCTACCTCTCCGAGCAGTGGTACGTGCGCGTCACCGACGATCGGCTGCGCGGCGCGGCGCTGCGCGCGATGGACCCCGCGCAGCGCGACGGCGCGGCGCCCGCCGGTCCCGCGCGCGAGGGCGACGGCGGGCTCACGTTCTTCCCGCCGCGCTACGCGAAGACCTTCCAGCAGTGGCACGAGAACCTCCGCGACTGGTGCATCAGCCGTCAGCTGTGGTGGGGGCACCGGATCCCGGTGTGGAGCCGCGACGTGCCGGCCGGCGAGGTCGCCGAGCGCGAGGCGGCCGACCGCGCACGCGGCGAGCTCGTGCGCGCGGAGGGCCGCTGGAGCGCCATGGGCTGCGCCGAGGGCGTGCGTCGCCGCCCCGACGGCGGCTACGACCGGTTCGTGTGCGTGCCCGAGTCCCTCGACGCGACCGCCGTGCCCGCGCTCGAGGCGGCCGGGTACCGCCAGGACGAGGACGTGCTCGACACGTGGTTCAGCTCGGCGCTGTGGCCGCTCTCGACGCTCGGGTGGCCCGAGCCCGCGCGGTTCGCGATGCAGGGGCTCCTCGACGAGTGGAACCCGAGCGCGGTGCTCTCGACCGCGCGCGAGATCATCACGCTCTGGGTGAGCCGCATGGTGATGTTCAACCGGCACTTCATGGACGGGCGGCTCCCGTTCCGCCACGTGTTCATCCACGCGATGGTGCAGGACGGCTTCGGGCAGAAGATGTCGAAGTCGCTCGGAAACGGCGTCGACCCGCGCGACATCATCCACACGCACGGAGCGGACGCGATGCGCTTCACGCTCGTGCAGATGACCACCGACACGCAGGACGTGCGCATGCCGGTCGACATGGTCGACCCATGGAGCGGCGAGACCTTCGTGCCGCGCACCTTCGTCGACCAGGCCGGCTCCACGGTGGCCGAGCCGGTCCAGCAGAGCCCGAAGGACCCGTCGAAGCGGATCACCACCGCCTACGGCGCGGCGACGGGCAAGGCCGTGCCCGGGCCGGACGCGCCGCTCGCCCGCAACACGAGCTCTCGCTTCGACGCCGGGCGCAACTTCGCGAACAAGGTGTGGAACGCGACGCGCTTTGCCCTCGGGAACCTCGGGCAGGGGCCCGGGGACGCCTCGCTCGACGCGTCGAAGCGGCCCCTCGTCGACCGATGGATCGTCGCGCGCCTGGCGCACGCGCTCACGGCGTACGAGCGCGCGATCGCCGGCTACCGCTTCAACGAGGTGGCCGACGCGTCGTACGACTTCGTCTGGCGCGAGGTGTGCGACTGGTACCTCGAGGCGATCAAGCCGACCGTGCGCGACGACCCCGCCCAGCAGCAGGTGCTGCGCACGGTGCTCGACGCGAGCCTGCGGATGCTTCACCCGGCGATGCCGTTCATCACCGAGCGCCTGTGGCCCGCGGTCTCCGCGACCGGCGCGGCGGGCCTGCGCGGCGTCTCCGTGCCGGCGTCCCCGCGGTGCGCCACCGCGGCGTGGCCGCGCGTCGAGCCGTCGGCCGTCGACGCCGCCGCGCTCGCGACGTTCGGCCGCGTGCAGCAGCTCGTCGATGCGATCCGCACGCTGCGCGGCGCGCGCCAGGTGCCGCCCAAGCGTCGCATCACGCTGCTCGCGCCCGCGGGCGTCCGGGCGCTGGCCACGGAGGCGGGCGGCACGGTGGAGGCCCTCGCGGGGCTCGATGCCGTGCGCGACCTTCCGGCCGATCGGCCGGCCGGCGCGGTGCCGTTCGCCTTCGAGGGACAGGAACTCCTCCTCGTGAACCTGGTCGAAGCGGTGGACGCCGGCGCCGAGCGCACCCGGCTCGAGAAGCTGGTCGCGGACAAGTCGCGGCTCGTGGCGGGGTTCGCGGCGAAGCTCGGGAACCCCGGGTACCTCGCCAAGGCCAAGCCCGAGCTCATCGCGGAGACCCGCACGCTCATGGAGCAGGCGAGCGCGGACATCGACGCGGCCCGTCGGGCGCTCGATGCCCTACGCTGACGGCGTGAGCCCACGGTCTCCCGCCGCCCGCACCGCGTCCCCGGCCCTCGCCTGGGCGGCGTGGCCTTGGGCGGCGTCCGCGGCCCTCGCCGCGTTCGCGGGCTGCGCGGGGCGACCCAGCGCGGCCGTCTCGGGCGGCGCGCCGGCCGTGCGCGCTTCGCGCGAGGCATCGCCCGCCGCGCTCGCGACCAGCCCGGTGACCTCGACGCGCGAGTGGTCGTGGCGCGGCGTGAACGGCATCCAGGTCGACACGCACCACTGGACCATCCGATCCTCGCTTCGGAGCGCGAGCTTCACCGGCTCGCTCCCCGCCTTCTACGAGGCAGCGCTCCGGAACTACCGCACGGGCCTCGTGCCGCTTCCCGCGCCGCCGAAGCGCCTCGAGACCTGCGTGTTCGGGAACCGCGACGAGTGGGCGCGCTACACCGAGCACCGGCTCGGCTCGGACGCCGGTCCGTACCTCGGCATGGGGCGCGGCGGGTTCACCTCGGGCGGCGAGGCGGTGCTCTACGACATCGGCCCGCGCGACACGCTCTCGATCGCCGCGCACGAGGGGTGGCACCAGTACTCGCAGACCACGTTCCGCAGCGCGCTTCCCGTCTGGCTCGAGGAGGGCATCGCCTGCTTCATGGAGGGGTTCCGGCAGCCGCTCGGGAGCCCCGAGCCCGTGTTCCTGCCCTGGCGCAACACGGAGCGCTACGCCGAGCTGCGCTCGAGCGCGCGCAAGGGCCGCCTCAGCGAGCTGCGCGCGGTGCTCGAGGGCTCGCCGCAGTCGTTCCTCGCCGTGAGCCGCGACGCGCAGCTCTCGTACTACGCGCAGGTGTGGGCGCTCGTGCATTTCCTGCGCGACGGCGAGGGCGGTCGCTACCGTCCCGGGCTCGAGCGGATGCTCGACGACGCGGTGCGCGGCACCATCGGCGACCGCATCCGCGCGTGCGACGCGCTCGACGCGCGCGGCAAGCGCCTGGCCGCGAACGCCAAGAGCGGCATCTGGCTCGTGACCGTCTACCTCGACCGGGACTTCGACTCGTTCGAGCGCGCCTACGATCGGTTCGTGGGCGCGCTGCTCGAGTCCAACGGGTGGGACCGCATCATGCGCGGAGAGTGCCCGATTCCGTTGCCCGCGCCCGCCCCGGAAGGAACGCCATGACCCCATCCGCCATCCGCCTCGCGGCGTGCATCGCGCTCACGGCTTCCGCGGCCGCCGTCGCGCACGCGCAGTCCGCGCCCCCGAGCCCCGCGACCGTCGCTCCCGCGCCGCCCGGCGCTCCCGCGCCGGCCGCCCCCGCCGAGCCGCGCGACGCGCCACCCGCCGCGCTTGCGCAGGGCGTCCCCGGGCTGCTCGCGCCGGGTGCGGCGCCCGACGTGCTCGTCGAGGGGCTGAAGTTCGCCGAGGGCCCCGCCGCGGACGCCGCGGGCAACGTCATGTTCTGCGACCTCGCCACGAGCGAGGTGTTCCGGCTCGTGCGCGATGCCGGGGCATGGCGCAGCGTGCGCCTCGCCGACTCCACCGGCGGGATGTCCGGCCTCGTCCTCATGCCGGGCGGCGCGCTCCTCGGGTGCCAGATGCGCACGGGCTCGCTGGTGGAGCTGGTCCCCGGCGCGGGAGAGGCACGCACGCTCGAACCGCGCTCGCTGACCGGGGCCGATGCCCGCGCGGGCCTCAACGACCTCACGGTGGACGCGCGCGGCCGCGTGTGGATCACCAACATGGGCGACCGCCGGCACCCCGAATGGACCGGGCTCTGGAGGTTCGACCCCTCCGCGCCCGCCTCGGCGGCCATCCAGTTCCGCACCGGCGCCTCTCGCCCGAATGGCGTGCGCTTCTCGCCGCACGCGGGCGGCCGGCTGTGGGTCACGGACTACCTGCGCCCGCGCGCGTTCATCGTCGCGCTCGCCGACGGCGAGCCCGCGCCCGGGCCCGAGGGGCGGGGCACCGAGGTCACGCTCGAGCCGTTCGCCGCCGGCCCGCGCCGCGGAGGCGCCGACGGGCTCGCCGTCGATGCGAAGGGCAACGCGTGGATCGCGCTCCCGGGCCATGACCGCGTCGCAGTCGTCGGTCCCCAGGGCGCTCCGCTCGGCTGGGTCGAGGTCCCGGACGGCCCGTCGAACTGCTGTTTCGGAGGCGCCGACGGCCGCACGCTCTTCGTCACCACGCGCACCTCGGTGCGCGCGCTGCCGACGCTCGTCGAGGGCTGGTGGGCCGCCCGGACGGCGAAGGGCGCCGACGCGCCGGTGCCCAAGGCGCCCTGATCACGAAAGCGGTGGGGAGAGGATTCGAACCCCTGAGACCCTCGCGGGTCTGCTCGATTTCAAGTCGAGTGCCTTCAACCGCTCAGCCACCCCACCCGTTGTCCATGCCTGCGCGGGCGCGCCGCGGCCACGTCGCGCTCAGGTGGCGCGCACGGTGACCTTCTCGACGAGCCCCGCGTTGATCTTCTGCGCTCCCGAGCCGAGCTCGCCGATCGGGTCCGGCGGCACGATGTCGACCACCTTGTCGCCGAGCATCGCCTCGCCGCGCTTGACCTTCGCCTCGAAGTCCTTGCACTCCTTCAGCAGGCGGTCGAGGATCTCCTCCTCGGGGACGTTGGCGACGCGCTGGCCCTGCACGTAGATGATGCCGCGGCGGTCGCCGGCGAACACGGCCACGTCCGCGCCCTCGGCCTCGCCGGGGCCGTTCACGATGCAGCCCATGACGGCCACCTTGATCGGCAGCTGGATCTCGGCGGCGAGCTTCACCTCGACCTCCTTCACCAGCGTGAAGAGGTCCACCTGGATGCGGCCGCAGGTGGGGCAGGCGATCAGCTCGACGCCCTTTCGCTCGCGCTTGCCCAGGCAATACAGGATCTCGAGCCCGTCCTTCACCTCGTCGATGTGGTCGCTCGCGTAGCTGATGCGCAGCGTGTCGCCGATGCCGTTGGCGATGAGCGTGCTCAGCGCGGCCACGCTGCGGATGGCGCCGGTGGACTTCGGGCCGGCGTGCGTGACGCCCAGGTGCAGCGGGTAGTCGAACCGGTCGGCGATCTCGGTGTAGATGTCGATCACCAGCGCCGGATCCATGCTCTTGGCGCTGATCACGATGTCGTGGAAGTCGCGCGCGTGGAAGATCTCGAGGTACTCCTCGAGCTTCGCGATCATGAGGGCGAGGAGGTGTCCGGACTTGTGCCCGGCGAAGTACTTGCCGAGCTCCTCCATGCGCTTCTGCTTGTCCTTGCGCTCGATGATCGAGCCCTCGTTCACGCCGATCCGGATCGGGATCCTCCGCTCCTTGCAGGCGTCGATCACCTTGTTGACCTGGTCGCGGTCGTTGATGTTGCCCGGGTTGAGGCGGATCTTGTGGATCCCGGCCTCCACGGCCTCGAGCGCGCGCTGGTAGTGGAAGTGCACGTCGGCCACGATGGGCACGCGTACCTGCTTCAGGATCTCCTTGAGCGCCTCGGTGTCCTTGCGCTCGGGGACGGCCACGCGCACCACGTCGGCGCCGGCCTGGCGGTAGCGCTCGATCTCGGCCACGCACGCGTCGATGTCGTGCGTGTAGCCGGCGGTCATGGTCTGCACCAGGATCGGTGCGTCGCCGCCGATGGCCTTGCGGCCGGTCACGTCGTCGCCGATCCACACCTGACGGGTCTTCCTGCGGGCCTGCATAGGGCGGAAAGTGTAGCCCGGGGGGTCCGAGGGCGGTTCCGGCGCGTCCCGTGGCCGAAGTTACGATCCCATCCATGGTGAACGCGACCGCGGCCGGCACCCCCGGCACCCTCTACGTCCGAACCCGCCTCTCCATCATGATGTTCCTGCAGTACGCGATCTGGGGCGCGTGGCTGCCGATCCTCTACCCGTTCATCTCCGGCCACCGGAAGTTCTCCGACGGCGAGGTGAGCGCGGTGTTCGCCGCCGGCGCCGCCGGCGCCATCCTCGGTCCGTTCATCGCCGGCCAGCTCGCGGACCGCCGGTTCGCCACCGAGCGGATGCTGGCCCTCAGCCACTTCGTGGGCGCCGCGCTCGTCTGGTTCCTCGCCGAGACCGCCTCCTTCTGGCCCTTCGTCGCCATCTCGGCGCTCTACGGGCTGATCTACGCGCCGACGCTCGCCCTCACCAACTCGCTGGCGCTCACGCACGTCCCCGACCGCGACCGGGACTTCGCGCCCGTGCGCATGTGGGGCACCGTCGGCTGGATCGCGGTCGGCATCCTGGTGGGCCACATCCTGCTCCGCTGGCACACGCCCGAGGGCGCCTCGGCCGCCGAGGTCGATGCCGCGCAGAACGCCGGCCGCGCCGTCGCGTTCAAGGTGAGCGCCATCCTGGGCGCGGCGATGGGCGTCTACTGCCTCACGCTGCCGCACACGCCGCCGTCGTCGAAGCCGCGCGAGGCGTCGGCCGTCCGCGAGGCCCTCGCCGAGATCAAGCTGCAGCCGCTCCTGCTCCTCTTCGCGATCGCGGTGCCGGTGAGCATGATCCACCAGTTCCACTTCGTGCACACCTCGGGGTTCCTCTCAAAGCTCCAGGGCAACCCGGCCGCCGACGGCTTCGTGAAGTGGGTGAACGGCATCCTCGGCGTGGGCGGCGGCGGCCTGATGACCATCGGCCAGATGTCCGAGATCGCGGTGCTCCTGGCCATTCCCGCGCTGGCCGCGGTGCTCAGCCGCAAGTCGCTCCTGCTGATCGGCCTGGCCGCCTACGCGCTGCGCATGGCGATCTTCGCCTACCTGGGCGACAGCGCGCCCATGGTGATGGCGGGCCTCGCGCTGCACGGCCTGTGCTTCGGCTGCTTCATCTTCGTCGCATTCATGATCGTCGACGAGAACACCACCCCGGACGTGCGTGCCACCGCGCAGAACCTCTTCAACCTGGTGATCGTGGGCCTCGGCATCATCGTCGGCAGCTGGTTCGCCGGCTCCATGGTGGCTCCGTGGGCGAAGTCCGGGGGCGAGATGGACTTCACGAAGCTCTTCTCGGTGCCGATGTGGATGGCGCTCGGCTGCTTCGTGGTGATGCTCGTGGGCTACCCCGGCGGCAGCCCGAAGCGGCCCGCGGCGAACTGACGCGGCGGGCGGCGCGCGCACGCCGCGCGGCGGACTCAGCCCGTCGCGCCCTTGGCGCGCTGCCCGCGCTCCCAGTCGGGGTGGAAGCGCAGCTGCGCTTCCTCGCCCGGGATCACGAGCGCGGCGACGGGCGTCCCCTCCTTGAGGGTCGTGCCGTCGAGCGCGGTGATCTCGAACCGCGGCTGGTTGGCCTCGTGGATCGCCAGCGCCTTCTCGAGCGCCTGCTGCTTCTCGACCGGGAT
>CAMDUT010000055.1 GCA_945877905.1 Phycisphaera mikurensis NBRC 102666 | reverse complement strand
CTCGAGCCCGAGTACGTGTCGATCGCGTCGGACGGCCGCACCGCGATCGTGGGCCTCCAGGAGGCGAACGCGGTCGCGGTCATCGACCTCGACACCGCCACGGCGCGGCACGTACACGCATTGGGCCTCAAGGACTTCTCGCGCTCGGGGATCGATGCGAGCGCGACCGACGGTGCAAGCGCGCCCCGCCCGTGGCCGGTGCTCGCGCTGCGCCAGCCGGACACCGTGGTCTCGTGGTCGGACGGCGGAACCACGTGGTTCGCGGTGAGCGAGGAGGGCGAGTGGCGCGAGGGGCCATCGTTCGACGAGCGCACGAAGGTCGCGGGCCTGGAACTCTCCTCCGCACTGGCCGCGCGCTGCACCGAAATCGCGGGCCCGGGCGTGAACCCGAAGGACGCCACGGCGCTCGGTGGGCTCACCGTCAGCCGGCCCGCGAGCGATCGCGACGGCGACGGCGTCGCCGAGCGCCTGGTCGCATTCGGCGGACGCGGCGTCTCGATCTGGGAACTCCGGGGCGACGGCATCGCGCTCGCATGGGATTCGGGCGACCAGGTCGAGCGCACCGTGGCGCGCGAGGCGCCCGCGGTCGCCAAGGCGTCGGACGCACGCAGCCCCGCGCGCGGCCCCGAACCCGAGGGGCTCGCGATCGGCGAGGTTGCGGGACGCCGGCTCCTCTTCTGCGGCCTTGAACGCACCGGCGGCATCATGGCGTGGGACGTCACCGATCCTCGCGCGCCAACGCCGCTCGGATGCGTGCATCGGCGCGACGCATCGGTCGACCCAAGGAAGGACCTTGCCGCGGCCGGGGACCTTGGGCCGGAAGGACTGCTCTTCATTCCCGCAGGCGCGAGCCCGAACGGCCGTCCCATGCTGGTGGTGTGCAACGAGGTGAGCGGCACGACCACGCTGTGGGAAGTGACGGTGCCCGCGCGCACGGCACCGCGGCCGTGACGTCGATCGGTACGCTCGGGCCATGATGACCGCGACCATCCTGGCGACCGTGGCCGCCCTCGCGGCCGATGCGCCGCCCGCCCCGCCCGCACGGCTCGTCCCGCCCGCCGCGCCCGCGGACCTCGCGGAGCTCGTCGCGAAGGATCCGGCGATCGACACCGCGGCCGCGGCGCGGATGCTCACAGAGAACGGCGTGGCGCCCGAACTCCGCGGTCGCGCGGCCGATGCGGTCGCCAAGGCCAAAGGGACCTCGCCGCACGCGGTGGTGATCGAGGCGATCGAGGCGTGCGGCGGGACGTGCGGCGCGACGCGCGACCTTCACGACCTGCTCGCCTCCATGGCGGACGCGGTCGCGAAGGACCCGGCCGCGATCGCGCGGCTCGACGCCATGGCCGCCGAAGGCAACGCCGGGCGCGTTGCGGCGCTGCGAACGATCGCCGCGATGCCTAAGGAGGCGCGCCCCGAGCGCTGGCGCGAGGTCGCGGTTCGCACCGTCGCGCTGAAGGCCGTGCCCGGTGCGATGAAGTACGACGTCACCGAGGTGAAGGCGGTGCCGAACGAGGTCATCCGGTTCACGCTCGAGAACCAGGACACCATGCAGCACAACCTGCTGGTGACCATGCCCGGGAAGATGAGCGAGGTCGGCGTCGCCGGCGACGCGATGGGCGAGACCGTCGCGGGCAAGGCGCGGCAATTCGTGCCCGACCTGCCTTCGGTCATCGCCGCGATGGGGCTCGTCGATCCCGGCAAGACGGGCACGTTGCACTGGGCCGTGCCGTCGAAGCCGGGCACGTACCCCTACGTGTGCACGTACCCAGGCCACTGGCGCATGATGAACGGCAAGGTCAAGGTCGCAGCGCAGGCGAAGTGACCGCAGGGGCCGACCGAACCATGGCCCCGGAACGAACCGCGGCCGCCGGCTGGGTGCCGACGGCCGCGGGGGCGAACGTCATTGCGGAAGTCACTCGTCCGTCGCCGGGCCGAGCGGGTCCCAGATCAGCTTGTTGGTGTTCCAATCGCCCTGGGGATGGTTCGGGTTGCGGTTCCCCGCCGAGTTGGTGGTGGCTTCCTCGTTCAGCACCCAGGCGACGTGGCCGTCGGCGAACATGATGTGCCCGCCCTTGTAGTGACGGGCGGCGAAGCGCTTCCAGTCGCTTCGGTGCCGCTGGAGGTCGTTGCCGTAGAACGGGTCCGAGTTCGGGAGCTCGTCCTTGCTCGCGCGCATCTCGAGCATGAGCACGGTGCGGTCGGAATAGGCGATCTGCGCAAGGCGCATCGCGGCGTCGGGCGAGTAGTCCTGCAGGTTCGCGTCGCGCAGCATCGTGTTGTTGAGCTGGCTGTTCGGCACGTAGTTGAAGTAGAACTGCTGGCGCACGCCGCCGGAGCCGGGCTGGCCGAAGCCCCACGGGTCCGGGTTCTCGGGATTCGCCGACGGGTCGATGAACACCGAGTCCGAGTCGGTGAACTGGTCGACGTTCTTCTGGGCGGTGAACGCCTCGGAGGAGATGTCCTTGTACGCGCGCTGCCCGACCATCGGGGGCACTGCGTTCGCCCAGTACTGCGGCACGGCGAGGTTGATGCTCATGCTGCTGGCCTCCTTGAGGCCTTCCCACGGCAGCCGCTCCTCGTTGATGCCGGCCCACGCGATGGTGCCGATGCCCCACTGGCGGAGGTTCGACTGGCTCTTGGTGGCGTTCGCGGTGGCGCGCACCATGCCCAGCCCCGGCAGCAGGATGCCGATGAGCAGCGCGATGATTCCGACGGTGACCATCAACTCCACGATGGTGAAGGCGCGGGTGGACGGACGTTCGTGCAGCATGGTTCCTTTTCCTTGGGGAAGGGTGATGGAGGCGCGTTCGCTTCGGGATGGATCAGCCGGGGGTGCCCCAGGAGCCGAGGAGGATGCCGAGGTCCTGGCCGTCGACCGTGCCGTCGCCGTTCAGGTCCGCGGCGCCGGTGCCCGACCAGGAGCCGAGGAGGATGCCGAGGTCCTGGCCATCGACCGTGCCGTCGCCGTTCAGGTCAGGCCCGCCGCTGGACGGGGCCTCGCAGCCAGAGGCGAGCAGCGCGGCGAACGACTGGGTCTCGGTCGACGCCACCGGGCACCCGGTCCACGTGTTCGGGCGGCCGAAGGTGCTCGAGGATCCCGAGTCGTCGAACCAGGCATTGCCGTCGGTGCCGCGCAGCGGGTTCTCCCGGAGCCGGCACACATCCTCGGCGTTCACGGTGCCGCCGTTGTACGAGGCGAACCCGGCGCCCATCGAGCCCATCGTGACCGCGCCCGAGGAGTCCTTCGCGCGAAGGGACCACTTGTCGTTCGACGTCGTGAACGCGCCGGAGACGTGACCGGGCCTGTTCGAGGTCGTGAGCGACACGAGCGACACGTCCTGCGTGTTCACGTTCACCCACGTGTCGGTGGTGCCGTTGTACGAGAGGTCCGTGCTGAGCCCGCCGAGCGCAGTGGTGCGCTCGATGAACGTGACGATCGTGCCGATGCGGAGGTCGCCCCAGAAGGCGGCGTTCGACAGCTTGATGGTGCCCGCGAAGCCGGTCTCGGACCACTCGAGCGTCCAGCCGCGCATGTCGAGGTGGTCGCTGAGCACGACCAGCTCGAACCAGTTGCCGCCGTTGCCGAGCACGCGGCCGAACTGGGCGTCCGACGCGGCGCCGGGGGGCGTGTTGGCATCCTGCGCCAGGGTGCCGCCGCCGAGGAAGCGGTCGCTCTTCACGGCGTTGTACTCGTTGAGCGCGATGAGCCGGCACGACGCACAGAGCTCCGCGAGCACCGGTGCCCGGAGCGCATCCATGTCCTGGCGCCTGCGGCACCCGGTGACGGTGTCCTTCCACGCGTTGGGTGCGCCGAACGACGAGGAGTTGGCGTCGTTGTAGTTCGAGAAGGTGTTGGTGTTCGACGTCGGGTCCTCGCGGAGGGTCGGTGCCTCGTAGCTGCCGACGCAGCACAGCGTGCCGCCCGTGCCTTCGCCCATGAGCGGGATGGCCTCGGAGCCGTCGGCGCGCAGCACCTGAACCCACCAGTTCTGGTGGTCGATGTACAGCTTGTTCCCGTTCATGAGGTTCGGGAAGGCCGGGAAACTCGCGAAGTTCCACTGAGACGAGATGAGCGAGGTCGACGACAGGTTGACGTTGATCCACCAGTCGCCCTGGCATGGGTCGAACGAGAGGTCGGTGTCGAGTCCGCCCGCGGACGTCCCGTCACGCGTGATGGTGATGATGGTCCCCGCGCGAAGGTCGGACCAACGGGCATCCTGCGTGAACGTGAACTCGCCCTGCGGCAGGTTGCCGTCCGCCCACCAGAGGGCGGTGCCGTTCGTCACCGGGAGCCCGGTGCTGCTCGGCGCGGTCGAGACCCACTGCACCTTCCAGCCCCGGATGTCGGCGTGGTCGACCGTCACGACGAACTCGATCCAGTCGCCGCCGTTGCCGATCTTGCGCCCGAAGAAGGTGTCCGTGTCGGAATTCGACTCGCCCGCACGGATGCAGGTCGCGCCGGCGGCCCCGTCCCCGCAGCCGAGCCATCGGTCGTCGCGGACCGAGTTGTATTCGTTGATCACGAGCTCGGTCGCGGCGAACGCGGCGGCGCACGGCGCGAGCGAGGCGATCAGGGCGGCGATGCGGGTCTTCATCTGGGAGAGCTCCTGGGTCGTTGGTTCACGGGCTGGAAGAGAACACCATGACGCCTCTGACGGAGGAGAGGATCTCTTCAAAATGTTCAGTTCATGTTTGGAAGAGGTTCAGGCGTCGCACAATCCGAACTGAACGCAATGCGAACGCATCTTTCATTGCGCAAGTCGCTGATTTGCGTTCATACTTCCGGACCCGGATCCCTTCCGGGCGTTTCCATTCCCTTTCCCTTCGGAGTTTCCAACATGAAGATCCAGGCATTGTGCGCCATTGGCGCCGTCGCGGCCGTCGTTTCGTCGGCGAGCGCGTACCTCCGCGTCACCGAGGTCATGAGCTCGTCCGGCACGGGCGGAACCAACGACTGGTTCGAGGTCACCAACTATGGCTCGGGCGCCGTGGACATCACCGGCTTCCGGATGGACGACAACTCGTTCAGCTTCGCGAACAGCGTGCTCCTGAACGGCATCACGAGCATCGGTGCCGGCGAGAGCGTGATCTTCGTGGAGAGCACGAGCAGCACCTTCGACACCGCCGCGTTCCGTACGTTCTGGGGCGGGCTGTCGGGCGTTCAGGTCGGCTTCTACAACGGTTCGGGCGCCGGAGTCAGCTTCAGCTCCGGCGGCGACGGCGCCGTGGTGTTCAACGCCTCGGGCACCGAGGCCACCGCCCGCGCCACCTTCGGCGCGGCGACCACCGGCAGCAGCTTCTACTTCGACCTCGCCCCGAACACCGGCATCGTGAGCACGGTCGGCACGATCGGCACGCAGGTGACGTTCGCGACCACCGGCAGCCTCGTGAACACCGGCTCGCTCGGCACGGCGATCGGCATCCCGGCCCCGGGCGCAGTGGCGCTGCTCGGTGTCGCCGGGCTCGTCGGCGGCCGCCGCCGCCGCTGACGCGGGTCAACTGAACCGATTCTTGACGCCATTCGCCGGTCCTCCCGTGAGGGGAGGACCGGTTGTTTTTCGTGAAGGGAGATGTGGGTGTCCCCCGGCACCCGTCGGCCCATCGGCCGGTCTGTTTCCAGCATTCCCTTCTCCCCGAAAGACAATCCATGTCCAGCCACTCGATGACCGCCATCGCGGCCCTTTCGATCGTCGGTTCCGCCTCCGCCGGAGTCTTCGTGAACGGCAACCTGCTCGTGCAGCGCATCGGTGACGGCACCACCACGCTCGGCAGTGCGGCGGCCGCCGTGTCTGTGCTGGAATACTCCCGCTCCGGCGGCTCGGCCGTGCAGACGATCACCTTCCCCACAACCGGCTCGAACCAGGTCACCGACTCGGGAAGCGCCACCAGCAACGGATACCTGAACGTCTACAACGGCTACGTCGGCGTGTCGGGCTACAACACCGCCGCCGGCACCACGAGTGTGGCCGGCCTGAACACCAAGGTGGGCACCGTGCTCAATGGTGACGGCACCGTGGCCTCGCGCAACCTGTTCCCCACGGGCGGGGCCGCCGGGAACCCGCCCTCGCCGTTCGCAGGCAACAACTTCCGGAGCATGATCGCCACGGGTGCGAACACGTTCTACGCCACGGGCACCGCCACTGGCTCGCCCAGCACCGGCGGTGCGTGGTACTACGACGGCTCAGCATTCACGCAGGTGAGCAGCACGACCACGGGCCAGCCCACCAACCTCCGGAACGTGGAGATCTACAACAATCAGTTGTACGTCTCCTCGAGTGCGGGCAGCTTCATCGGCATTTCGTCCATCGGAAGCGGCCTGCCGACGGCGTCGGGCCAGGCTGCGAGCCTGCAGATCAACATGGGCGCGGGCGCCAGCCCCTACGGCTTCGTCATGTTCGACACGAACAGCGACAGCGTGCTCGACCTCGCGTACATCGCCGATGACCGCACCACCGCGGGCGGTGGCCTGCAGAAGTGGACCTTGAGCGGTGGAACCTGGTCAAGCTCGTGGGCGCTGCTGGTGAACGGCACCGGCACGCTTCAGGCCACCGCGGGCTCCGGCTTCGCCGGCCTGCGCGGCCTGACGGGCACCTGGGACGCCGTGAACGGCGCCCAACTGTTTGCGACCACCACCGAGACCACCAACAACCGATTGATCTCGATCATCGACAACGGCATCATGCCGACCTCCGCCACCAACCTGGCCTCGGCCGGCGCGAACTACGTGTTCCGCGGCGTGGACGTGTACAACGCCATCCCCGCCCCTGGTGCGCTCGCGCTCCTCGGTGTGGCTGGATTGATCGGCGCCCGCCGCCGTCGCTGAACCGACGGTCCCGCATCCTCCGCACGCCCCTCGCAGGGGCGCGCCACCCGGCGCGCCCCTTCTTTCATTTCCTGAACGAAGCCCTCGCGGAACCTTGGCCGAAGGCTGACTTTGTGAACGATGGCCGGAGGATTGGACTTGCGTCATTGTGGTCAGCAGGGGAGTTCCCTTCCCTTGCGGTGTCCCGGGTTCCCACCCGTTCCCCTGTTCCCTCCGTTCCCTTTCCCAAGACAAGGATTCTCGCCATGAAGATCGCCGTTCCCGCCGTTCTGCTGTGCTCCGCCCTCGCTTCGACCACCCAGGCCAGCTTCGTCGGCTGGACCTCCACCGTGCGCTCGGTCGCCGGTGGCTCCCTCATCAACGTGTTCGCCGTCGTGGACAACTCCGGTGACGTGCTCCTGTCGGTGTACGGCTCGAACGCCCAGTCGCCGAACGCGGGCTTCGTCACGACCACCGCCGCCGGCGGGTTCATCCAGGGCGCGGGCGCGCTGGGCGTCTGGGCTCCCTCGGGCAGCCAGAACTGGACCACGCTCGACAGCTTCCTCACGGTCGGCGGTGGATACAACACCACCACCGGTGCATGGACCGGGGCCGGTGCAACCCAGGGCGATCCCTCGTGGAACGTCTCGTACTTCGACACCGCCATCGGCGAGAACACGACCGCGAATGCGTTCGGTGCCGCCTCGAACGACGACGGCTTCACGAACCCCTACATCAACTCGATCCCCGCCCTCGCCGGCTTCTTCCTGCCGGGTGGCAGCTCGTCGCCCGCACGCGACCTCTCAAGCCTCGCCGGCATCCGTTCCACGAGCTCGAACGCCACCGCCGCCGCGGGAACGTTCGGCATGATGATCGGCCAGTTCTACGTGGCCGGCAGCGAGTGGACGTTCGACCTCAAGCTCGGCGCCACGGTGCGTCGCGCCAGCGGCACGCTCAGCCAGGACACCTTCACGCTGACCGTGCCCGCCCCGGGCGCCATCGCGCTCCTCGGCGTCGCGGGACTCACGGCCGGCCGTCGCCGCCGCGCCTGAGCGTACGGAACCACCCTCCTTGCCTCTTCCACCCACACCAGCGATGGTGTGGGTGCGTTTTTACGGGTTTGCGAAAAATCCAAGAGATCGCGTGATGGTGAGGAAGCCCGGATTGCGTTCACCCCCGCGCGGGCTCCCTTTCCCAAAGTCGCCCGACGCCCATTCCCCGTGGGCGCTTCCCTCACGATTCCCGTCCGATTCCCGATCCCACATCCATATCGACGCTGCGGGCCATCGAGCCCGCCCTGGAGCCTCCCATGCGCATCCACGTTCCCTCCGTCCTCATCTGCTCCGCCCTCGCCACGTCCGCGCACGCAAGCTTCGTCGGCTGGACCTCGACCGTCCGTTCGGTCGCCGGCGGCAGCCTCGTCAATGTCTTCGCGGTGGTGGACGACTCCACCGATTCGCTGGTCTCGGTCTATGGGTCGAACGCGCAGTCGCCGAATGCCGGCTACGTGACGACCAACGCGGTCGGGGGGTTCCTGCAGGGTGCCGGCGCGCAAGGCCTGTGGGTCACGTCCGGCTCGCAGAGTTGGACCACGCTCGACAGCTTCCTGTCGGCGGGCGGCTCGTTCAACACGACCTCAGGCACGTTCTTCGGGACCTCGTCCACGCTGGGTGACCCGAGCTGGAACGTCACCTACCTCGACACCGACACCGGCGAGAACACCACCGTCAACGCGTTCAGCGCGACCTCGAACGCGAGCGGCTTCACCAACCCGTATGTCAACTCAGTGCCGGCGCTCGCCGGGTTCTTCCTGCCGGGCGGCACGTCGTCACCCGCGCGCAGCCTGGCGTCCATCGCCTCGATCCGCGCCACCAGCTCGAACGCGTCGTCGGCCGCGGGCCAGTTCGGGATGATGATCGGCCAGTTCTACGTGGCCGGCTCGGGCTGGAGCATCAACCTCAAGCTCGGTGCCACCGTCAAGCGCGCAAACGGTTCCGTCAGCCAGGACACCTTCCTGCTCACGGTCCCCGCGCCGGGCGCCGTGGCGCTGCTCGCGACGGCCGGCCTCATCGGGGCTCGCCGGCGACGGGCCTGACCCGCGCAGCTTCGTGACCTGACCCCGCGACCCCGTGCGCCCTCGCGCGCGGGGTCGCGGCGCTTCGCGCCTAGAATCATCGTCCCGCATGCACGAAGGCAACCCATCCCCGGCGCCCTCGACGCCGCCCGGTGCCTCGCCGGAGGCCGTGGCACGCACGCTGGCGCGGCACCCGCGCCCGCTGGGCGGCGACACGGCGCGCAACGTCGGCCCCGCCGCCGTGAGCCTGACGGGCATGGTGCTCAACAACGCGCCCGACGCGCCGCACCATCGCGCCATCGGCCGCAAGCCCGACTGGCTGCGCGCGCGGGTCCCTGGCGGCGGCGGCTACGACCGCCTGAAGTCGATCATCGACGAGCACCGGCTGCACACGGTGTGCCAGGAGGCGTCGTGCCCCAACATGGGCGAGTGCTGGGGACGCGGCACGGCGACCATCATGATCCTCGGCGACACCTGCACGCGCTCGTGCGGGTTCTGCAACGTGAAGACGGGCCGCCCGCCCGTCCTCGACACGGACGAGCCGCGACGCGTGGCCAAGAGCCTCGCGCTCATGGGCCTGAAGCACGTGGTGATCACGAGCGTGAACCGCGACGAGCTGCCGGACGGCGGTGCGGCGATCTGGGCCGAGACCATCGAGCGCGTGCACGAGGCATGCCCGGGCATGAGCGTCGAGTGCCTGGTGGGCGACTTCCAGGGCGACGAGCGCGCGATCCAGGCCGTGTGCGACGCCCGCCCGGAGATCCTCTCGCACAACATGGAGACCGTGCGGCGCATGCACCCCGCGGTGCGGCCCCAGGCGCGCTACGAGCGCAGCCTCGCGGTGCTCGCGCAGTTCAAGCGCAGCGGGCTCGTGACGAAGACCGGCATCATGGTGGGGATCGGCGAGCGCGACGACGAGGTGCTCGAGCTGATGGACGACGTGCGCGCCGCGAGCGACTCCGACGTCCTCACGATCGGGCAGTACCTGCAGCCCACGCGCAACCACCTGCCGATCGACCGCTGGGTGCACCCGGACACGTTCGGCGAGTTCCGGCGCCAGGCACTCGCTCGCGGCTTCCGTGTGTGCGAGAGCGGCCCGTTGGTGTGGTCGAGCTACCACGCCGAGGAGCAGGCCGAACGCCTGCCCGCGGGCGACCGCTGATCACCGCAAGAGGAGCGCCCCGGCGCGCGGAACTTCGTTGCGCGCCGGGGCACTGACATGAGCTCGTGATGGACGGACCGACCGTCAGAGGTAGCGGATGCCCGCCTCGTGGTGGCTGACGCGGCCCTCGGAGTCGCGGATTCCGCGCGACCACACCACCATGATCGCCCGGTCGATCTCGATGGCCCCTGGCTCGTAGCGG
This sequence comes from Phycisphaera mikurensis NBRC 102666, assembly GCA_945877905.1. Taxonomy (GTDB): domain Bacteria; phylum Planctomycetota; class Phycisphaerae; order Phycisphaerales; family SM1A02; genus UBA966. Next base: position 5,474 of record CAMDUT010000055.1, on the reverse strand, counting down.
ACCGCCACGCCGGTCATGCCCTCGGGAAGCGGCGCGTCGGTGCGGATGCGCGCGCCCGTCCCGCTGGTGTCGAGCGCCTCGTAGACGCAGCACTGCGACGGGTCGTGGTGCCAGAACAGGATGAACTCGCCGATGCCGCCGTGCCGGTTCGTGTCCCGGCGCTCGACGGCCTCGAGGAACGCGCTCGCGCGCTTCACGTGGGGTCGGCGGAGTGGGCTGTCCATGCCCGTACCTTCGGTTCGGTCGCGGCACGAATCCAGTCGCGCCGGCGCGAATGCGGAATCATCCGCGCGAGGCGAGACCCATAATCGAACCATCGGGTGCCGGAGCCATACGATGGAGCCATGGCATTCGAATTCCGGCAGGCCACGCTCGAGAACGGGCTCACGGTGATCGCGGAGACCGACCCCACCGCGCACACCGCGGCGGTCGGCTTCTTCGTCAAGACCGGCGCGCGCGACGAGCCGCGCGAGCTGATGGGCGTGAGCCACTTCCTTGAGCACATGGTGTTCAAGGGCACCGATCGCCGCACGCCGGACGACGTGAACCGCGACTTCGACCGCATCGGCGCCGACCACAACGCGTTCACCACGGGCGAACTCACCGCGTTCCACGCGCACGTGCTCCCGGAGCACCTCGGCACCGCGACCGGGATCATCGCCGACATCATGCGGCCGGCGCTGCGCCAGGCGGACTTCGACGAGGAGAAGGGAGTGATCCTCGAGGAGATCGCCATGTACGACGACAACCCGTTCTGGCGGCTCTGGGAGCACGCCAACGAGCGGTACTTCGGCGCGCATCCCCTGGGCCACCGCGTGCTCGGGACGCGCGAGACGGTCGGTGCGCTCACGCGCGACCAGATGAAGGACTACTTCGACCGGCGCTACGGCGCGGCGAACACCGTGGTGTGCGCGGCCGGCAAGCTGGACTTCGACGCGTTCGTCGAGGACGTGCGGCGGACGTGCGGCGGCTGGCAGCGCGGCGAGACCGGGCGCGCCCACCCGGCGTTCCATGCGCACGAGGAGCGGGTCGAGGTGGCGATGCCGCAGGCCAACCGCGCGTACCTCGCGTGGCTCTGCCCGGCGCCGTCGACCCAGGACCCCAGGCGATACGCGGCCGCGATGGTGGCGCAGGTGCTCGGCGACTCCGAGGGCTCGCGGCTCTACTGGTCGCTCATCGAGCCCGGCATCGCCGAGGAGGCGCAGATGCAGTTCGACGGCCATGACGGCGTCGGCGAGTACGTCACCTACGCGGCGTGCAGGCCCGAGGACGTCGAGCGGGTGGACGGCATCGTGCGCTCCGAGCTCGCGCGCATCGGCGAGGACCTGCGCCCCGACGAGCTCGCGAACGCGCGCGCGAAGGTGGTGACCGCGGTCACGATCGGCGGCGAGCGTCCCGCGGGCCGGATGCGGCGCCTGGGCGCGCTGTGGCTCTACCGAGGCGCGCACGCGTCCCTCGAGGACGAGATCGCCAGGATCGAGTCGCTGACGCCGGAAGACCTGCGCTCGATGATCCGCGAGTTCCCCCTCCGTCCCACGCTGCGGGCGCTGGTGTCGCCGGCGTCAGGCTGACGACCGCGCAGGCGCGGCGAAGAGCGCCGCCATGGTCGGCGGCTCCGAGCCCAGCACGTGGCGGACGCAGGCGGCGAGGAACCGGTTGCCGCGCTCGACGGCGCCCGGCGAGCATTCCGCGTCGATGCCCGATTCGCACGCGCGCAGCTGCGCGACCGTGGATCGCCGCACCTTCCAACGCGCACCCGCGGGGGCGGCCGGACCGGGCTCGCAGAAAGACCCGGCCTCGGGCAGGAACTCGACGACATCGGGACCCTCGTGCGCCGCCGTGTCGATGTCGGGGCGATGGCCGGTCTCGCCGAGCAACGACCACTGGAACGCCAGGAGCGCGGAGGGACCATCGATCGAGGGACCCTCCGCGGACGCCGTTCCGCCGAGCGCGCGCAGCGAGCGCACGAACCGGTCATGGAGCGCCGGGTGCGGGTCGTCCGGCGCGAGCATCCGCCCGAGCACGTCCGCCATGTAGAAGGCCGCGCGATTCGCGTGCAGGTCGGTCCTGAGCCGCGGGAACACCTCGAGCAGGTCCCACTCGGTGAGCGTGGCGAGTTCCTTGCGCGCGCTGCGGATCACGCCGAACTCGCCGCGCGACAGCAGGTCGATGCCCCCGTCGAAGGCGCCGCGCTCGCGCCGCGCGCCCTTGGCGAGCCCGCGCACCAGGCCGCCCTCGCGGCCGAACAGCGTGACCGTCTGGCTGGTCTCGCTGAAGTCCCAGTGCCGGATGCAGATTCCCTGGTCGTGCGAGATGGCCATCGCTCAACCGGCCGGGCGCGCCACGGGCGCCACCTCGATGCGGTTGCGGCCGTTCATCTTGGCGCGGTAGAGCGCCGAGTCAGCCGAGGCGACGAGGTCGTCCGAACCCTGCGAACCCGCGAGCAGCGAGAGGTCCGACACGCCGAAGCTGGCCGTGATCACCCGGCCCGCGGGCCCGGGCCACGTCTCGGCCTCGATCGCCACCCGGTAGCGCTCGGCGACGTCCACCGCCTCGGTGCCCAACGTGTTCGGGAGGATGATCCCGAACTCCTCACCGCCGTACCGGCACGCGATGTCGCTCGTGCGGCCGCCCTGCAGGATTCGCGCGACGCGCTCGAGCACCGCGTCGCCGAACGGGTGCCCGCACTCGTCGTTCAGCCGCTTGAAGCCGTCGACGTCGCACATCACGAGCGACACGCTGCGCCCGTGGCGCACGGCCTCGGAGACCTCCTGGTGGAGGCGCCGGTCGAAGTAGGTGCGGTTCCACAGGCCCGTCAGGCCGTCCACCTGGGCCTTCTGCGCGAGCATCTTCACCATCTGGTGGATGCGGAGCGCGCTGCGCACCCGCGCCTTCAGCTCGACCACCTCGAACGGCTTGGCGACGAAGTCGATGGCACCGTGGTCGATCGCCCGGACGCGGTCCTCCATGCTGGCCGTGGCCGAGATGAAGATGACGGGGATGTCCTGGAGGTTGACGTCGTCCTTCAGCGCCTGCAGCACCTGGAACCCATCCATCCCGCGCATCTCGATGTCGAGCAGGATGACGTCGGGGACCATGCGGCGCGCGAGCTCGAGGCCCTCGCGCGCGTCCATCGACCCATGGATCTCGAGCGGCTCATGCTGCAGCCGCACCCGCAGGAGCCGGTGGATCAGCTCGGAGTCGTCGATCGCGAGCAGCCTGGGAAGCGGGCCTTGGGACGCGGTCATCGCCGAACGACCATGCTATGGGGATGTCGGCGTGGTTCCATGGGTCGCCATCGCGTCACGGGCGGATGCGGGCCGCGAACGCCGCGAGCATCCCGAGCCGGCTGCGGACGACGTTCTCGTCGCACCCTTCCTTGATGCCGAGGTCGACGAGCGCCGCAGCCTCGCCGAGCTTCGGGAAGCCGTAGCCCCCCGCGGCACCCTTCAATTGGTGCGCAAGGACCCGCACCTGCGGGATGTCGCCCGAACAGAGGGCTTCCTGCATCGAGGCGACGCGCTTGGGGAGCTCCGAGACGAACAAGGCCACGATGTCGGCCATGTCCGGGTCATCGGCGAACTCGCTCCTGACGGGGTTGGAGTCTGGGGCAATGCGCATGGCAACCTCGAAGGTTCGGTTTCCGCAGAACGGCCTGCAAGGGAAATTCCGCCTTGTTCGGCGGAATTCCGTCCACCGGACTCACATAACCGCGTTCCGGACCATTCTCCGTAGCATGCGCGATCGCATTTCAACCCCGCCGCGCGAAAGCGCCGCGAGAGGAGATTCACCGAATGGTTCCTCGCATGCCTCCGCAGGAGGCCAGGCTCGGGTTCGTGTACTCGGCCCCGTACCGCATCCAGGGAGTGTCCGTCGCCGGCGAGCAGGCGGTGGTGCACGTGCCCGAGTTCGACCTCGCCTTCGACATCGGTCTGTGCCCGAGGCCGGTGCTGGCGTCCCCGACCGTGGCGCTCAGCCACGCGCACATGGACCACGTGGCGGGGCTGCCCTACTGGTTCAGCCAGCGGTTCTTCCAGAAGATGCCCGGCACGGCACGGTGCCTGGTGCACCCGGCCATGGCCGAGCCTCTGCGGCGCATGATGGCGTCGTGGGTGGACCTCGAGCGCCAGCGCACCCCGCACGAGATCGTCCCCATCGAGCCCGACGGCGAGTTCGCGCTGAAGGCGAACCTCTTCGTGCGCGCGATCGAGGTGAGCCACACCACGCCGGCGCTCGCGTTCGTGGTGATCGAGCGCCGCAGCAAGCTGCGCGACGAGTTCCACGGGCTCTCGCAGGACCGCCTGCGGGAGCTGCGCGCCGCGGGCCACGAGATCACGCGGACCATGGAGATCCCGCTGGTCGCGTACACCGGCGACACCGAGCCAGGCGATTTCCTGCTGCGCGACGAATTCCGGAACGCGAAGGTGGTGGTCAGCGAATGCACGTTCTTCGAGGACGAGCACCGCGACCGCGCGCGCATCGGCAAGCACCTCCACATCGAGGACTACCGCCCGCTGTTCGAGTCCTGGAACGCCCAGGACATCGTGATCGTGCACGTCTCGCGGCGCACGCTGATGCCGTTCGCGCGCACGCGCATCGAGGAGGTGGCCGGCGCGGAACGCGCGGCGCGCGTTCACCTGCTCATGGATCACCGGACCAACCGAGCCCGGCACGAGGCCATGACGGCCGCCGCCGGCGACGCCGGGCGGGAGGGGGCGACCCAGGCCGCGGATGCCGGCGAGGCCGCCGAAGGATCCGAGAAGTGACCATCGCCGAAGCGCCTGCGCGAAACGGTTGACGCTCGGCCGGGCCGGGCCTACATTGCGCCTGCTGTTCGCGCGGCGTGGTGGGCAAGACTTCTCCGCGCATCCCAACGTGATTCACTTCCCGATCGGCCCCGGTGCCGCGGGAAATCGGCGTCGCACCCGGCGTCGCGCGCAGCCTTTTCCGAAGGACAGGACGATTCGCATGCCCGCACGAACCCCGCTTGGACACGACGACGCGCGGGGCGGGGGGGCGGCGCTGGCCCCGGTGAGGCAGCGGCTCTTCGAGCACCTCCGCCGGCACCACGCCGAGGTGTGCCGGCATTGGTTCGACGACATCGAGGTGCTCGCGCTCGACGGCGCGAACCTGACGCTGCTGGTCGAGGAGCCGGTGCGGCTCTCGTACCTCCAGCGGTGCTGCGTCCCGCCGTTCACGGCGGCCGCGGCCGCGGCGACGGGGCGGCTGGTGGGCGTCAAGTTCGTGGGCGAACGCGTCCCGGAGTCCGCGGCGCCCGCCCCGACGAACGTGCAGCCGCCTTCGCCTGAGGCGCTCTTTGACGAGCGCATCCTGCTCTCGCCGGACTACGTGTTCGACACCTTCGTGGTGGGCCCGACGAACCGCCTGGCCCATGCGGCCGCGCAGGCCGTGGCCCAGAAACCGGGGCGTTCGTACAACCCGTTCTTCGTGCATGGCGGGGTGGGGCTCGGCAA
>CAMDUT010000054.1 GCA_945877905.1 Phycisphaera mikurensis NBRC 102666 | reverse complement strand
ATGCTGGCGTCGCCGATGACGACGGCCACCCGTCGGCCCGCGTCGTTGTCCGGTGCCCAGCCCTGGCCGGCGAGCGTGTCGCCGCGCGCGACGCCGACGGCCGTCGAGATGCCGGTGCCTGCGTGGCCCACCGAGAACAGGTCGTAGTCCGACTCGCGCGGCTCGGGGAAGCCCGCCATGCCTCCGCGCTGGCGCAGCTTGCCGAGGAGGTGCTGGCGCCCGGTGAGCAGCTTGTGCGTGTAGCACTGGTGGCCGACGTCCCACAGCAGCCGGTCGTGCCCGAAGTCGAACACGTAGTGCATCGCGATCGTGAGGTCGACGACGCCGAGGTTTGGCGCGAGGTGGCCGCCGGACTTCGCAACCTGGTCGCAGATCGCCTGGCGCACTTCCTTCGCCAGCTGCGGGAGCTGGTCGACGGAGAGCTTCTTGAGGTCGGCGGGGCCGGCGATCGTGGGGAGGAGGTTCATGGTCGTGTTCGGGTGCAGGCGGTCATGCCTCGCCCCGCGGCACGGGGCCGGGGGGAGGGGGCCATCGCGAAAGTGTAGCCGAGGTTATCGCGTCCTCGTGGCCAAGGTCCGCGCCATCAGGGCCAGCGGCGCCGCGGGCTCCCCGAGCGGGGTGACGGCCGCCATGGCCCGTTCGAGGAGCCGCTCGACGTGGCGGCGGCTTTCCTCAAGCCCGAACACTGCAGGGTAGGTCAGCTTGCCTGCCTCGCGGTCCTTCCCGGCCGTCTTGCCGAGGTGCTCGGTCGACTGGGTCTCGTCGATGATGTCGTCCACGACCTGGAACATGAGGCCCATGGCCTCGCCGTATGCGGAGAGGGCGGCGAGGTGCGCCTCGGAGGGGGTTCCCGCGAGCGCGCCCATCCTGCACGCCGCGCGCAGCAGGGCACCCGTCTTGTGGTCGTGGATGAGCCGCAGCCGCGCACCGGCGTCGGGCGTCCCGTCGAACCCGCCCAGCGTGTCGTAGACCTGCCCGGTGATCATGCCTGTCGTGGCCGAGGCGAGCTCGCGCGCGATCTCGGCGCCTCGCCGGGGGGAGGCCAGCGCCAGCTCCATGGCGACCGACATGAGCCCGTCGCCCGCCAGGATGGCGAGCGCCTCGCCGTGCGCCCGGTGCGTGGTGGGGCGGCCCCGGCGCAGGTCATCATTGTCGAGCGCCGGGAGGTCGTCGTGCACCAGGCTGAAGCAGTGGACCATCTCGAGCGCGACCGCGGCCGCCATCGCGTCCCCGCGGGCGCCGCCGACCGCCTCGCACGCGCGAAGGACGAGGACCGGCCGCACGCGCTTGCCTCCGCCGAGCACGGCGTACTGCATGGCGTCCCGCAGCCGGGGGGCGAGCGGGTGGTCGACGAGGCTGCGCGCGAGCGCGTCCTCGACCTCGGCGACGAGCTGGGCATCGGTGGCGGCGGCGACGGTCGCGTGCATCGCGGCGAGTGTACGGGAGGCCGTATGATCCGCGTCCCGCCCCGCGGGCCATCACCATGCTGACTCACTTCTGGTCCATCATGCACAAGGGCGGGCTCGTCATGTGGCCGCTCCTGGTGCTGAGCGTCATCTCGGCGACGGTGTCGTTCGAGCGCGCCGTGTACTGGGCGCGCCAGAACGGGCCGGCGGGGAAGCGCGGCTTCGCGGCCCTCATGGACGCCATGCGCCGGGGCGACGCGGCGCGGTCGCAGGCGCTCGCCGACACCTCGGAGACGGTGTACGCGCGCATCGCGCGCGCGCTGCTCTCCGACGGCGCGAGCGACGCGGTGGGCGTCGGTGCGGTCGAGACCGAGCGCATCCGGATGGACCGCTTCATGGCCACGCTCTCGACCATCATCACGGCCGCGCCGATGCTGGGGATCCTGGGCACCGTCACCGGCATCATCACGAGCTTCGACCTGCTCTCGGGCGGCGAGGCCATGGTCGACCCGCGCGCCGTGTCGGGCGGCATCTCCGAGGCGCTGGTCGCCACCGCGTCCGGCCTGGTGGTCGCGCTGCTGGCGCTCTTCCCGTTCATGGCGTTCGGCGCGATGCGCGAGAACACCCTCGGGCGGCTCGAGACCATGATCGCCGTGGCGCAGCTCTCGTTCGGGACGGCGCCGCGTCGCCGCGTGGCCGAGGAGCTCGTCGCGGCCCCGAAGCCCGCGGAGCTCGCGGCGCGCTGACCCATGGCCGGCCCGGGCCCCTCGACCCTCCGCATCGCGTTCCCGGGGACGGGCCGGGAGACGGTCTCGTTCGAGCCCCGGTCGGCCGACGCGCCGGTGGTCCTGGGTCGGCCGACCGCGGCCGGGACCGTGGCACCCGACGTCGCGCTCGTCGACGAATCGGTGTCCAAGCGACACGCGGAGTGCATGTTCGACGCGGGCAGCTGGTACGTGCGCGGCATGGGGCGCAACGGAACCGCGCTCGACCGCCGGCTCTTGCCGGCGAACGAGTGGGTTCCCCTCGCCGCGGCCTCGATGCTCGCGATCGGTCCCTTCCGCATGCGCCTCACGGTGGGCGCCGGCACGGCGGGGGGCACCGCCCCCGAGACGGTGACGTTCCTCGATGCCGGTGCCGGGGCTCGTCCCGAGACCGTGCCGCGCCAGCGCCTCGAGTCCGCGGAAGTCCGGCTGTCGGCGCTGCTGGCCGCGGCGCGGCGCATCGGCGCCTCCGACGACGAGCGCCCGCTGTGCGAGGCCGTGGTCGAGGTGCTCGTCGCGACGCGCGACTTCGACCGCGCCGCGGTGATGCGCGCCGGCGCAGCCGGCGACCGTGATGGATGGTCGCCCGTGGCCATCGCCGCTGCGAGCGAGCACGCGCGCGCGCTCCCCGTGAGCCGGACGCTGCTCGAGGAGTCGCGGGCCACCGGAGGCATGGTGCGGCTCGACCACTCCATGGAACGCCTGCACGCCGCGGCCAGCCTCATCGCCTCGGGCGCGACGGCCGCGATCTGCGCGCCCATCCCGTCGGCGTCCCCCGCGCGGCTCTACCTCTACGCCGACACGCGCTCCGGCGGCGCGCTCGGCGACGCGGCCGTCCCGTACGCCGACATGGTCGCGCAGCTTGCGGGGCTCACGCTCGCGGCCGCGGAGCGGCGCGCGCTGCAGGGCGAGATGGTGCAGGCCCGGAAGATCCAGGAGCGGCTGCTGCCCGACCCCGAGGGCGAGTGCGGCTGCGTGCGGTGGTCGCTCTACAGCCGCCCCGCCGCGCACGCGCCGGGAGTGGAGGCGCGGCCGAGCGGCGACTTCTTCACCGTGATCGAGGCCGGCGACGGCCGCGTGGCCGCGTTCATCGGCGACGTCGCGGGCAAGGGCGCCGGCGCCGCCATCGTCATGGCGTCCTCGGTGGCGCACCTCGACGGCGCCGTGCGGCGCGGGATGCCCATCGAGCAGGCGCTCGCGGGGGTCTCGGAGTTCTTCGTGCGGCGCCCGAACCTCGACTTCAGCGTGAGCACCGGCGGCTTCTCGACCGCGATCGCCGTCGAGATCCTGCCGGACGGCGCGTGCCGCGGCGTGGACGCGGCGCACTGCTACGCGGCGATCGTGCGCGCCGACGGCAGCGCGTCGCGGCTCGAGTTCCCGAACCGGACGACGATGATCGGGTACGCCGCGGGCATCGAGCTTGTCGCCGACGAGTTCCGCCTCGCGCCCGGCGACCGGCTGGTCCTCTTCAGCGACGGCGTGGTCGACCAGCAGGACCGGTCCGGCCGCCGGTTCTGCGAGGCGTTCGAGTCGGACCCGGAGCCCGTGATCGCGGCGCTGCGCGGAAGCCGCGGCACGGCGGAGGACGTCGAGCGGCTGGTGGGCGCGCTCGAGCGCTTCGCGCAGGGCGTGCCGTGGTCGGACGACGTGACCGTGGCGAGCATCACGCTCGCCTCGACGCAGGCGTGAGCGGGCGCCCGTCCGCGCGGGTCAGTTGTTCTGGTGCCTGAAGTCGACCTGGTCCGCGGCATCGATCCAGAGCCGCATGTCCATGAGCGCCGCGATGCCGAGCGTCTCGACGCTGCCGTCGGCCTTGCCGGCCGCCACGAGCTTGTTGTAGCGGCGGATCGGGACGCCCTGCGCCACGTTCACGCCGAGCACGCCGGTCTCGGCGTACCCGCTCTGGAAGATGCTCGCGATGCCGCCCTCGCCGGGCTGCGCGGCCGACGCGGACGCATCGAGGCCCGTGGGCGTGCCGAGGTAGGGCGCCCAGACCTCCTGCTGCCCGAGCGCGGGCGGCACCACCCAGGCGCACCCGGGCATCGTGTCCTCGGCACCGAGGTTGTCGCGGTAGTTGCCGGGCGCTCGGTAGGTGCTCGATGCGAACACGACGAGGTCGGTGGTGCGCGAGATGTTCGCGAGGCGGGTGGCCACCAAGCGACCGCGGGTGGCCGTGGTCCCGCCCTGGGCCGTCCACTGGGCGTTGTCGAACCGCGGCGCGGCGACGCCGGAGCCCGACGTCTCGTACCAGCCGCCGAGGTAGAACGCGTTGTAGGCGAAGCCCGGCTGCAGCGCGATCGCGCTGCCGGGGTTGCCGGGGACGCTTCCCATCCATGCCGGAAGTGCGGGCTCGCCCGGCCAGTCGCCCGAGGTCGCGTTGTCGGCGTCGATGCCCTCGTCGGTGTCACGGTAGGAGAGCAGCGTCCCGGGCAGATCGTCCATGAAGCGCGCGAGGCGCCACGTGTACGTTTGGCTGAACGCGCGGTTGAGCGAGTTGCCGCTGGCATTGCTGTAGGTCACCTGCCACGAGGCCTGCGCGTTCTCGTCGAGGTACCCGGGCAGCAGGTTCTCCTCGTAGCTGTTGGCGTACTGCGACCACGCGACGTACAGCCCGCGGATCAGGTTCATCTCCTTGGTCTTGCGCGCGGTGCCGAACGCCCCGCGCAGGCTCGTGATGATGATGCCCGCGAGCAGCGCGATGATTCCCACGGTGACCAGGACCTCGACGATGGTGAAGCCGGTGCGGGCCGTTCCGTGCCGAGTCGCCGTGGGTGATCTTCGCATGGGTCGATCGAAGATACGGCATTTCCCGCGGCACCGTTGCGGAATCCCGCCGGGATCCGGCCGGTCCCCGGTCACGTCCCGCGCAGGAGCGCTTCCGCGAGGAACGCCGTGCCGCGGTCCTTCGCGTCGGCGGCGCATCGCCCGAAGCCTGCGTGCTCGTGCGGCGCTCCCGTGGGTCCGTAGGCATGCATCCGCACGGTGCCGGGGTCGCGCGCGCGCGCACGCAGCGCATCGACGAACTCGCGCTGGCCCGCGACGGGCACCCACTCGTCGAGCTCGTTGTGGAGCGCCAGGAACGGGACGTCCCGCCAGTCCGCGAGGTGGTCGACGGGGTCGAGCCGTGCCACGCGAGCGGGGTCGTGCATGGCCCGCCCGAGCTGCCAGCGCCAGCTTCCCGTCGAGCACTCGACCAGCGCCGCGGCGTACGGATGCGGCCGGCAGAGCCGCACCATGGCCGCCATGCCGCCCGCGCTCATGCCGCCGATCGCCATGGCGCACCCGGCGTGCTCGCCGGACTCTGCGAGCCATGCCTCGATCGCCGGCAGCTCGCCGGCCATGCGCTCGACCGCCTCGAGCGTGCGGGCCGGGTCCTGAAGCGCGTGCTCGTGGCGCTCGCCGTGGCCCGGGAGGTCGAGCGCGCACGAGGCGATGCCCGCGCGCGCCAGTCGCAGGTAGCGGCCGGGATCGAGCTCCTTGCTCACCGTGCGCCCGTGCATCCAGGTGAGCACCGGCGCCGGGCGGGTCACCGTGCCCGAGGCCCGGTCGAAGTGCGGGTGCACGAGGAGCGCCGGCACGTCGCCGGGCACCCGCACGTGCCGCGCGAGGGCGAGCACCGATGAGGGAAGCTGGTCGAACGGCTGCGGCACGGGCGCCGGACTGTAGCAAGCGCGTATCCTCGCCGCGATGCAATCCCGCGTCATCATCATGGGCGGCGAGCACCGTTCGCGCGTGCTGCGCACGCCGCCCGGCACCGAGGTGACGCGGCCCATGACGGGGCGCGTGAAGGAGAGCATCTTCAACGTGCTGCGCGGGTGGTTCGAGGACGCCGTGGTGCTCGACCTCTTCGCCGGCGTGGGCACCATGGGGCTCGAGGCGCTGAGCCGCGGCGCGCGCCATGCCACGCTGGTGGAGCGCGACCGCGGGGTCCTCGACTGCCTCGAGGAGAACGTGCGCGCGCTGCAGGTCGGGGACCGGGCGCGCCCGGTGCAGGCCGACGCGCTCTCGCCCGCCGCGCTCGCGGGCATCCCCGCGCCCGTGACGGTCGCGTTCATGGACCCGCCGTACCCGCTGGCGGAGCAGTCGAGCGGGCGCCGCCGCATCCTCGAGCAGTGCGCGCGCCTGCGCGACTCGATGGCCGACGGGGGCTGGCTCGTGCTGCGGCTGCCGTACGCGCTGGGCGACGCCGAGCGCGCGGTCGCCGGGTTCAGCGGACCCGAGATCCGGTCGTTCGGCGACATGCATGTCCATCTCTACGTGGCGGAGGCGGCCTCCGCGCCGGGGGCGGCAGGGGCCGCTCCCGAGCCACCCGCACCTCCGGAGGCATCCCCATGACGATCGCGATCGCTGCACTCGTGCTTGCCCTGGCCTCGGACGTCGTGTCGCCCGACGGCCCCCGGCCCGCGGCGCCCGCCGCCGTCGGCCCCGTGGCGCCGCCCGATGCCGACGCGATGAGGCGCGCCGTGGAGGAGGGCGTGAAGTTCCTCGTCTCCTCGCAGGAGGGCGAGCCCCGCGCGCAGTGGCCCTACGAGGGCGTCTACCGCGTGCGCGGCGAGATCCCGGTGGGCTACCGGATCGGCGGAACCGGCATCGTCGGCGAGTGCCTCGTGCGCATGCCCGGGTACGCGGCCGACGGCCCGCGGAAGGCGGCGGTGCGGCGTGCGTGCGAGTTCGTGTGCGCCGGCATCCGCGAGCCGCTGATGAACCCCGACTACGACGCCGGCTACGACGTGCGCGGGTGGGGCTATTGCTACGGGGCGCGCTTCCTGCTGGCGCTGCGCGCGGCGAAGGCCGTGCCGCCCGGGATGCAGAAGGACGTGGACGGCGCGCTTCGGTGGTACCTCGACGCCATGCAGCGCACCGAGATCCCGCAGGTCGGGGGCTGGAACTACGCGCGCCAGCCCGGCATCGAGACGCCGTGCCCGGCGTCGCCGTTCATGACCGCCCCGTGCCTGCAGGTGCTCTTCGAGGCGCGGGCCCAGGGGCTCGAGGTCGACGCGGCGGTCGTGGCACGCGCGCTCGACGCGCTCGAGCGCTGCCGCACCGGGGAGGGGAACGTCTCGTACAGCGCCGAGCGCCAGTCGCGCGAACCCGCGCGCACGGTGCCCGGCGCGATCGGGCGCATGGTGTGCGCGGAGCCGCTGCTCCTGCGCGCGGGCCGTGGCGACGCCGGACGCGTGCGGTTCGCGCTCGACCGGTTCCTGGAGCACTGGCGCGAGCTGGAGAAGCGCCGCAAGAAGACGGGCACGCACGTGGCCCCGTACGGCGTCGCGCCGTACTACTTCTTCTTCGGGTTCCTCCATGCGTTCGACGCGGTGGAGTGCCTTCCCGAGTCCGAGCGCGGCGAGTACCGCCGCCGGCTCGAGCAGCTGGTGTTCGCGGTGCGCGACGAGGACGGCACCTGGGACGACCGCGTGTTCCCGCGCAGCCGCAGCTTCGGCACGGCCATGGCGCTCATGGGGCTGATGCGCCCGCAGGCCCCGGCGCCCGCGACGTGGAAGGCGGCCGTGCCGTGACCGAGCTGCGCGTGGGCGTCATCCTGCCCGCGGCCGGGCGCAGCACGCGCTTCGGCCTCGGCGACAAGGTGTCGATGGACGTCGGCGGGCGGCCGATGCTGCTGCGCGCGGTCGAGGTCTTCGCGCGCCGGCCCGAGGTGTCGGCCATCGTCGTCGCCGCACCGCCGGACACGATCGACGCGTTCCGCGAACGGTGGGGCGCGCAGCTCGGGTTCCACGGCGCGCGCATCGTGCCGGGCGGGACGGTCGAGCGGTGGGAGACGGTGCGCAACGCGCTCGCCGCGATCCCCGACGACTGCACGCACGTCGCGGTACACGACGCCGCGCGGCCGGCGACGAGCGAGGAGCTCGTCGCCCGCGTCTTCGACGCCGCACGGGTGCACGACGCCGTCATCCCGGGAGACCCGGTGACGCAGACACTCAAGCGCGTCTCCGAGGAATCCGTCGACGCCGAGGAGGCCGACGCGGTCGCGGACCTCATCCTCGGCGAGATCTCCGACAGCACGAAGATCAGGGGACGCCGCGTGGTTGGCACCGTCCCGCGCGAGCGGCTGGTGGCGGTCCAGACGCCACAGGTGTTCCGCGCGGACCTCCTGCGGCGGGCCTACGCGCAGGGCGACCTCGCCGGCGCCACCGACGACGCGATGCTGGTGGAGCGGCTTGGCGCCGAAGTGATCGTGGTCGACGGCGACCCGAGGAACATCAAGGTCACGACGCCGGCGGACCTTGAGCTGGTCCGCGCGATCCTGCGTCGCTGACGTCGCGGCGCACCGCGCCCGGGTCGGTGTCCCCGATGGTGAGCGCGGTCCGCCTCGGGCGCGCGGCCCCGGCGCGCTCGCCCTCGCCCGCGCGGCGGGGAAGGAGCGGGCGCACCACGGCCCACAGCGCGACGAGCGCCCCCGCCGTCGCCACCCAGAACTGCCAGTCGCCCCACGGCATCAGGCGGCGCCTCCCCAGGCCCGGACGGCCGCATGGGCGACCAGGGCTCCCGCGTACGCGACCAACGTCATCCACCCGAACTGGATCGCGGGCCACTTCCACGACCCCGTCTCGCGCCGCGTGACGGCGAGCGTGGGCAGGCACTGCATGGCGAGGACGAAGAAGACCAGCGCGGCCGCCGCGGTGGCCGGGTCGAACACCGGCGTGCCGTCCGCGCGCGGCATGGCCGCGACCTGCTCGAGCACCGTGCGGTCCGAGACGTCGGCGTCGCTCCCTGCGCCCGCGAGCACGCCCATGGTGCTCACGAACACCTCACGCGCCAGGAAGCTGGTGAGCACGCCCACGGTGAGCTGGCTGTCGAAGCCAAGCGGCGCGAACGCGGGCGCGACCGCCTCGCCGAGCTGGCCCGCGAAGCTGCCGGCCTGCTGCGAGCGTGCGTCCGGGCCGTCGGAGCGCGGGAAGGCGCTGAGCCACCACATGACCACCGAGATCGCGAGGATGGTGGTCCCGGCGTTTCGGAGGAAGACGAGGGCGCGGTCCCACGTCACGAGGAGCGCGTTGCGCAGCGCGGGCACCCGGTACGGCGGGAGCTCGAGCACCAGCGGGCGCGCCGGGCCGCGCAGCACCGTGCGCCGCGCAAGGAGCGCGGTCAGCAGCCCCGCCATCGCGCCCAGCGCGTAGCAGGCGACGAACGCCGCGCCCGCGAACCATGCGGGCCTGCCGACCGAGAGGATCCCGATGAGCAGCACGTACACGGGAAGCCGCGCGCTGCAGCTCATGAACGGCGCGACCAGGATGGTGGCCAGCCGCTCGCGGTCGTCCCGGATGAGGCGCGTGCTCATGATCCCGGGCAGCGCGCACGCGTGGCTCGAGAGCAGGGGCACGAACGACGGCCCGCTGAGGCCGAAGCGCCGCATCACGCGGTCGACGGCGAACGCCGCGCGCGCGAGGTACCCCGAGTCCTCCAGGAGCGAGAGCAGGAAGAAGAGGAGGCAGATCTGCGGGAGGAAGACGAGCACGCCCCCGATGCCGGCGACGATGCCGTCGGCGAGGAGGTCGGCGAGCAGCCCCTCCGGGAGGGCCGAGCGCACGGCCTCGGCCGCCCGTCCGAAGACGAGGTCGATGAGGTCCATCGGCACCGAGGCGACCATGAAGATCGCGCTGAAGAGGGCCGCCATCGTCACCGCGAAGACGGCGATCCCGACGAAGGGGTGGGTGAGCGCGACGTCCACGCGGTCGACGAGCGAGTCGTCGGCGTCGCGCGCGGGAGTCGCGGCGGCCGGCGCGGCGGCACGGGTGACCTGATCGGCCCACGACGCGAGCATCGCCTGCGTGGCGTCGGCCGGCGGCAGCCTCTGCAGCCTGGCCACCAGCGCGTCCGCGCCGAAGGGCAGGTCGACCACGGTGTCGAGCGCGACGTCGAGCGCGGCGAGCCCCTCGCCCGTGCGCCCCGAGACGGGGACCACCGGGCAGCCGAGCCGCCGCGAGAGCTCCGCCGGGTCGACGCATTCGGGCCTTGCGCGCGCGGTGTCCCACATGTTGAGCGCCACCACCGCGGGCAACCGGTGCGCGAGCGCCTGCGCGGCGAACTGCAGGTTGCGGCGCAGGTTCGTCGCGTCGAGGACGACGAGCATGGCGTCGGGCTCGACGCCGTCGAGCGACCCCTGCAGGCAGTCGCGGCACACTCGCGCCTCGGGAACGTCGATCGAGAGCGAGTACGAGCCCGGCAGGTCGACGAGCTCGAGCTCGACGTGGCCCGCCGGCGACCGGTGCATGCCGATGCGGCCCTCGACGGTCGACCCCGGGAAGTTCGCCGTGCGCGCGCGCACGCCGCAGAGTCGGTTGAAGAGCGTGGTCTTCCCGGTGTTCGGGTTGCCGAGCACCGCGATGCGCGGCGTCGGCCGGGCGGCGTCCGGTCCGGCGCTCATGGCGCGCGGCGGTCGCCGTCCTCGATGGGAGTCACCATGATGCGCCGGGCGACCTCGGCCGAGATGCCCAGGCGCGTGTCGTCGATCTGCACGATGCACGGCGCGCCCGGGCTGCACACGCGAAGCTGGCAGTCGTCGTGCATGCCCATCGCGTGGAGCAGGCAGCGCTCGCCCTCCGGGAGGTCGGCCAGGTTCGCGCAGTCGACGATGGCGCGCTGGCCCCGTCGCAGCTGGGTCAGCGGCACGCGCACGGGCGAGGCGGGGGAACGGTCGGGCTCGGCGGCCATGGGGTCCGAAGGGAGTCGATCATAGGTCCCCTCGCGGCGCCCGGCGCGGTAGGCGGTGCGCCGCCGCGCGTACTCCTCGTGCGATTCGTCGAGCGCGGGCAGCGTTCCCGCCGCGTGCTGGGCGTGGAGGCGCCTGAGGAACGGCACGCACCAACCGCATCCGGTTCCGGCGCCGAGGCACTCCGACAGCTGGCTCGCGACCGTGGGCCGCTCGCGCTCGAGGTGGTTCTGCAGCTTGCGCAGGCTGACGCGGAAGCAGAGGCAGACGTGATCGTCAGGTCGCATGCGTCCCGGCGCCGGGCGTCACTTCGCGGGCGCCGTCGCGTTCGGGTCGGACTGCTGCGCGGGCACCATCGAGCGCACCTCGAGGTCGTAGCCGAACTCGAGGTATGGGCCCACCGACGGCGGCACGTCGAACGCGCCCGGCGCCGTGCGCGACGGGTTCACGCGCATCCGCGGCGAGACGCGGGCGTTCACGGTCACCATGCCGGTGTCGATGACGTCGCCGCGCATCACGCGGGCGAACGAGCCCTCGGTGACCTGCGCCGGCACGCGCCAGTCGCGCGTGCCGTTGGGCTCCTCGAAGACGAGCGTGAAATTCACCTTGTTGCGGAACCGACGGACCGAGTTGGGGTCGATGCGCCCGGTCCACGCGAGCGCGCGCACGCCCTCGCGGTTGGATTTCGTCACCCACGACTGGAGCGCGTTGAGGTGCTGCTGCGTCGCGCGCGCGCCGTCCGCGCCGTTCGGCGAGGGCACCGTCGGGAACGCCGCGAGGTAGTCCGCGCGCAGCGACGAGAGCAGCCCGCCGGGCCCGATCGCGGGGTCCGCGGGGGTCGGCGCCGGCGCCGGGGCGGCGGGCGCCTGGGCGCCGGCGGACGACTTCGCCTTCGCGGCGTCGTCCGCGTCGGCCAGCTGCTGCTCGAGTTCCTTGATGCGCGCAAGCGCGGCCTCGAGCTCCGCGGCCTGCTCGTCGTTCTGCTGCTTGAGGCGGGCGATCTCCTGCCGCAGGTCGCCCATCGACTGCTCCTGCGGCGCGGCGGGTGCGGGCGCCTGCGCGAACGCGGCCCCGCAGGCCGAGGCGAGCGACAGTCCGGACGCGAGCGCGAACGCGCGGCAACGGGTGAATTCCATGGCGGGATCATAAAGAGGCGCCGCGTGGAACGGGTGCCCGCGGGGGTAGGATGATCCCCGGAGGATCCGCCCGATGGACCGCATCCGATCGATGGTGCTCGCGTCTCGACGGCAACGTGCGCTGCAGGCGTGGCTGGCGGCCTCGCTCTCGGCGTTGACGGTCACCGGGGGCGTGCTGGCGGCGGTCGCCCTCGAGCGTCGGCTCCTCGGCTTCGGCGCTCGGGTGGGTGTGCCGTCCTCGGGCATCGCGTGGTGGGGCGTGGCCGTGGTCGTGGCGCTCGTTCTCGCGGGTGCGTGGGCGTGGTGGCGGGTGCGGCGGTCGGTGCCGGCGATCGAGGAGGTCGCGCTCGAACTGGATCAGCGGGTGCGCACCTCGGAACGGTTCTCCACGGCGCTGTCGCTCGCGCGCGACGGAGGCTCGGCCCTGGACCCGTTCGCGCGTGCGGCGATCGCCGACGCCGTGGCGTTCGCGAACGACCCGGACGTCGCGCGGCGCGCGGCGAACGCGTTCCCGCTCTCGCTTCCGCGCCGATGGTGGGTCGGGCCCTCGGTGCTCCTGGCGGCGATCGCGGTGCTGGCGGCGGTCCCGCAGCTCGAGCGTGCGGCCGAGGCCGGCGGTGCCGTCGCGGGTGCTCAGGCCGAGCGCCCGCAGACCCCCGAGGAGCGTTCGCTCGAGCAGGTGGTGCGCCAGATCGAGGCGACGCCCGAGCTCGCCGCCAAGCTGGACGCCGAGCTCGATGCGGCCAAGCGGTCGCTCGAGGAGGGCGGCCGCGGCCCGGTGCGCCCGCCCGAGGAGGCGGCGCGCGAGGCCATGCGCCGCATGACCGAGCTGCAGCAGCGGCTCGAGGAGATCAGCGAGTCGCGCGAGTCGAAGGCCGCGCGCGAACTGCAGGACGCGCTGGCGAAGCTGGACCTTCCGAAGGACGACAACGCGGCGCGGCAGCTGGCGGAGGCGCTGAAGCAGGGCAACTTCGAGGCCGCGAAGGACGCGGTCCAGAAGCTGCAGGAGCAGGCATCGAAGGACGGCGGGCTCTCGGCCGAGGAGCGCGAGAAGCTCGCGAAGTCGCTCGCGGACACCGCGAAGCAGCTCGAGGCGCTCTCGAAGGATCCCGCGAAGCTGGCCGAGGCGCTGAAGCAGGCGGGCATGGACCCGTCGCTCGCGAACAACCCCCTGGCGATGCAGCAGGCGATCCAGGCATCGAAGGACCTCAACGCCTCGCAGAAGGAGGCGCTGCGGCAGATGGCGCAGTCGATGTCTGACGCGCAGCAGAAGATGGCCCAGATGAGCCAGCAGGTGAACCAGATGTCCCAGGAGTGCAAGAATCCCTCGGGAGGGCAGCAGGGCCAGAAGTCGCAGCAGGGCCAGCAGGGACAGCAGGGCGACCAGGACCGGCAGCAGGGCGCGCCCGCGCAGGACCCGCAGGAGGGCGGGTCGCCGTCCGAGGGGGAGGGGTCGCGGTCGATGTCGCAGATGCTGAGCGAGGCCGAGGCCGAGCGCCAGATGGCGATGGCCAGCGAGTCCTGCAAGAGCCAGTGCGAGGGCGGCGGCGCCATGAGCGAGAGCGAGGCCGACAGCGCGCTCCGGGCGAGCAGCGAGGGCGACCAGGAGGCGCAGTCGGGGAAGGGCAACGGCCAGTCGCGCAAGTCCGGTTCGGGCGGCGGGCGCGGCCAGGCCGAGGGTGGCACGCGCCAGATGCGCGAGACCGCGTTCGGCACCAAGATGCAGAAGCAGAAGTCGCCGCGAGGCGAGGGCGACGTGATCGCCCGGCAGCTGGTCGCGGGACAGTCGCCCGTGGGCGAGAGCCGCGTCGCGCTGGAACAGGTCGCCGGGACGATCGCCACCGGGTACGAGAAGGGCACCGAGGACGACCCCGTCCCCGCGCACCTGCGCGACGTGCACAAGCGGTACTTCGGCGACGTGCGGCGCACCTTCGAGCAGAAGGGCATCGCGCCCGCGCCCCCGGCGGGCGCCTCACCCGCGGCCCCGGCGGGCGCGGACAAGGGGAAGTGACGTGCGCGCGCCGCTCCGCGCGGTCGTGTGCTGCGCGCTGGCCGCGCTCGCCGCGTGCGGCGGCAGCGAGGTGACGGTCTACACGAGCGCGGACGAGGCCGAGGTGGCGCGGCCGGTGTTCGAGCGGTTCGAGCGGGAGACCGGGATCCGCGTGCTCGCCAAGACCGACTCCGAGGCGACGAAGACCACGGGCCTCGCGAACGCGCTCCGCGCCGAGCGCGCGCGGCCGCGTGCCGACGTGTTCTGGTCGAACGAGCAGGCCGCGAACGTCGCGCTCGCGGGCGAGGGGCTCACGGTGCCCGTGGCGAGGGATGGCTCGCAGGGCGACGCCGGGGCCGGCGGCGACGCGCTCGCGCGCATCGCTGCGTCGTGGCCCGCGCGTTGGCGCGATCCCGAGGGCCGATGGTTCGCGTTCGCCGCCCGGGCGCGCGTGGCGGTGTGCCGCGCGGGCGACGAGGCGCTCCTTCCCGCCACGTGGAGCGCGTTCGCGCAACCCTCGCTGCGCGGGCGTGTCGCGATGGCGGACCCGCGGTTCGGCACGACTCGCAGCCACTTCGGCGCGATGCAGGCGTACTGGGACCGCAACGCCGCGCCCGGGTACGCGCAGGCGTTCTTTGACGCGCTCGCCGCCAACCGCCCGAGGGTGCTGACGAGCGGCAACGCGGGCGTCATCGATGCCGTCGCGCGCGGCGAGGCCGACGTCGGCATGACCGACACCGACGACGCGCTCGCGGCGATCGCTCGCGGGCTCCGGATCGCCTTCGCGTTCCCCCGCCATGCCGAGGACGCGACGCTCGCGGGCGGCGGCACGTTCGCCGTCCCGAACACGGTGGCCATGGTCGCGGGCGCGCCGCACCCCGAGGCGGCGCGGCGCTTCATGGCGTTCATGCTGACCCCGGAGACCGAGCGGCAGCTCGCGTCGATGCCGGCGCGGCATGCGCCCGTCGTGCATGCGCCCGCGGCGGGAGACCTGGTGATCCCGGACCCGCTCGCCGTCGACCCGGTCGAGGTGTCGGGCGCGGCGGACGCCGCGGTCGAGCGGTTCATGTCGGCGGTGCGTGCGGCGAACGGAGCAGGCGCACGGTGATGGCGCGCGCGGGCATGGCAGCCGTCGCGGCGGCGGTCATCGCCTTCGTGGCCGCGGTCGCGTGGCCGGCCGCGGCGCTCGCGACGCTCGGCTCCGGCGGCGGCGAGGTTCCCGCGAGCTTCGACGGGGCGCGGACGCTCGTGACGACGCTCGGTTGGTCCGTGGCGGTCGCGGTGGGCGCGGCGGCCGTCGGCTGGCCGGTGGGGCGCGCCATCCGGGGCGCGCGGGGCGGACCGTGGCTGCTGGGCCTCTCGCTGGTCTCCGCGGCGCTCCCGGCCTACGCGGTGTACTGGTCCTGGTGGCAGGCGGCGGGGCCCGGCTCGTGGCTCGGCGATTGGTCTGCGCGCACCGGGCATTCGGTCGCGCTGCGCGAGTGGCTGCTCGCGGTGGGGCTCGTGTCGTGGTCGTGGCCGATCACGGCATGGATCGTCGCGGGCGCCGGCACGCGCGCCCTGGACGCGGAGTCGGAGCTCGGCGCGGTGGACGGCGAGCGGGCGCCGGACCGCCTGGCCCGCGCGTGGCGCGCCGACCGGGCCGCGCTCGCCTTCGCCGCGGGCGTCACGGCGTTCGTCGTCGCTGGGTCCACGGTGGCGTTCGACCTCGCGCAGGTGGCGACGTTCGGCTTCGAGCTTCGTTCGCTCGACACCCAGGGGACGCCCGCGGGCGCGGTGGTGCGCGCGGCGGCGCCCGCGATCGCGATCGCGCTGGCCGGCGCGGC
>CAMDUT010000053.1 GCA_945877905.1 Phycisphaera mikurensis NBRC 102666 | reverse complement strand
GCATGACGCGCGGTGGAGCGAAGCGTGGTCGTTCCGGAGAGCGTCGAGCTGCGCGCGCTGCGCGCCGGACAGGTCGGCGAGCCCCCGCGCGCGGTCGACCGCGGGCAGCGCGTCGCTGCGGTCGCGGTAGGCCGACGGGACCGAGAGCGCGTACCACGCGGAGCGGTACGCGCCGCGCACCGCCTCGGGCAGCGCGGCCTCGGCGGCATCGCGGCCGGCGACCGCCTGCTGCGAGACGGCCTGCCGCGCCTTGCCGAGGCGACCTTCCGTCTCGACGCGCCGCTTCATGGACTCCTCGTCGAACGGGAACGCCTTCGGCGCGCCGTCGTCCGACTGCATGGCACGCATGGTGGCCGCATCGGTGCGCTCGAACTCGATGAGCGCCACGCTCTCCCCGCGCACCGCCGCGCGGTTCGCCTCGATCGCCGCGAGCGCCGCGGGCGACCATGCCTCGAGCGCGCGTCCCGCCGCCTCGAGGGCCGCGGCGTCCGCGCCCGACGCCGCCAGCGCGTCCGTCGGTTCGACGAACGCCCGTCGGCCGTCGGCGCCGCCGGTGCCCGGGTAGCGAAGCGCTCCGGCGCGCGCGCGCGCGCGTCGCTCCCGCTGGGCCTGCACCGCCTCGGGGCGTGGCGTGCCCAGGGCCGCGACCGCGTCGATGACCGCGTCGTCGAGCGTGCCGAGCCGTTCGGTCCACTGGTCGATGAGGCCGACCGCCTCGCGGATGTCCGCGAGCGGCACCTCCGGGCGCGCCTGCGGCAGGGGCGGAAGCCCCGGCGCCTGCGGAAGGTCGGGCATCGGCCACGCCACCGCGGCACCGTCGAGGAGCGACCGGATCCGCGCGCCGAGCTCGTCGTCGCTCGCCTTCGAGCGGTCGCGGTAGTCGCGCGCCACCTGGGCGATCACGCCCTCGTCGGCCGCGACTCCCAGGGCCGACGCGATGCGACGCACGTCGTCGTCGGTCATCGGGGGCGGGATGCGTGCACCCGCGAGCGCGGACCGTTCACGGAAGTCCTGCATCGCCTCGGCATCGGGGACCATGTCGGCGAAGTCGCCCATGTCGCCGCCGAGGTCGATCGACACGTCGTCGGCCGAGCCGGCGGCGCCGACGACCACCACCTGGTTCGAGACCATGCCCTCGAGCGCGTCGCCGAGCGCGATCGCCACCGCGCCGCCCGCCTCGCCGGCGTCCGGCGCGTCGTCGGCGACGGTCATCTCCACGCTTGAGCCCTCGGCGTCGCCCGATTCCCCCGACCGGACCGTCACGGTGCTGAATGCGAAGCTGACGCCGGTCGCGAGCGACGGGCCGCCCGGGCCCGGTTCGCTGCCCGGGAGCCCCGGCTCGGCATCGGGGCCGAGGTCGAGCATCATCCCGCCGCCCTTCCGGGCCTGTGCGGGCTCGGCGTTCGCGAGGTGGAAGTCCTTGTTCTCCGGGTCGAGCGCCGCCAGCGCCTGCCACGCCGTGCGGTCGGCCGCGGTGCGCGCCTCGACGGGCTCGGCCGGTGGGCGTCCGCCCGCCGCCTCGAACGCCTCGATGATCCGGAGCGTCGCGGGCCACCATGCCGCCCACCACGCGTCGCGGACGCCCTCGAGCGCCGTGCGCCGCTCCGCGTCGGTCTCCGTGCGAAGGAGCTGGCCGATGGCGCGGCGCGGCGACCTCGAATCGGCGCTCATGGGCCAGATCGCCCGTGCCGCCGCCGCCTTCGCATCCTGGAGCGCCCCGCCCGCGAGCACGCCGTCGAGCGCTGCCAGCGAATCCCGCTGCACGCGAGAGGCCTGCATCAGCTCCTCGCGTGCCTGCGTGCGGGTCGCGGTCACCCTTGGATCCGAGTCCGGTGCGCCGGCCGCCACGGCGATCGCGAGCGATCGCTCCGAGCGCGCATCCGCCAGCCGCACCAGCGCGTCCGCCAACCGGTCGAGCGATCCCGCGAGCGCCTCATGCGCACGAGCCACGTCCGTGCCGTCGATCGCCGACGCGTTCACCGCGGCCACGGCGTCGGAATCCTCGATGCGCGTGCCGAACTCGAGGAAGCCGCGCTGGGGCATCGTCGTGCGGATCACGCGCAGCCGGGCCATGCGGCGCTCGTGCGCCAGCGCCGGCTGCTGGTCGGGCCGTGCGATCGCGCCGAGCGACGCGAACAGCTCGTCCACCTGGCCGAGCAGGGAGGTCCGGAGCGAGCGCGTGGCCGCGCCGCGCGCCGCGACCGCGTCCCGCGACGGCTCGAACAGCCCCACCTTCCGCGCCGCCGCGTCCGCGGTGCGCTTCGCCTCGAACATCCGCGCCTGCGCGTCGTCGAACATCGCGTCCGCGGTGGTGCGCTGCGACGGGTCGAACCCGACGGCCTCGGCCACGCCGTCGAACTCGCGTCCGCTCATCACCACGCGGGAGCGGCGATCCTCCCCGCCCGGGAGCGCGATCTCCACCTGCGCGGACGACGGTGCCGCGGGCATGGCCGCGGCGCCCAGCGCAAGGCACAGGCCTGCGGCCCCGCCAAGGAGGGATCGTCGTGCGCGCCGCGTGGCGGCGTCGAAGGTGGTCGGGAATCCGTGGTCCATGGTGCGTCTCCTCGTTCGTGCGTCCCGTCAGTCCAGCCCGTGCGCGCGCAGGTGCGCGCGCATCTCGGAATGCCATCGTGCGCCCGCCTTGAGCGCCATGCCGTCGTGGGTCTCGTCGGGAACGACCTCGATGTACCCCGGCCCATCGGGGAACGCCGGCCCCCCGGCCGCCGCGCGCGCGGCCACCGCCGCGTCGACCGCGTCCCGCAGGCCTTCCACCGCCCGCTCGAGGAAGAACCCGTCGCGCCCGCCGCAGACGAGCCGCACGCGCGAGCGCAGGATCGCCACGGTGCGGTCGGGGTCCTCGCGCACGCGCCGCGCGATGTCGTAGCGGCTCCACTGGGCCTCGACCACGCCGCGGTCGATCATGCCGTCGCCGTCGCGGAACATCGGGCGCGGGAGCCGCGTCGCCGGGTCCACCGCGCTCCACATCGCGCTCCACGAGTCCCACTGCTCGCCGCTGTCGCGCGCGGGGCCGAGCACGCGCTCCATCGCCGCCTCGTCGCGGACGGTCATGCACGTGCGGTCGAACTGCCTCACGAGCGGCTCGCGGTACGAGGCGCGCTCGCGCCCCTCGGCGTCGGTGAACACGCTGAGGTCGCGGTAGAGGTCGGAGTTCTGGAAGCGCGAGAAGTCGACCGGGTCGGGCGAGCTCGCGAAGCACGCGCCGAAGGTCCCGGCGTGCGAGAGCTGCAGCCAGACCGCGCTCCACCCGCCGCTCGAGTGCCCCGTGACGATCCGCGCCTCCGGCCGGCGCACCAGCCGGAACCGCCGCTCGAGCTCGGGCACCAGCTCCTCGACCAGCGCCCGGCCGCGCGGTCCGTTCGCGGCGCTGTCCACGAACCCGTGGTGCCCCAGCGGGCATTCCGGGTCGAGCACGATCCACACCGCCTGCGGCACCACCTCGGCGCTCCCGGGCGTGGCCAGCATGCGGGCGATGCCCTCGGCGTCGCGGTGGTCGCCGCCGAAGCCCGGAACCACGTAGACGGCGGGGAACATGCGGCGGCGGTGGTTCGGGTCGTCCCAGCCCCTCGGCAACGCGATGCCCGCCCGCATCACGGTCGGTCGGCCGAGCGCCTGCGTCAGCAGCGGGCTCGGCACCTCGACGAACCGGAGGTTCGGCGCCTGCGGGAGCGCCTCGGGCTCGATGCGCCGCACGAGCCGGATCTCTGGGGAGTCGGCCCGCGACGGGTCGAACTCGACCGTCGTCACCGCGCTCACGAGGTTGCCCGGGCCGAGGTGCCCGCGCCCCGAGCGGTCGCGGTCGAAGACCGCCTGGATCGTGAAGCGCCCGCGGAGCTCCCGGATCGGCGCGGGGAACGCGATGGCGCCGTCGCCGATCGTGACCGGCGCTCCCGGCGACAGCCGCTCCACCGCCACCGAGGCCATCGGCTGCGGCGACGCGAAGAAGGGCGCGTCGCACGGCTGCGTTCCGTGGGGGAGCGCGCCGTCGGCGGCGAGGAAGACGATCATGCGCCCGGCCGCGTCGCCTTCGCCCAGCAATCCGGCGTCCGACGCATCGAGCACCACGCGGACCTCGTCGCGCGCCGACGCCGAACCCGGCGCCGCGTCGGCTCCCGCGGCCTGTGGCACGATGCATGCGACGGCGGAGAGCGCGGCGGCCAGCATGCGCGCATCGTAGAATGAGCCCGATGCCAGCTTCCCGAACGTTCCGGCTTCCCGTGGGACCCGTGATTCCCGGCGCATGCGCCGCGGCGCTCTGGGCGATCCTCCCCGCGGGCTGCGCGGGCCACAGCCCGGTGGAGCGCGGAATCGACCGAGGCGCCACGGCCCTGCAGGCCGCGTTCGATGGCGCCGAGCGCGAGGAGCGCCATTATGCGCTCCCGGTCGACGGGATCGTCGACGTCGACGTCGAGACCTTCACCGGCGACGTGGTGATCCGCGGCGGGCGCCCCACGGAGGGCCAGGCCCTGATGACGGTCGACGTGCTCGCGCGCCACGGACACGAGCGGAAGGACGAGGCGCAGGCCTCGCTGAAGGACGTCGAGGTCCGCGCCGAGATCGTGCGCGGCGGCGACGTCCCGCGGCTCGTCCTGCGCGGCACGACCTCGCACGACGAGGGCTTCCTCCACCGCACCGAGATCGACATCGAGCTCCCCGAGGTGCGCCGCGTCCGCGTGCGCACGCGCGAGGGCAAGGTGCAGGTCTACGAGAACCGCGGCGGCTGCGACATCCTGACCACCGACGGCGAGGTGCGCATGTTCACGCCGTGGGCCATCACCGAGGACGTCACCATCGTCAATCGCGGCGCCGACATCGTCGTGCGCGCGTTCAACGGGACCTGCGGCACCTTCGACGTCGAGTGCGTGAACGGCCGCGTCGCGTCGCGCGTCGAGAGCGGCGACTGGCGCATCCTCGACCGGCGCAACGACCACGACACGCTGCATGCGCGACTCGGCAACTGCGCGAACCGCTTCCTGCTCCGCAACGTCGACGCGGCGGTGCTCGTGAGCATCGTCGACGACCCGATGGAGTACGGGTCGCTCTTCAACCACCCGTGAGCGGGCCGCGCGCCGCCTACCCCGGCGCGTGTCCCGTCGCCCACCGCCACCCGCGCAGGAATCATCCATGCCGCTCGTCAACGACCACTACCTGAAGCTGGCCGCCGGCTACTTCTTCCCCGAGATCGCACGCCGCGTCGGTGCCTTCGCCGAGGCCAACCCGGCGCTCGCCCCGCGCATCGTCCGCTGCGGCGTGGGGGACGTGACCGAGCCGCTGCCGCCCGCCGCCATCGCCGCGATGCACGCGGGCGTCGACGAGCTCGCGCACCGCGCCTCGTTCCGGGGGTACGGCCCCGCGACCGGCTACGACTTCGTCCGCAACGCGATCGTCGAGGGCGACTTTCGCTCCCGCGGCATCGGGATGGATGCCGACGAGATCTTCCTCTCCGACGGCAGCAAGCCCGATGCGAGCGCCTTCCTCGAGATCCTCGCGAGCGGCACCGCGGACCGCGGCGGCAACCGCATCGCCGTGTGCGACCCGGTCTACCCGGTGTACGTCGACAACAACGTGATGCAGGGGAACACGGGACCGGCGCTCCCGGGCGGCGGCTACGAGGGCATCGTCTACCTGCGCGCGACGCCGGAGAACGGGTTCGTGCCCGAGCCGCCCGCCGAGCCCGTCGACGTCGCCTTCCTCTGCTTCCCGAACAACCCGACGGGCTCCGTCGCCACGCGCGAGCAGCTCGGCCGCTGGGTGAGGTGGGCGCTCGACCATGACGCGCTCATCTGCTTCGACGCCGCGTACGAGGCCTACGTGCGCGACCCGTCGCTGCCGCGGTCCATCTTCGAGGTGCCCGGAGCCGACCGGTGCGCCATCGAGTTCCGCAGCTTCTCGAAGAACGGCGGCTTCACCGGCGTGCGGGGCGGGTACACGGTGGTCCCGAAGGCGGTCGAGGGCCGCACCGCCTCCGGCGAGCGCGTCCCGCTCCACCGCCTGTGGTCGCGCCGCTGGTCCACGTGCTCGAACGGCGTCAGCTGGCCCGTGCAGCGCGCGATCGCGGCGCTGTACTCGCCCGAGGGCCGGGAGCAGGTGGCCGCGCTCGTCGACTTCTACATGGGGAACGCCGCGATCCTGCGGCAGGCCTGCGTCGACCTGGGCCTGCGCACGTGGGGCGGCGACCACGCGCCGTACGTGTGGGTGCAGTGCCCGCGCGGCCTCGGCAGCTGGGAGGCCTTCGACCTGCTGCTCACGCGCGAGCAGCTGGTGGTGACGCCCGGCGCGGGCTTCGGCCGCTTCGGCGAGGGGTTCTTCCGGATCAGCGCGTTCAACTCGCGCGAGAACGTCGAGGAGGCCGGAAGGCGGCTCGCCGTGCTCGCGGCGGCCGAGCCCGCGCGGGCGTGAGTGCGCGCCCGGCGCGCATCGCCCTTCCTCAGTCCGCGGCCTTGCCCGCGCCCCAGCCCGCGCTCGGCGGCCGCTTCGGGAGCGAGGGATCGCGCTCGCCCGCCGCCTCCTTGGCCGGCCCGCGGTAGCCGCGGCACACGACGAACATCTCGACGCTCTCGGCGCGGCTCGCCTTGGGCTTGAAGCCGCGGGCCTCGTCGAACATGCCCTGCGCGCGCCGGAGCATCGCGGGGTAGTCCGCGCCCTCGTAGACCTTCATCACGGCGTGCCCTCCCGTGCGCAGGAGGAAGGGAAGGCGGTCGAGCATCGCGTGGCAGAGCTGCACGCTCCGCGCGCTGTCGGCCATGGGGACGCCGCTGGTGTCCGGGCCCATGTCGCTGATCACCGAGTCGAACAGGCGTCCCTCCATCTCGGGCGGCAGGTCCTCGCGCACCAGCGCGTGGACGTCGCCCTGCATCACGTGCACGTGGCGCCCGAGCCCGCGGCGGTCGATCGGCTTGAGGTCGATGCCGACCACGATGCCGCGCTCGCCCACGCGCCTGGCGGCCACCTGCGTCCAGCTGCCGGGGCACGCGCCGAGGTCGAGCACGCGCGCGCCGGCACGGAGCACGCGGAACCGGTCGTCGATCTCGGTGAGCTTGTACGCGCTGCGCGCGCGGTAGCCCTCCTCCTTCGCGAGCTTGAAGAAATGGTCCTGGACTTCCTTCACGCGCGCGGGCTCACGGCTTTCGGAGCCGGCGCACCACCGCCGGCGGGAAGTTCGCGAGCACCACCCGGCGGGTGCCGGCGTGGCTGATCTGCAGGGTGCGCTCGAGGCGCTCGATGGCGTCCACGTTGTCGCGCCCGGCGCCGTCGGAGATGGTCCGCTTCACGGCCTTCGCGCCCATGTAGGCGAAGTAGGTCAGCTCGCCGCCCGGGCGCAGCACGTCGAGCATTCGGCCCATGATCGACTCCACGAGGCCGATCTCGAAGTTGTTGAAGGGCAGGCCGCACACGACGCAGTCGTACGACGCCTCCTCCAGGCACACGTCCTGGATGGCCGCGTTGTGCAGCTCGACGTCGACGCCGCGCGCCTGCGGGTCGCGCCGCCACGGCGCCAGCACGTTCCGCTCGAGGTCGCCGCAGAACTCGGGGCTCAGCTCGACGATGTCGAAACGGTCGCCGGGCTCGAGCAGCCGGAGGATCTCCCGCGTGACGGGGCCCGTCCCCGGACCGACCTCCAGCACGCGGCGCGGGCTGCGCGCCTCGGCCACCGGCGCCGCGAGCGCGCGCGAGAGCACCGGCGAGCTCGGGCAGATGGTCCCCACCGTCTTCATGTTGCGGAAGGCGACGGAGAAGAACTGGATCATGGCCGAGCGCGCAGGATACCGGGGCCGATGCGGCGACCTCACAGCTCGGGCGCGAACCGCTCGGTGCCCGTGAGCCCCTCGCAGAATCCTGCGAACACCTGCGGGATCCGCTCGAGGTCGCGGAGATCGCCCATCTCGACGGTGGTGTGCATGTAGCGGATCGGGAAGCTCACCAGCCCCGAGGGGATGCCACCGCCCGCGAGGAAGATGCCGTCGGTGTCGGTGCCGCTCGAGCCCGGCGTCGCCGCGCGCTGAATCGGGATCGAGAGCCGCTCCGCGGTCGCGAGGAGCCGCGCCGTCACCTCGGGCTGCATCGCGCCTCCGAGCGCGAGCTTCGGCCCCTGGCCCACCTTGAAGTGCCCATGCTGCGCGTGGGTGATGCCGGGGCTGTCGGTGGCGTGGCCCACGTCGGTGACCAGCGCCACGTCCGGGCGCAGGCTCTCGGCGATCATCGTCGCGCCGTGCAGCCCGACCTCCTCCTGCACCGTGCTCACCGCCACCACGCGCACCGCGCGCGAGGCCTGCTGCGCGCAGAGCCGGAGCGCCTCGGCCGCCACCCAGGTGCCGATGCGGTTGTCGAGCGCGCGCGCCACGATCAGGTGCTCGCCGAGCATCATGCTGCCGTCGAGGAACGTGCCCGGATCGCCCACGTTGAGGCGCGCGCGGGCCTCCGCCTCGTCCTTCGCGCCGATGTCGACGAACAGCTCGTGCATCTTGCGCACCTTCGGTTCGCCCGAGCGGTCCTGCAGGTGGATGGCCGTGGCCCCGATCAGCCCGAGCACCGGCGACGAGACGCCGGGGACCGACGACCGGAACTGCAGCCGCTTGCCGACGATCGACCCGGCGTCGATGCCGCCGATGGAGCGGCACCACACGAACCCGTTCGAGTCGATGTGGTTGACCATGAGGCCGATCTCGTCGGCGTGGCCGCAGACGGCCACCGTGAACGGCCGGCCTCCCGCGGGGGCGGCGGTGGGCGCGAGCTCGGCGAAGCAGTTGCCGTACGCGTCGTTCCAGGTGCGCGTGGCGCCGTTCGCGCGGACGTAGTCGAGCCATGCGCGCTGGCCGTCGCGTTCGAACCCGGACGGGCTGGGCGTGTCGAGGAGCGTACGGAGGAACGCGAGCGATTCTGGACGCATCGGCGGAATGGTACGGAGCCGCACCATCCCGCCGCGTCAGGGGCATTCCTGCGCGAGGTGCGCCGGTCAGCCGGCGGCGCGCTGCTGGATGCCGTCGAAGAACTGGCTGAAGTCGGCACCGTTCTTCGGGCGTGCCTTCGGCTTGCCGTTCGATGCGGCCGCGGGACGCGGGGGCAACTGGAAGCTGGTCGATGCCGGGCGGGGCGGCGCGACGGATGCGGGCGCCGCCCGCACGAACGCCACCGGTGCGGGCGGCGGTTCGGTCGGCCCGACGCGGCGCGTGCGTGCGTCGTTGACCCCGCGCTCGAGCAACTTGAGGTGCGCGCGCAGGGCCGCGATCGATGGCAGTGGCTTGGGCAGCGAATCGCTCATGGCATCCTTCCCTTCGAGTCGTCCGAAGGCCACACGCAGTCCATACGCACGGGCGGCGCCTTCGGTTCTGGCGGGGCACGGGCCCGGCCGTCACCTCAACGGTCGAATCCGCAGGGGACCGAGGCAAGCGGATTCCCAGTCCATTTCGCGGGGTCCGGGGCTGCCGCCGCGCGAGGGGCGCTTGGAGCCCCGCGCACAACCCTCGGCCCGGGGGCGGACTACGCTTCCTCCCCATGCTCACCGAGGAAACCTCCGTGGACCAGGCCCTCCAGGCCTCCCAGACCGCCCCCGCGACGGCGTACGCGCCTGTCGCGACCCGCGCCACCCTCGTCGGCCTGGCGGCCGCCGCCGCCTTCGCTTCCGCGGCGCTCGCGGGCACGGTCGACCTGCCCCGATACCCGGCGTCGAGCCCCGACGGGAACGTCCTCGTCTTCAGCTGGCGCGGGGACCTGTGGAAGGTGGCCGCATCCGGCGGATCGGCCGTCCGCCTGTCCGCGCACCCCGCGAGCGAGGGCCGCTCCGCGTTCAGCCCCGACGGAGCCAGCATCGTCTTCGACAGCGACCGAGACGGCTCGCGCAACCTCTACGTGATGCGCAGCGACGGCACCGCAGTGCGCCAGCTGACGTTCGGCGACTCGGCGTGCATCCTCTCGGGCACGGGCCTCGACGGCGCGGGACGCCCCGTGGCGTACTTCGAGAGCTCGCGCGAGAACGACCTCTACCGCGCGGCGCGCCCGTACATGGTGCCGCTCGCGGGCGGTCCGGTCGAGCGCGTCACCGACGCGTTCGGCTCGCACCCGCTGGCCACCGCCGACGGGAAGGCCGTGATCCTGGAGCGCGGCGGCAGCGCGTGGTTCCGCCGCGGCTACCAGGGCCCCGACCAGCGCGACGTGTGGTCGATCGACCGCGCGTCGGGGAAGTGGACGCGCCACACCGACTGGCTCGGCAACGACGGCTGGGCCTTCCCCGCGGGTGCCGACATCGTCTACCTGACGGACCGCGGCGACGGCAGGACCGTCAACGTCTGGCGCAAGGCGGTCACGGCGCCGGCCGCCGACGGCGGTACCCAGGTCACGAACTTCCCCGAGGACGTTCGCGAGCTCGCCGTGTCGGCGGACGGGCGCGTCGCGTTCGTGACGGTGTGGGACGCCGTCCACCGCATCGACCTCTCGAAGCCGGGTGCGCAGCCCGTGAAGCTTGCCATCCAGGGCACCGAGGACGAGGCCGACCGCGTGCGCCCGCGCGGCGTGGGACGCGACGTGAGCGAGGCGCAGCTCTCGCCGGACGGCAAGTCGATCGCGCTGGTGGCGTACGGCGACGTGTACGTCAAGGGCATGGAGGAGCGCTCGCCGTTCGTGCGGGTCACCGAGACCCCGGGTCGCGAGCGGGAGATCGCGTGGATGCCCGACGGCTCGAAGCTGCTCTTCGTGAGTGACATGGATGGCGACGACTCGATCTACGAGGCGACCGTCACGTCCACGCGCGGCGAGCTGCGCTCGGCCTTCAAGGACGCGCTCAACCCGAAGAAGGAGGAGCCGAAGAAGGAGGAGCCCACGCCCGAGTCGCCGAAGCCCGCGGAACCCGCGCCCGAGCAGCCGAAGTCCGCCGAGCCGACGTCCGCGGAGCCTGCACCTGCCGCTGCGGCGCCCGCGCCTGCGCCCTTGGAGCCTGCACAGGACGAGCCCAAGAAGGACGAGCCCAAGAAGGAGGAGCCCACGAAGGAGGAGCCCAAGAAGGACGAGGGCGCCCGCTGGGCGGATGCCGTGCGCGTGGCGGTCAAGCCGTTCATCGCCGACCCGGCGGTGAGCGAGCGCTCGCCGTCGCCGTCGCCCGATGGCACGCGCGTCGCGTACCGCAGGAACGTGCGAACGCTCGTCGTGCGTGACGTGGCCGCCGGCACGGAGAAGGAGCTGCGCGCCGGGTTCGACCAGGGCATCGACTGGCGCTGGAGCCCCGACGGCCGCATGATCGCGTTCCGCCAGGATGACGACGACTTCAACAGCGACATCTGGATCGTTCCCGCCGACGGGAGCCTCGCGCCGGTGAACGTCTCGCGCCACCCCGACGCCGACGCGAACCCGCGCTGGAGCTCGGACGGCAAGGTGCTCGCGTTCGCGTCGACGCGCGTCGAGAACGAGGCGGACATCTACCTCGTGTTCCTCGACAAGTCGCTCGAGGGGCTCAGCCGCTTCGAGCTGGACCAGTACTTCAAGGACGCGGGCGAGGCAGCGAAGAAGCGCGCCGCGGCCAAGGGCGGCGAGGCCCGCAAGCCCGACGCGAAGAAGGGCGATGGCAAGGAGGAGCCCAAGAAGGACGAGGCCAAGAAGGACGAGCCCAAGAAGGACGAGGCGCCGAAGCCCCTTGACCTCGAGGACGCGCACATGCGCCTGCGCCGGCTCACCACGATGCCGGGCAACGAGATGGACCTCGAGATCTCGCCGGCGGGCGACCGCGTCTACTTCATGGGCACCGGTGCCGGCGGCGGCGCGGGAGGCCCGCTCGCGGCGCTCATGGACGGCGGTGGCCTGATGAGCGTGCCGTGGTCCGGCGGCGAGGCGAAGAAGATCGGCCCCTCGGGCTCGATCCAGCACATGACCGTCCCGGGCGACAAGCTGGTGATCGTGGCGCGCGGCGGCGCGTCGGTGGTCGGGCTTCCCGGCGGCGACGCGAAGGCCGTGGAGTTCTCCGACACCATCGAGCTCGACCTGGCCGCGCAGAGCGACGCGAAGTTCCGGGAGGCCGCGCGCATCATGGGCGAGGTCTTCTACAGCCCCACGATGAACGGCTGCGACTGGCCGAAGCTCACCGAGAAATGGGCGAAGCTTGCCTCGAACGCCCGCACCGACGAGGAGTTCGATTACGTCGCGAACCGGTTCCTCGGCGAGCTGAACGCGAGCCACCTCGGCGTGCGCAGCCCAGGCGGCGGCGACGGCACGCGATTCCCGGTCGGGCAGCTCGGCATCGAGACGAAGGCCGTGCCCGGCGGGTTCGAGGTGAGGTCGATCCTGCGCGACGGCCCGGCGACCAAGGGGCAGACGCCGCTCGCGGTGGGCGACGTGATCGTCGCCGTGAACGGCGAGGCCGTGAAGCCGACGATGTCCATCGAGGAGTGCCTGCGCGGCACGGTCGGGCGCGAGACGGTCGTGCGCGTGAAGCGCGTGCCGGCCGCGGGCGGCGACGCGCTGGAGCTCGACGCCATCCTGGTGCCGGGTTCGGGCGGCGAGATGCGCGCGCTCGCCTACGAGAACACGCTGCGAACGAACCGGGAGCTGGTCGATCGCCTGTCGGGCGGCCGGATCGGCTACATCCACATCGCGAGCATGGACCAGCCGTCCCTGGACGCGTACGAGCGCGACCTCTACGCCGCGGCCGCGGGCAAGGACGGCCTGCTCGTCGACGTGCGCAACAACGGCGGCGGCTGGACGGCCGACCGCCTGCTCGCGTCGATCATGATCCCCACCCACGCGTACACCGTGCCGCGCGGGGCGGATCCCTCGAAGAAGGGCCACTACCCGGTGGACCGGCTCTTCATCCAGCGCTACTCGCAGCCGATGTCCATGCTCTGCAACGAGAAGAGCTTCTCGAACGCCGAGATCACGGCGCACGCATTCAAGACGCTGAAGCGCGGCACGCTGGTCGGCATCCAGACCTACGGCGGCGTCATCTCCACCGGCAGCGCGTCGCTCGTCGACGGCACCACCGTGCGGACGCCGTTCCGCGGCTGGTACCTGCCGGACGGCACCGACATGGAGCTGCACGGCGCGATGCCGGACATCGTGGTGCCGCAGACGCCCGAGGACGAGTGCGCGGGGAAGGACGCGCAGGTCGAGGCGGCGGTGAAGGAGCTGATGGGGCGGCTGAAGTAAGGGGGCGTTCGACGTGCGTGCGCGCGCCGGTGCTGCCACGCATGACGCCCAGAGCCGACAGCGCCTCGGGGGTGGCCTCACCAAGCGAGTTCTTTGCGGGGCTTGACACGCCGCTCCCACGCTTCACGCGGCGCACGTGCCCCGCAAAGCTGTCTGAGCGACTGAGGCCACCCCCGAGGCGCCGAGGCGTCCAGGGGCTCGGCTCCCGAGGTGCCCGGGCAATGCCTCAGTCGAGCAGCAGCCGCTCAGGCTTCTCGATGCATTCCTTCACGTGCACCAGGAAGCTCACGGCCTCCGCGCCGTCGATGATGCGGTGGTCGTAGCTGAGCGCCAGGTACATCATCGGCCGCAGCGCGATCTGCCCGGGGTTCCGGGGGTCCTCCACCGGGCGCTTCTTGATGGCGTGCATGCCCAGGATCGCGCTCTGCGGCGCGTTCAGGATGGGGGTCGACATCAGGCTGCCGTAGATGCCGCCGTTCGTGATCGTGAACGTGCCGCCGGTCATCTCGTCGACCGTGAGCTTGCCGTCGCGCGCGCGGGCCGCGAAGCCGCGGATGGCGAGCTCGATGTCGGCGAAGCTCATGAGCTCGGCGTTCCGCAGGACCGGGACCACCAGGCCGCGGTCGGTGCCGACCGCGATCGAGACGTCGGCGTAGTCGTGGAACTCGACCTCGTCGCCCGCGAAGTACGCGTTCACCTTCGGGAAGCGCTTCAGCGCGCTGCACGCGGCCTTCACGAAGAAGCTCATGAAGCCGAGGCCCACGCCATGGTGCTTCTCGAAGCTCTCCTTGTGCTCGGCGCGCAGGCGCATGACCTCGGTCATGTCGCACTCGTTGAAGGTGGTGAGCATCGCCGCGGTGCGCTGCGCCTCGACCAGCCGCTCCGCGATCCGCTGGCGGATCTTCGGCAGCTTCTCGCGCCGCGTGCCGCGTGCGCCGGCCACCGCGAGCGGGGCCGGCACGGCCTGCGTCACGGGCTTCACGGGGTTCGCGATCGCCGACACGCCCGCCGAGGCCGCGCGCTCCACGTCCGCGGCCACGATGCGCCCCGCGGTTCCGCTTCCCGCCACGGCCGCGAGGTCCACGCCCTTGTCGGCGGCCACCTTCCTCGCCAGCGACGACGCCTTGCGCCCGCCGTCGGCCTTCGCCTCGGCAGGGGCGGCCGCAGCCGCCGGAGGAGCGCTCGTCGCCGCGGCCGCAGCCGCCTTCGCCGGCGCGGCCGCCACTTCGGCCCTCGCGCCGCCCGCGGGCTTGGCCGCCGACGTGTCGATCGATGCGATGGCCGCGCCGACCTTCTGCTCCGCCCCGGACCTCACCTTCACGTGCAGCACGCCTGCCGCGGGCGCACGGACCTCGAGGGTGGCCTTGTCGCTCTCGATGTCGACGAGGATCTCGTCGGTCTCGACCCACTCGCCGTCCTGCTTGTGCCACTGCCCGAGGGTCACCTCGGTGATCGACTCGCCAGGGCTGGGAACCACGATGTCCATCTTCGGTCTCTCCGTGCGCGTTGCGTGGGGTCAGTCGTCGTGCGGCGCGTGGGCCGACGGGGTCATTCGGTGCGCGTGCCGCGGGGCGCGTCCTTCGAGGCCGTCCCGGCCTTGGGCTCGGTCTTCGACGCGGGGCCCTTGGCGGCGCCCGCCGTGCCGAGCGCCGACGCCACCACCAGCGCCTGCTCCTTGCCGTGGCGCTTGAGGCTGCCGACGGCGGGGCTCGCCTGCGCGGGCCGGCCTGCGTACGCGGGCAGCTTCCACCCGAGCTCGTTGAACCGCGCGAGCACGTGGTGCCACGCGCCCATGTTCTCGGGTTCCTCCTGCGCCCACGCCACCGTCGCGTCCGGGTAGCGCGCGAGCTGCGCCTTCAGCTCCTCGGCGGGGAAGGGCGTCAGCTGCTCGACGCGCACCAGGGCGACCGCGGGGTTGCCCGCGCCCTCGTTGCGCGCGGCGTCGAGCTCGTGGTAGAGCTTGCCCGTGCACAGCACGACGCGGCGCACGCGCTTGGGGTCGGGCTTCGCGGGGTCGGCGATCACCGTCTGGAACTGCCCGTGCGCGAGCTCCGCGAGCGGGCTCTGCGCCGCGGGCAGCCGCAGCATGCTCTTGGGCGTCATCACCACCAGCGGCTTGCGGAAGCCGCGGCGCTGCTGGCGGCGGATGACGTGGAACACCTGCGCGGTGGTCGACGGGTAGACGACCTGGATGTTGTCCTCGGCGGCGAGCTGCAGGAAGCGCTCCATGCGGGCGCTCGAGTGCTCGGGGCCCTGGCCCTCGTAGCCGTGCGGCAGGAAGAGCGTCAGGCCCGACGAGCGGAACCACTTCGCCTCGGCCGCGGCCATGAACTGGTCGAAGATGACCTGCGCGCCGTTGGCGAAGTCGCCGAACTGGCCTTCCCAGATCACCAGCGCCGACGGGTCGACCAGCGAGTAGCCGTACTCGAAGCCGACGCACGCGCATTCGGTGAGCGGGGAGTTGAAGATCTCGAAGCGCCCCTTGGCGCCCTTGAGGTGCTTGAGCGCCACCCACTCCTCGCCCGTCTCCTGGTCGAAGACCGCCGCGTGGCGGTGGCTGAACGTTCCGCGCTTCACGTCCTGGCCCGTGATGCGCACCGAGTCGCCCTCCTCGACGAGCGATCCGTAGGCGAGCAGCTCGGCGAGCGCCCAGTCGA
Organism: Phycisphaera mikurensis NBRC 102666; assembly: GCA_945877905.1. Lineage (GTDB taxonomy): Bacteria > Planctomycetota > Phycisphaerae > Phycisphaerales > SM1A02 > UBA966. The sequence continues at coordinate 46 of CAMDUT010000053.1, read as the reverse complement.
CGCCGCCCGTCTCGCACCCGGCGCGCGACGCGACGCCCTTGCCGAC
>CAMDUT010000052.1 GCA_945877905.1 Phycisphaera mikurensis NBRC 102666 | reverse complement strand
CCGCGTCGCGGCGCGCCTCGGAGGCGGCGCGGACCGCGGCCTCGGACGCCCGCGCCGCGGTCGACTGCGGCAGCGGCGCGCTGGGCGAGGTCTCGCAGATCGACGCCGGCGTGCAGGCGGTGATCGTGCGCGGGCGCGAGCTCGTCAGGCACCTCGACGAGATGCGCCGGCGCGCCGAGACGGTGGACGCCGCGCTCGACGCGATGGTGCAGATCGCCAACCGCTCCGCGGTGCTGAGCCTGAACGCCGAGATCGAGGCGGCGCAGGCGGGCGAGGCCGGCCGGGGCTTCGCGGTGGTGGCCGGCGAGATCCGCCGACTTGCGCAGCAGGCGGCCGCGAACAGCATGGAGATCGAGCGCAACGTGCAGGCGCTCCACGCGGCGCTCGAGGCGGGGGGCGGCGCGACCGAGGAGTTCGCGCGCGCGGCCGAGGAGGCGAGCGCCCGCTCGGCGCGGCTCCAGGGCAACATGGCCGAGGGCATCCAGCGGATGGCGGCGGTGATGCCCGCGCTCGAAGCGATCGCCGCGCAGGGCGACGCGGCGGCCGGGGCGTCGGAGACGGCGGGGGCGGAGCTGCGCGAGCTGCGCGCGGGCGCCGACGCGATGGCCGAGTTCCTGACGGCGGTCGACGTGACGCTGCGCGAGATGCGCTCGCGGTGCGACGCGATCGCCGACGGCGGCCGCGCCCCGGCGTGACGGCTACCATTCCCGCCCCGAAGGAAGGACCCATGGCCAAGCGAACGAGCCCGAGGAAGCAGCACGCCCGCACCCGCACCGAGAGCGACAGCATGGGCACGATGACCGTGCCGGCGGACGTGCTCTACGGCGCGACCACCCAGCGCGCGGTGCTCAACTTCCCCGTGAGCGGCCGGCCCGTGCCGCCGCAGGTCATCGCCGCGTACCTCGAGCTGAAGCGCGCGTGCGCGCTCGCGAACGCACGGCTCGGCACGCTGCCGCGCGCGAAGGCCGCGGCCGTCGTCGACGCGTGCGAGCGCCTGCTCGAGGACTTCGCCGACCGACGCGGCGAGGTGATGCGCCACTTCCCGATCGACGTGTTCCAGACGGGCTCGGGCACCAGCACCAACATGAACGTCAACGAGGTGATCGCGAACGTCGCGAGCGTCTCGAACGGCAAGCCGATCGGCTCGAAGATCCCGCTGCACCCCAACGACGACGTCAACTGCGGCCAGAGCTCCAACGACACCTTCCCCACCGCCATGCAGGTGGCCGGAGCGGTCGCGATCCAGGAGCGCCTGGTGCCCGCGCTCGAGGCGCTCGCGAAGTCGCTCGCGGCGAAGGCCCGCGCGTGGGACCGCCACGTGAAGATCGGCCGCACGCACCTCATGGACGCGACGCCCATCTGCGTCGGGCAGGAGTTCGGCGGGTACGCCGCGGCCGTCGCCGAGGGCGCGCGCCGCGCCGCGCGCGCGCGCGACGTGCTCGCCGCGAACATGCCGATCGGGGGGACCGCGGTCGGCACCGGCATCAACGCGCACCCGAAGCTGGGGCACACCGTGTGCGGCATCCTCTCGAAGGAGCTGAGGATCGCCTTCCGCGAGGCCCCGAACCACTTCGAGGCCCAGGCGACGCGAGACTGCGTCGTGGAAGCGAGCGGGCTGCTGCGGACCGTGGCGGTCAGCCTCACGAAGGTCGCCAACGACGTGCGCTGGCTCGGCAGCGGCCCCCGCTGCGGGCTCGGCGAGCTGGTGGTGCCCGCCACGCAGCCCGGCAGCAGCATCATGCCGGGCAAGGTCAACCCCGTCATCTGCGAGAGCGTGATGATGGTGGCCTGCCGCGTCATCGGCAACGACGCCGCCATCACGACCGCGGGCCTCGGCGGCGTGGGGAGCCTGCTCGAGCTGAACGTCGCGATGCCCGTGATCGCCGAGGCGCTGGTCGACTCGGTGGAGCTCCTCGCGAACGCATGCGACATGCTGCGCACGAAGTGCATCGACGGCCTCGAGCTGCACCCGGCCGCCACCCAGACCGTCGAGCGCAGCCTCATGATGGTCACGAGCCTCGCCCCGGTGATCGGCTACGACAACGCCGCGAAGGCCGCCAAGGAGGCGTACAAGAGCGGCGAGACCATCCGCGAGTACGTGCTCCGCAACCGGCTGGTGGAGCAGAAGGCGCTCGACCGGCTGCTCGACCCGACCGCGATGACGAAGCCGGGCGGCAAGGGGCCCGGCGGCGGATAAGCCGACGAACACCCCGGGAATCCGCTTGTCGCGCACGGGTCCGCCGCCATAATGGGAGGCCATGCCGCACCCCTCCATGAGCCTCGGCGCCCTGCTTGGCGCCGCCGCGATGGTCGCCTCGGCCCGCGCCGAGAAGACGCACTTCACTTACCTGTGGCACCTCGAGCAGCCGATCTACTGGCCCGACCAGAACAACGGCCGCTACGAGCGCGCGTGGCAGAGCATCCTGCGCAAGGATGCCGGCGCGGCGAACCCGCAGAACGACCTGCGCGCGATCTTCGGGCTCGATGACCGGGTCGCCGCGTACCAGTACCGGCCGCGCGACACCGTGAACTCCATCCGCTGGGCGCCCGAGGCCGGCGCGCAGGTGAGCTTCAGCGGAGGGCTCGTCGCGAACATCCAGAGCTTCGCCGAGGCCGGCGGGCAGCTCGGCTACGGAACGGGATGGTTCAACGCGTGGCGCGAGTCGCGCGGGTGGTCGACCGCGGGCTCGCCCGCCGTGCCGCGCATGGACATCGTGCAGTTCTCGTTCCACCACGCGCTGCTTCCGCTCATCGACGACAGCGCGGTGCGCAAGGAGCTCGCGCTCTACAAGGCGGTCTATCCCGAGGCGTGGGGCGCGAGCCCCGCCCAGAGCGTCGGCTTCTTCCCGAGCGAGATGGCCTTCAGCATGCGGCTCATCCCGCTCCTCCAGGAGGCGGGCATCCAGTGGTCGTTCGTCTCGAGCGAGAAGCTCTCGCGCGCGTGCCCCGACTTCCCCGTGCAGTACGGCTCGGGCGGCGTGCAGTGCGACCCGCCGAACAAGGCGGACCAGCTGAACCCCGCCGGCACGCACTTCGACCGCATGTCGATCAGCCGCGGATGCGGGCCCGCCGAGGCCGTGCCCTTCGGCCACACGCCGCATCGCGCGCGCTACGTGAACCCTGCCACGGGCGCCGCGAGCGAGATCGTCGTCGTCCCCTGCTCGCAGAGCCTTGGATGGCTCGACGGCTACGCGCCGCTCGGCGTCGACAACCTCAACCGGCTCGAGCAGCGCAACGACCCGAACCGCCCGATGCTGGTGGTCCTCTCGCACGACGGCGACAACGCCTGGGGCGGCGGCTACTCCTATTACATGGAGGCCGTGCCGAACTTCGTCTCGGCGGCGAACGGGTCGGGCTACGTGCCCACCGTCGTGCAGCGCTACCTCGCGAACCACCCGGTGCCCGCGAACGACGTGGTGCACGTCGAGGACGGCGCGTGGGTGAACGCCGACGGCGACTTCGGCGCGCCGCAGTTCCTCAACTGGAACTGGCCGCCGGTGAACCCGCAAGGCCAGATCGACGTCGCCAACGGCTGGGCCGAGGACATCCGCAACTGGGCCGTGATCACCGCGGCGCAGAACGCGGTCGACCTCGCCGAGCAGGCCGACGCCGACCGCGGGCTCGCCGTGCGCATGGCGCACGTGCTTCGCCCGCAGTCGGGGACGCGCGCCAGCGAGCGCGCATGGCATTACTTCCTCGGCGCGCTGAACTCGGGCTACATGTACTACGGCACGGCGCTCGACATGGAGGTGAAGCCCACCGTCGCCTGCAACGAGGCATTGGTGCAGGCGGCGACCGCATCGGCGGGGGCGGTCGACCGCACCGCGCCCACGGTGTGGGTGCCGCAGCGGCACCCGTGGAACCCGGGCGGCACCAACTTCGGACCGCAGCACGGCTACCAGCAGCGGAACTACGGCCCCGACTTCATCGTGTGGACGTTCGTGCACGACACCGCGGGGCTGCAGTCGGTCACGCTCAAGTGGCGCGCGGACCTCGACGGGGCGAACCCGATGTCGAGCACCGAGAACGAGACCTACGCGGGAGGCGCCGGCGTGGGCGCGTGGCAATCCGCCGCGATGACGCTCCGCGACTTCCCGGCGGGCAACTTCTTCGGAAGCGGCTCGATCGACTTCTTCGAGATGCCCAACGCGGTCGCGAAGCAGGCCTACGCCACCGTCGCGGGGCAGGCGGGCAAGCTCATCGACTACTACGTCGAGGCGACCGACGCGCTCGGGAATGTGAAGCGCAGCCCCATCCAGCACGTCTGGGTGGGCACGGGCAGCGGCCAGGGCCCGGGCGGCGGCGGAGGCGGCACGGGGTCGTTCGCGATGGACGGCCAGCTCGACGCGGGCGCGAGCGCCGTGGCCACGAACGGCGGGCGCACGCTCTGGGCGAAGCTCGACGGAACCACGCTGTACGTGGCCACGCAGGACGCCGGCGAGGGCAACGACGTGTTCGTCGCGATCGGCGACGCGGTGCCTGGTGCGCCGCGCGCGGCGTGGTGGGCGAAGGCCGGGCAGGCCGCGCAGTGGAAGGCGTTCCTGGCCGACGAGAACGACAACACCTGGAGCGGCTGGTTCGACGCCGCCGCCAACGTCAGCACGGCATGGAGCGCCCGAAGCGCGACGGCCGCCAACGGCGGCGTGCTCGAGGGAACCGTCGACCTTGCCGCGCTGTTCGGCGCGATGCCCGGGCGCATCTCGCTGGCGGCGGTGGCGTACGGCAACGCGAACGCCGGCACGCTGCAGTCCGCGCAGCAGGTGCCCGCCAGCGTCAACGGCAACGGGAACCTCGACGCCGCCGAGTACGCGGTGATCGACCTCTGCGACCTCACGGCCGCGGGCTGCTGCACCGGCGACCTGAACCGCGACGGCTCGGTGGATGGCGTCGACCTCGGCGCGCTGCTCGGCGCGTGGGGAGCGGGCGCGGCGGCAGGCGACCTCAACGGTGACGGCGCGGTGGACGGTGTCGACCTCGGCGTGCTGCTCGGGGCGTGGGGTCCGTGCGGTTGAGGTACCGATAACCTCGCGGCGCGCCCGGCCTCGGCCGCTCGCGCCGGGCGCACCATGAATTCCCGCGCTCCCCGCGCGGATTCCGGTTGCAACCGGCCGAATGCGAGCCATCTTCCCGGAGTCTTGAGCGCCCCATGCGCCAAGGCTCGCTGACGGTCGTTCACGGTCAAGAGGAAGGAAAGGGTGTCGCGTTGCGACAGACATTCGCCATCGCTTCGTTGGTCCTCGCCGCGGGCAGCGCACACGCGCTCGACGGCTCGAGCACGCTTCTCTATTCGAACGCGCCCGCGACGGACCCGGAGACCGGGCTCGACCAAGCCGTGTTCTCGGATTCCTACGACAGCGAGGGCGACAACTTCTATTCCTTCGCGCTTGGCCAGAAGTTCAGCCAGGTCACGAACTTCACCGTCAAGTCGCTGAGCTTCTGGGGCGTCTCGGAATACGTCTTCGGCGGCTCGCAGGCGCAGCTGAGCTCGAACATCATCGCGATCCAGGTGGCGATCTTCCGGATCACGCCGGGCAACCCGGAGTTCCCGCTCGCCGAGGGCGAGTCGTCCCAGGAGGCGACCTGGACGCTGAGCCGGAGCCAGTTCACGCAGGTCGCGACCGGCAGCAGCGTCGACGTCGGCGGCTCGCTCTCGCCGGTCTTCCGGATGGATGCCGCGCTCTCGGGCGCGTTCGAGCTGGCGGCCGGCGACTACATGATCACCATCGGCGGCGTGCTGCAGGACCCCGACGGCGACGCCTTCGCGTGGGTCGACGGCGAGTACGACGGCGGCAACCCGGCGACGCAGGCGTATGGCACGCGCGCGAACCAGCCCGGTGAGTGGGGCCGATGGATCGCCCTCGACCAGGCCCCGGACCCGAGCGCCTCGGGCGCAGTCATGCTGTTCGGCCAGGGCACCCCGGTGCCGGGCCCCGCGGCCATCGCGCTGCTCGGGCTCGCGGGCCGCGCGTCGCGCAGGCGGCGCGCGCACTGAACTCCACATCACGGTCTCGGCGCACCACCGCGCCGATCGATCGAACCGGACCCGCGGCTTCCTCCGTCCACCGAGGCCGCGGGTCCGGGTGGCTTTTCGCGCACGGCCCGTGGGCGATTCAGGCACCGGCGTCACGCCTCGGCATCGCGGACGGCCGCGGCCATGTCGATCGCCGCGCGGTGGCCGGCCACGTCATGGGCCCGCACGATCGACGCGCCGCGCGCGACCGCGATCGCCGCGACGGCGGCGGACGCCGCGTCACGGCCCACGGGCTCGGCGATTCCCGTGACCGCGCCGATGAAGCTCTTGCGGCTTGCGCCCACGAGGGCGGGCACGCCGAGCGCGGCGAACGCGTCGAAGCGCGCCAGCATGCGCAGGTGCTGCGCGATGTCCTTGCCGAACCCGAAACCGGGATCGACGGCGATCGATGCGTGCGCGACGCCCGCCGCACGCGCCGCCTCCGTGCGCACGGCGAGCCACGAGGCCACCGCTCCCACCACGTCGCCGTAGCCGTCGCGCCGCGCATCGGGCTCGGTGCTCCACCGGTCATGCTCCGGCGGCACCAGGCGGTGCATCATGACGATGCCGGCGCGAAGGGCGGCGACGACGGCGAGCATCCGTTCGTCCTCGGTGCATCCGCTCACGTCGTTCACGATGCAGGCGCCCGCCGAGACCGCCGCCTCGGCCACGTCCGCGAGCGTCGTGTCGATCGACACCGCGCCGCGCGGGGCGAGGCGCGCGACCACCTCGCACGCGCGGTCGCGCTGCTCGGCCGCGCCCACGCGCGCGGCGCCGGGCCGCGTCGACTCGGCGCCCACGTCGACGACGTCCGCGCCAGCGTCGAACATCGCCTCGCCGGCGGCGACCGCCGCGTCCACGTCGCGGAACCGGCCGCCGTCGCTGAAGCTGTCGGGCGTCACGTTGAGCACGCCCATGAGCACGGGGCGCGCGCCGCGGCCCCACGCGAAGGCGCGGTCCCGCGCGACCCACGTGCCGGCGCCGGCGGGCGCTCGAGCGGTCACTCGCGGACCTGGCCCTTCGCGGCGTCGAACGCAAGGCCCAGGACGCCCGCCGGCACGACCACCGCCGCCTCCCAGGTGCCGTCGCGCGAGCGGAACGCGGTGGCGAGGGGCTCGGTCGCGGCGCCGGGCTGGGGGATCGCGATCCCGGCCATGCCGGGCACGGCGTCGGCCACCTGCTGCGCCGCGGACATCAGTTCGCCCGCCCCGAGGAACATCACGAAGTCCGGCTCGGGAACGAGCCACCCGGACATGGCGCGCACCACGGGGCTTGCGGCCAGCGACTTCGCCGCACCGGGCGTGGCCGCGGCGGTGGCGCGCCCGAGGACGTCGGTGCGCTGGCTGAAGGTCACGATCACCGCGCCGGGAACCGTGCGCACGAACCCGTGCAGCCCGCGCGAACTCAGGAGCACCTGCCGCAGGATGCGCTCGGTGACGTCGCCGCCGGCCCCCGTCACGGTCTCCTTGACAGCGAACGCGGTGACGGTCGAGCCGTCCTTGAGGGCGCGCGCCTCCTCCCACGTGGGTTCGCGCCGGACGCCGCCCGCCTCGCCCGACTGCGCCTCCACCCACCGGCGCAGCGCGCCCACCACGGCCTGCGGGTCCTCGGTGACGACCACGAGCGAGGCATCGTTCATGATCCCGCCCGAGAGGATGCCGAGCTTGCTCGGGTACGCCGCGACCTGGACCTGCTGCACCGCGTCCTCGGCGCCGTCGAGCCATTCGAGCGGGAGCAGCCGACCGGCCCCGGGCAGCGTGGACAGGTACGCGCGCACGTGGCGCAGCCCGCCCATCGACTGGAGGTCGATGCCGGCCGCCGCGTAGAACGCCGCGCCGGGCAGCCGTGCCAGCATGGACGCGGCGCCCGCACCCGCGCGGGCTCCGTTGGGCATCGCCTTCGCGACCTCGCCCGCCGGGTCGAACCGCGCGTACGCGCGCAGCCCCACCGCAAGCGCATCGAAGTCGACCGTCATCACCAGGTCCTGCGCCTCGCCGAGCATCCGCGCGACACGGTCGCGCGCGGCGGCCTCGTCCTCCCAACGGCGCGCGACGGCGGCAGCGCCCGCCGCGGCGTCGATCGCCTCCGCGGCGCGGCGCTCGAGGTCGGCGGAGTCGCGCATGCGCGCGACCATCGAGGTGATCGCGGGCGTCGAGGCCCACGCGACGACGTCGGCGGTCCGCATGATGTCCATGCCGCGCGCCCCCACGCGGGCGGCGAGCACGGCGGGGAATGCCGGCGCGGAAGGTTCGGCCGACGCGGAGTCGGCGAGCGCCTCCTTGCGGTCGGACACCATCACGTGCGCGCCCGACACGCGGTGCCACACGGGTGCATCGATCCCGGGCGCGCGCATCGCGCCCTCGCCCGCGGCAGGGTCCGGCACCAGCGTCGCGGCGACGAACGCCTGCGCGTCGGTCACGGGCATCGCGACCACGTGCGCGAGGCCGCCGGCGACGGGCCGAGCCCACGCCACCACCGCGCCTCGGTCGTCGAACCCGGGGCCGATGCGGGCCTGCGCCTTGAGGAGGTCGACGGGACGACCTCCGAGCGCGGCCTCGGCCTTGCCCATCCGGTCGATCGCGAGCTGCAGGTCGTCGCTCGCCGACTTGACGCTCGGGACGGCGAGCACCGCCACCGCGTCGCGCGGAACCAGCGCGAGCGCGTCATCGAGGCCGCCCGCCCGCGCGGGCGGCGCGAACGATGCCGCGAACGCGGTCGCGAGGGTCGCAACCAACGTGACGAGGCGGGGCGCGGGCGCCAGGCGCCGGGTGCCGGGGCTCGTCACGCTCGAACGTCGGAGGCCATGCTTCATGGCCCCCAAGATACGAGCCGACGCGCAGGACTCCCGTGCGTCACTGCTTCGGCGCCGACCCGTTCGCCGGGGCCACGGGCGCTCCGCCCGCGGGCACGGCGGGCGTCGCCGACTTCGACTCCGGGGCCTTCGCCGCGAGCGCACGCTCGACGGCGGCGCGCAGCTCGTCGCCCATGGGCTTCGTTCCCGATCCGTAGAACGCGATGGGAGCACCGTCGCGGCCCACGAGGTACTTGCCGAAGTTCCAGCTCGGGAGCGTCTTGGTCGACTCGCCCAGGAACGCATAGATCGGGCTCTGGTCCTTGCCCGGCTTGGTCTGCACCTTGGACATCATCGGGAAGGTCACGCCGAAGTTGGCGCGGCAGAACTCGCCGATCTCCTTCTCGCTGCCAGGCTCCTGGCCCCCGAAGTCGTTGCACGGGAACCCGACGATCACCAGCCCGCGGTCGCGGTACTCCTTCCAGAGCTTCTCGAGGTCGGCGTACTGGGCCGTGTAGCCGCAGCGGCTGGCCACGTTCACGACGAGCACCACCTTGCCGGCCATGGAGCCGAGGTCCACGGGCGACCCGTCGAGGGCCGTGGCCTTGAACTCGAAGAGCGAGCTCGGGCGCGGGGCCGTTCCGGACGGGCCGGAGCCTGCGACGGCGGGCGGGGCCACCTGGCCGGCGCCGAAGCCGGTGACGGAGGAAACGACGCTGAGGACGGCGGCGGCGATGCGGGAAGCCATGGTGAGCACGGGTTCGACCAGATCCACCACCTGGATTCTGAGGGGTATTGCACGCGCTGCAGGAGGCTGTCGACCCGAGACCCGAATGCCGCAATGTTCCCGGAGTCAAGCGCGCAACTTTGTGAAAAATCCCACGATATTCCGTGCGGGGACCTCCTGAAAAGTGCGCGTTTGTTCTCGGGGGCCGTTCGTGCAGCCACGAGACGCCCTCCCCCACCCCATGAACGACATCCCAAGCCAGCCCGGGGGAGCCCACCCCCGATCCGGGGAGACACCCTCGCCCATCGCGATCCTGCTCGAGGAGCACTACGCCGAGCTCCGCGCGATGGCCGAACGGCAGCTGGCCGCCGAGCGCAACCGCGACGGGCGCCACGCGATGAGCCCCAGCTCGCTGCTCGGAGAGGCCTTCGCGCGCCTGCTCAAGCAGCGAACGGCGATCACCAACACCCAGCACCTGTCGGCCATCGCCACCATGCTGTTCGTGCGCATCCTGGCGGACACGCGCCGCCGGCGCCTGGCGCAGAAGCGCGGCGGCCGCAACCATGCCGGGAGCCTCGAGGGCCAGGACGTGGCCGACACGAAGCCCACCCCGGACCAGGACGCGCTGCTCGATGCCGACGTCGAGTTCCTCCACGAGAAGCTGGCCGAGCTCGCCGAGCGCGAGCCCAGGCAGGCCGAGGCGCTGTGCCTCCACCAGATCGGCGGGCTCACGGTGCCGCAGGTCGCCGAGATGCTCGACGTGAGCGCATCCACGGTCGAGCGCGACATCGCGCTCGCGCGCACGTGGCTTGCCATGCGGATGAAGTGACCGCCGCTACGGCGCATGCAATGCGCGCGCCAGGCGCACGGTGGCCTCGTGGTGCGCGCGCACCTCGTCCATCGAGTCGCCGCCCGTCTTCGCGAGGAGCGCACGCGCGACCTCGAACGCGACGACGTTCTCCATGACGACGCTCGCGGCGGCCACGGCGCTGACGTCGCTGCGCTCGTACTGGCTGCGGTCGGCCGCGTGCGTGACCAGGTCCACGCTCGGCATGCCGCGCAGGAGCGTCGCGATGGGCTTCATCGTGCCCTTGACGACGATGGGCATGCCGTTGGTCATCCCGCCCTCGAGGCCGCCCGCGTTGTTCGTGGGCCGCACGAACCCGAGGTGGGGCTCGCCGGTGCGCGAGGCGTCGAACCCGATCGGGTCATGCACCTCGCTGCCCACGTGCCATGCGCAATCGGCGCCCATGCCGATCTCGACCGCCTTGAACGCCTGGATGCCCATCACCGCCGCCGCGATGCGCGAGTCGAGCCGGTCGCACCACTGGGTGCACGTGCCGAGCCCGGCCGGCGCGCCCAGCACGTGCGCCTCGACGCGGCCGCCCACGGTGTCCTGCCCGGTCTTTGCGCGGTGGATGTGGTCCACGATGCGGGCGGAGGTCTCTGCGTCCGGGCAATAGACCTCGCTCGCGTCGCGCGCGGCGCGCAGCGAGGCCACGTTCGAGGCGTCGACCTCCACGGAGCACGTCGCGTCGATCGCGCCGGAGACGAACCCGAAGGCCTCGATGCCGAACTCGCGGAGCAGGACGCGCGCGAGGGCGCCGGCGGCCACGCGCGCCGCGGTCTCGCGCGCGCTCGCGCGCTCGAGGGTCCCGCGGCAGTCGGGCGTCAGCCACTTGATGCTCCCCGCGAGGTCCGCGTGGCCGGGCCGCGGGCGCGTGACCGGCGGCGTGCGCTCCGGGTCGTCGAGCCGGCTGTCCTTGTTCGACACCTCGAGCGTGACGGGCGAGCCGAGCGTCACGCCCGCGCGCACGCCCGTGAGGATGCGCACGCGGTCGGTCTCGATCCGCTGGCGCGCGCCGCGCCCGTAGCCGCCCTGGCGGCGCGCGAGCTCGGCATCGATGAAGTCCGTGTCCACCCGCAGGCCGGCGGGCAATCCCTCGACGATCGCGAGCATCGTCGGCCCGTGCGACTCGCCGGCCGTGCGGTAGGAGAGCATCGGGTCAGGATAGCCCGGCCCACAGGCTCGACTGCCGCCGCGCCTGGCCCATGAACATGGCAAGCCCGTCGACGCAGCGCGCGCCGCGCGAGCGCGACTCGCGGAGCATGGGGGTCTCGCGGGGCGCGTACACGGTGTCCATCACGGTCACCGCGCCGTCGAGCGCGACGTCCTCGAGCGGGTTGCCCTCGGGGTCGGGCCCGCCCTCCATGCCGACGGGCGTGCAGTTCACGAAGGCGTGGAAGCATCCGCAGCCGAGCTCGCCCTCGTGCCCGGCGACGACCTTGCCCTCGAAGGGGCCGCACGCGCCGCCGGGTCCCGCGCCGCGCATGAGGTCCTCGCACATCGCGCGCGCGCGGTCATCGCGGCGCGCGAACACGACGACCGTCGCACCCTCGTCGGCGAGCCCCGCCGCCGCGGCGCGCGCGACGCCGCCGGCGCCGATGACCGCCACGCGCCGGCCGCGAAGCGCGGCACGCTCGATGCCCATGCCCGCGACCAGGGCGTCGACCGCCGCGGGCGCGTCGGTGTTGGTGCAGCGGAGCGCGCCGCCCGGGCCGACGCACAGCGTGTTCGCCGCGCCGATCCGGGCGGCGATCGCGTCGACCGTGCCGCCGGACTCGCGCACGAAGCGCACCAAGTGCTCCTTGTGCGGCAGCGTCACGCTCGCGCCGCGGAAGTCGAGCGCCCTGAACGCGAGGAGCTCGGACATGCTCGCCTTGAACGACTCCCAGCCGGGCGCCACGGGGATGGGCACGTAGACGGCGTCCTGGGCGCGCTCGCGGAACCACGCGTTGTGCACCTCGGGGCCGCGCGAGTGCGCCACCGGCCAGCCCACCACGCCGAACACCTGCGTGCGCGGGCCGATCCGCCCGAACCCGTAGCGCTCCACCAGTTCCGCGACCGTCGGCTGGCCCGCGGCGGTGCCGACCGCCACCGCCGCGGCGCCGTGCGCGTCGCCGGGCCCACCTGCGCGCGCGAACGTCAGGAAGGCGCCGAACTTCGGCGCGAGCACCCTGGTCATCACGCCGGCCTCGCCCATGCAGAGCGCCACCATCGGCTTCGGGCGCGCCAGGAGCAGCTCGAACGCCTCGACGCAGTCGCGCACGCTGCGCGCCGTCCACGCCACCTTCGCCACGGCGCACGCCGGGGCGTCGGCCATCGCCGCCACCGAGCGCACGAGGTCGGCGGGGCGGCCCTCGATGCCGTGGGCACTGAGGACGAGCCGCGTGCCGACGTCGCGGACCTGCCCGGGGTGGGCCACGCAGAGCTCCACCTTCTGCCGGAGGTTCGCGCTGCGCGCGAAATCGGCGAGCTCGAAGTCGACGTACGCCGGGGCCTCGCCCGGCGCCGACGCGGCGCAGAGGGCCTCGAGGAGGCTGACGCGTTCGTCGTCGCCCCCGCGCCACTCGCCGCCCTCGCGCGCGCCGCGCACGGTGACGATGCACGGCACGGGCGCGCCGCGGACCAGCGCGCGCACGTGCGGCAGCGCGGCCTGCCCGCCGAGCGCGTCCGCCATCGCGTCGACGCGCCACTCGACCATCGTCGCGCCGCGCTCGGCGGCGAGCGCGGCGGCCGCGAGCGCGGAGTCGACCGCATCGGCCGCGTCGACCGGGATGGACACGCACAGGTGCGTCACGCCCACATCGTAGGGGCCGTTACGATTGCGCACGATGAGCGACACCACCGCCGACGAGGCCTACGCGTTCCTGCGCGCGCACCTTGCGGGGAAGATCCGTTTCGACGGCGAGCGCATCGAGATCCGCGTGGCCCCCGGCCCCGACGGGTCGCTGGTCGCGAGCGTGATGGTCGCCATGCTGCGCGCGGTCGACGTGGTGCTCGAGCTGCCCGACGACTCGGACGACGGCATGCAGGTGCAGGTGACGCTCGAGCAGATCGAGGAGTCGGGTCCCCACGGCGCGCTGTGCGACCGGTGGTGCATCTACCACGGCGAGCCGCCGGACGTGCGCTGGGCGCGCATGTCGGTCGACGCGGCGCGGTGGCACGGCTACTTCATCGACGGCGGCGCCCTCGCGCGCGAGAACCCGTTCGCGGCCCGCGAGCCCGCGCTCTGCAAGGCGCTGAACGCGTCGGGGCTGGAAGCGGTGGCCCGCGCCGCGGAGGCGGCCGGCGGCCACCGGCTGGCGGACCCGCGGGTGGTGGGCGTCGACCCCTGGGGCATCGACGTGCGCTCGACGCTCGGCATCGCGCGAATCCCCGCGCCCGCGCCTTGGGCGTCGCCGGACGAGCCTCTCGCGTGGCTGGGCGTCGCGGCGGCGGGCTGAGACGCCGCGCCCGCTTCGCCGCGCACGCACGCACCGATAGACTTGGGGCTCACCGAGAGGACCAACGCATGGCGAACACGATGTCCGGAAGCCTCAACCACGCGATGATCGACGGGCCGAAGGGCCGGGAGGCGCAGGAGTACGCCAACCGCTTCGGGGAGCCCGGGTTCAACGACATCACGCGCGCCTACATCGACCAGAACTACGCGGGCTACACCGAGGAGAACCAGGAGACCTGGCGCACCCTCTACGACCGCCAGATGGCCTACCTGGCCGACCATGCGAGCGGCGTCTACCTCTCGGGCGCACGCAGCATCAAGCTCGTCCGGGACCACATCCCCTACCTCGAGGGGCCCAAGTCGGTGAACACCTTCCTGATGCCGCTCACGGGCTGGCAGAGCAAGGCCGTGCCCGGCTACCTGCCCGCGAAGGCCTTCTTCGCGTGCCTCGCGCGGCGCGAGTTCCCGACCACCATCGTGATCCGGCCGAAGGAGTCGATCGACTACCTGCCCGAGCCCGACATCTTCCACGACATCTTCGGCCACGTGCCGCTGCACGCCGACCCGACCTTCGCCGACTTCCTGCAGACCTACGGCAAGGCCGCGCTGACGACCGACGACCCCGTCCACACCGAGCGCCTGGCGCGGCTCTTCTGGTTCACGGTCGAGTTCGGGCTGATCCGCGAGAACGGCGCGCTGAAGCTCTACGGGAGCGGCCTGATCTCGAGCCCCGGCGAGAGCAAGCACGCCCTCGACGCGCCGGGCGTCGACAGGCGGCCCTTCGACCTCGAGACGGTCTGCTCGACGAGCTTCGAGATCGACCACTACCAGCCCATCCTCTACGTGCTCGACAGCTTCGAGCAGCTGCGCGACGCGATGGACACCTACGCGAACCGCATCCTCTCCGGGAACGCGCGCCGCGCGGTGGCCTGACGGGCCCTGAATACACTCCGCGGATGACCCGCCGCATCCGCATCGCCTTCCTGCTCGCGCTGTGCGCGACGGTCGCGGGCTGCGCCATAGGCCCGGACCACCAGACCCCCGAGATGGAGGTGGGCGAACGCTTCTCGGTGCGGCCGCCGGCCGGCGTCACCGGCGCCGAGGCGCGCACCGAGGGCTGGTGGGTGACGCTCGAGGACCCGATCCTCAACGACCTCGTCGCTCGCGTCGACCTGCAGAACATCGACCTGCGGCGCGCGCTGCTCGCGATCGAGACGTACCGCGCGCAGTACACGATCGACTTCTCGAAGCTGTTCCCCGACATCAACACGGGGCTCGCCTACAGCAGGCGGCGCGTCGACGCGAACCAGATCGGCGTCCCGAACCCGGACGCCCTGAGGCAGGGCTTCAGCAACTGGCAATGGAACGTGGCCTCGGCCGCGTGGGAGGTCGACGTGTGGGGCGCGCTGCGCCGGCAGGTGGAGGCGGGCGTGTCGAACCTGCAGGCGAGCGCGGCGCAGTACCGCGGCGTGCTCGTCGGCGTGCGCGCCGAGGTCGCCACGGCGTACGTGACGCTGCGGCAGCTCCAGGCCCAGCGCGCGGCGATCCTCCGGCTGGCGGCCGGGTACGACAAGCTGCTCTTCGCCATCGAGGCCAAGGTGCGTGCGCAGGTGGGCTCCAAGACCGAGCTCGCCGAGATCCGGTCGCGGCGCGCGTCGGCCCTCGGCGACGCGGCACGCTTCGACGCGCTGATCGCGCAGCAGGTGGCGGGCATCGCGATCCTGCTCGCCGAGACCCCGGGCCGCGTGCGCGGGATCCTCGAGCCGGTGCGGCCCATCCCGGCCTGCGACACGCCCGTCGCGATCGGCGTGCCGGCGACCCTGCTCGCGCGGCGTCCGGACGTCGACGCCGCCGAGCGCAGGCTGCAGGCGGCGACCGCGGGCATCGGCGTCGCGCAGGCCGAGTACCTGCCGCGCTTCACGTTCAACGGCAACTTCATCATCCAGACGCCGGACTTCGCGAACCTGACGGACGTCTCGTCGAACATGACCTACGGCATCACGCCCGCGGTCACGTGGAACTTCATGAACATCCTCACGGGGCGTGCCGAGGCGGGAGTGATCCAGGCGAAGATGCGCGCGCTCGACGCACTGCTGCAGTACCAGCAGGCCGTGCTGACCGCGGTCAACCAGGTGGAACGGTCGGTGGCCGCGTACGGTGCCGCGCTCGCCGCGCGCGAGTCGTACCGCGTCGCCGCGCGGGAGATCGACTCGGCCTACGAGCTCGCGTTCATGCAGTATGACCGCG
>CAMDUT010000051.1 GCA_945877905.1 Phycisphaera mikurensis NBRC 102666 | reverse complement strand
CGAGGTCGGCCAGCCGTGCGGTGCAGCCGGCCAGCGCGGCGCAGGCCGCGACCGCGGCCGCGAAGGACGCGGCGCGCATCAGAGGTTGTCCACCTTCCAGCCGTCGCGGTAGGTGCGGCGCAGCATGGCGCTCGCCTCGGGGCTGTTGCGGAACGTGCACGTGGCCGCGTCGTAGTCGAGCACCTTGCCCGGCTCGAGCGCGCTCATCGCGCCCACCGAGAGGCTCTCGCACATGCGGCCGCCCTTCTCGAAGCGCGAGACGCACGCGTCCTTGCGGCCGGCGACGCACGCGTCGACCCAGTCGTGCCAGTGGTTGGTGCGGCGCTGCTCCTCGGGCTTGAGCTCGACCGCCTTGCCGTCGACGAAGACGCGCGCCCACGCGTACTCGATCGGGAACCACATGATGCCCTTCTCGCCGACGAGGATGACGCCGCCGTCGCCCTTGACGACGTCCTGGCCTTCCTTGCCGCCCTCCCAGCCGTCGGGGAGGCCGATGGCCTTGAAGTCGGGGAACTGGCCGCCGTCGTACCACTTGAGCGTGAGCCCGTCCTTCGAGGTCTTCGGCGTGGGGCCGTACGCGAGCACCACGGCCTCGCTCTCGGGGAACTGGTCCTTCGACGCCTTCACGGGGGTGCAGCGCGCGGTGAGCGGCATGCCGAGCTCGAGCTCGTAGAACGGGACGTCCAGCATGTGGCAGCCCATGTCGCCGAACGCGCCGGTGCCCCAGTCGATCGTGCCGCGCCAGTTGAAGGGCGTGTAGCCGTCCTTCCACGGGCGCGACTGGCTGACCCCGAGGAACAGGTCCCACGACAGCCACTCGGGCACGGGGTCGCTTCCCGCGGGACGCGCGTTGCCCTGCGGCCACCATCCGGCGGGACGGTTGGTCCACGCGTGGATCTCCTTCACGGGGCCGATGACGCCGTCGCGCAGGAGCTTCCCGCCCCACTTGCGCCACTGCGTGGCGATGCGCTGGGTGCCCATCTGCGTGACGAGCTTCGGGTTCGCCGCGGCGACCTCGGCGAGCCGACGGTTCTCCCACGCGCCGTGCGCGAGCGGCTTCTGGCAGTAGACGTGCTTGCCCATGTTCATCGCGGCCATCGCGATGGGCGCGTGCATGTGGTCGGCGGTGCTCACGACCACGGCGTCGAACCGGTCGCCCATCTTCGCGAACATCTCGCGCCAGTCGGCGAACGCGGGCACGCCGGGGAAGCGCGGGGCCACGGCGTTGCCCTTGTCGTCCTTGGTGCCCAGGCGCAGCGCGTCAAGCTGGCGACGGTCGATGTCGCAGAGCGCGGCGATCTCGACCATCTTGTGGCCGGCCGTCTCCATGAGGTCGTTCGTGCCCATGCCGCCGCAGCCCACCTTGGCCACGCGCAGCTTCTCGTTGGCCCAGGGCGTCGCGCGGCGCAGGCCCGACACGGTGCTGAAGACGAACGGCGTCGCGAGCGACGTCAGGACGAAGCGTCGGCGTGAGATCTGCATGCGCGCATTGAACACGAAGCGCGCCGCGGCGGGAAGCGCCGGCTCACGCGCCCCAGTCGCCGAGCAGCATGCCGAGGTCAACGCCGTCAACCGCGCCGTCGGCGTTCAGGTCGGCCGGGCCGCTGCCGGCGCCCCATGCGCCCAGCATGATGCCGAGGTCGACGCCGTCCACCACGCCGTCGCCGCTGAGGTCCGCCGGGCGCGGGCCGACGCATTCGAGCCGCGACACGCGAACGTCGTCCACCGCGGCCTCCACCAGCGACGACGCGCCGGCGTCCTGCGCCACGAACCGCAGGCGCATGGTGGCCGTGGGCGCCACGAAGTCCGCGATCCGGAACGAGCGCTGCACCCACGCGCCCGCGTTCTCGCTCACGTCCTCGAGCAGCGTCCACGTCGAACCGCCGTCGGCGCTGATCGAGACGGGCATCGTGTCGGAGTTCGGGTTCTGCCCCTGGTTGTTCGAGTACCAGCGCCAGTAGGACACGGTCGCCCCGGCCCCGCGTCCGTCGAACGCGGGCGAGACGAGCGTGGTCGTGCCGCCGTCGACGTCCGCGGCCCCGGCCGCGCCGCCAACGGCGCCGTTGCCCGTCACGAAGCAGCGCGTGCCCGCGGGCGACCGGTCGTCCTCCGGCTGCGCGACAGTGCCCACCGGGTCAGCGTTCACCCAGCGGCCGGCCGTCGCGGTGTCGGACGCCGCCGAAAGCGCCCACGCGCCCTGCGCCTCGCACGGGTCGTCGAGCGCCAGCTGCTCGCCGGTGGCCACGGTCGCGACCCGGTCGCCGCCCGGGTCGGCGAACGTGCCCGACGGGAGCTCCGCGAGGAACGAGTACGTGACCGAGGCGCCGCACGCCATCGGCGGGAACGCACCGCGGTACCGGTTCGCGCCGAGCGCATGCATGGCCACCGTGACGGGCGCGCCGCCCGCGACGCTCACGCGCATCTTCATCGCCCCGGCGGGGATGGATTGGCCCGCCGCGGGCACCGCCTCGATCGTCACGCTCGCGCCCGCGGGGGGAACCAGCGCAGGCAGCCCGTCCGGGTACGCGAACGACACCGGCGGCGTGCCGAACTGCCACACGAAGAGGCCGCGGTTCAGGTCGCTTCCGATGAACGTGCCGCTCGGGAACCAGGGCCACACGTTCCACAGGCCGTTGAACTGCGGGAGGTCGTCGCCGGGCCACGTGTCGAAGTGCGCGATCTCGGGCGGGTTCGACGCGCTCGCGTTCAGGTCGAACACGCGCACGCCGCTGCGGTAGTTCGCCTCGTACAGCCGGTTGCCCGGGCCGATGTACAGGTTGTGGCCGATGGCCGGGTTGCCGTTCGTGAACGAACCCTCGGTGAACGGCGCCGCGAGGTTCGCGACGTTCATCACGATGGTCGAGGTCACGCCCACCGTGTCGCCCTCGTCGAGCTCGTCGTTGATGTAGATGCGCGCGCGGTCGTCCGACAGCCAGCTCTGGTGGCAGAACTTGGCGCCCGGGTACGTCGCGAAGCCCATGAGCGCGGGCGCGGCCTTGTTCGTGACGTCCACGATGTAGACGCCCGTGTTCACGAAGCCGCTGTTGGCGCCGCCGCAGCAGAACGCCACCTGCTTGCCCGCGTACGGCCCGCTCGAGTACGTGACCACCTGCACCTCGTGCACGTAGACGTCGCTCCACGCGCCCACGAGCACGGGGTTCGACGGGTCGGCGTTGAGGTCGTAGATGCGGAGCCCGTTCGAGCCGCCGCCGGCGCGGTACAGGAACCCGCTCGCGGTGTCGACGAAGACGGTGTGCGTCGCGGGCGTCGCGGCCGTGGACGCGACCTCGCGCACCAGCGACACGCGCGGGCCGGCCGAGAGCCCGTCGATGTTGGCGAGGCTGATCACCTGGACGCCGTTGCCGCCCTCGCTGCCCGCGTAGCAGAACTGCCCGAACGTCTTGACGCAGCGCCACAGGCTGGTGGGCCCCGTGACGTGCCCCACGACCTGCGCGTTGCCCGGGTCGGTGATGTCGACGAAGCCGGTGCCGTTCGAGAGGCCGATGATCGCGTACTCGCGGCCCGCGGGGCTCACGTGCCCCCAGCAGTCGTTTCCGGAGGTGGGCGAGCCGGGGAACCCGTTGAGCGGGATCCAGCTCTTGAGCAGGATGCCGGACGCGTCGAACGCCTCGGCGACGGACCCGCCCTCCGCCGCGCGGAACACCGGCCCGTACACCGGCGGGAGCAGGTCGCGGGCCTTCGGGTCATCGACGTGCGCATGCGCCGTCAGGGCGACGACGAACGCGGCGGCGGGAAACGTGAGCAGGCGGGTCTTCACGCGTGGGGTTCCTGGATCGCGCCGGCCCGGACGCCGGAAACATAGCCCGGATTCCGCGCGATCGAAGCGATCACGGGGAATCCGGGCATGGATATCAGACGATCGAGGTGCGTCGCCGGTTCAGTTCGGCGTCTGGGGAGCGTTGCCGCCGGCCGCGCCACCGTTGCCGCCGCGACCGCCGCCGCCTTGGCCGCCATTGCCGCCGCGGCCACCACCACCACCGCCACCGCCACCACCACCGCCGCCGCCGCCGCCGAAGCGCTGGCGGAACTCCTGGATCATGGCCTCGCGCTCGGTGTCATCGATGGTGCCGTCGTTGTTCTTGTCGAACGGCTTCATGCGCTCCTGCGCCTGCTCGGGCATGTCGGCGAGCTTGATGGGCCCGCCGCCGCCCCCGAACATCCCGCCCATGCCGCCGCCCTGCCCGCCGCGGCCGCCGCGGGGCAGCTGCTCGCGCTGCTCGGGCGTGAGGAGCGCCTCGAGGCGGTTCATGTACGAGTCGTTCATCTCGCCGCGCTGCTCGAGCAGCTTGTTCGACTGCGCGTCCGCATCGCCCTGGCCGCCGCGGCCGCCGCGGAACATCTGCGACATCGGGACGTCGCCCGTGAGGAACCCGACGACGCGGACCATCTCCTCGGTCTGGCGCGCGGGCTCCTCCTTGCGGATCTCCTGCGCGATGCGGTCGTTGAGCGGGCTGACCTCGAGGTCGTACTGCGCCTCGAGCGCCTTGATCGCATCGACGACCTCCTGCGTGATGCCCTCGAGCTTCAGCGCGCCCTCGAACGCGCGCTTCATGCGGTTCGAGCCGTAGACGCGCTCGAAGCCCGCGGCCAGCGCCGCGGCGCGCACGCGCGTCGCGTCGGCCTGCTCGAGCTGGCCGCAGATCGCCTCGCGGTAGCGGTCGTTCACCTCGCGCACCTTCTGGCGGAGCTCCATGGCCCGGTTCGCGAAGCGCTTGGCGGCGTCGGAATCGCCCGACTGGATCGCCTCGAGGTACTTCGCCTCGTTGGAGCCGAGGAAGTCGTTGCGCGCCTTCAGGGCCGCGTCGAGCTGGAGCTCGTACTCGTCCATGATCGACTGCAGCTTCGCGAACGTCTCCTTCGAGAGCCCGGCCTCGTCGAGCACGATGAAGAGGTTGACGCCCTCGCCGCTGATGGTCGAGCGCGGCAGCGTCTTCTCGCGCGACAGGAAGCGCTCGAACGCGGGCCACTTCTGCGACTGCGGCTCCGAGAGCGCGGCCTTCATGCCGTCGACGAAGCCGGCGCGCAGCTTGGACTTCGTGCCCTGCCACGCGTTGAAGTCGGTGACCATCTCGCCGAGCGAGGCGCGCATCTGGTCGAAGGCCCCGCTCGTCTTCATCTCGGCGCGGACCGTCTCGCCCATCTTCTCCATCTGCTCGCGGAAGAAGCGCTGGCGCTCCTCGGGCGTGAGCTCGCCGCCCTTCTCGGCGGCCATCTGCTCCATCTGGTCGCGCGCGGCCTGCATGGTCTCCTGCCAGCGCTGCTGCATCTCGGGGCCCATCATCGGGGCCATCATCTGGCGGCCGATGTCCTGCATCTGCTCCATCATGGCCTCGCGCGCGGGCTCGAAGGCATCCTCGTAGTCGCGCATGAGCTGCTCGACGATGACCATCTGCGCGTCCTCGAGCGAGAGCTGCTCCTTGAAGAGCGGGATGTCGCGCCGCACGAAGTCGGGCTCGAAGGCCTCGCGGAACTGGTTCTGGATTCCCATGCCGCGACCCATGCCGCCGAACATCCCGCCGCGACCTCGGCCGCCGCCGCCGCCACCGCCGCCCTGGCCGCGACCACCACCGCCGCCGCCACCGCCATCCTGGGCCTGCCCGGCACCCTGCGCGGGCGCCTGCATGGCGAGCGCATCGGCCGTCGTGAGAGCGACCGCGGCCACCGTCACCGCGAGCAGGCCGCTCGTGGTGGACGAGAGGCGCGAGGAACGGGCGATGAACGTGCGCGTGCGCATGGGGTGCTCCTGGTTCTCGGACATTCAGCACTGCCGACGCCCGTCAACGGGCGACGCATTCCGGCGAAACGCCCTTCGGGGGCGAATATTGGGGCAATTGGGCGAATTTCGTCAGCCCGACCGATCCGGAGCCGACCCTGGAATCATAGATACTTGTGAGGGCGCCGCGCCCGAACCCCATGAACCGCACGAACTTCCGATTCCCCGCCCTCGCTTGCGCCGCCGCGCTTGCGATCCTCGCCCCGGCCGCCGCGCAGGG
The DNA here is from genome assembly GCA_945877905.1 of Phycisphaera mikurensis NBRC 102666. GTDB lineage: Bacteria > Planctomycetota > Phycisphaerae > Phycisphaerales > SM1A02 > UBA966. Next base: position 10,405 of record CAMDUT010000051.1, on the reverse strand, counting down.
CCCCGAGAAGATCGTCGCGTGGGTGCCTGGGTCGCGGCTGGTGGTTCCCGCCGAGAGCGACGCGGCACCGCAGGCCGGGTGCCGCTTCGGCTTCTCGATGGCGATGTCGGACCGCTACGCGGTGATCGGTGCGCCCGACGTGCGGCTCACGTTCAACGACCCCGAGACCGACGAGGCCACGTCCTTCAACGGCGCCGGCGCCGCGTTCGTGTTCGAGCTCAACGACGCCACGGGCGAGTGGACGTTCCTGCAGCGCCTGGTGGGCCCCGAGGTGGCGCTGATGCAGACCGGCTGCAGCGTCGGCATCGACTCCGAGACCGAGGACATCGTGGTGGGCGCGTGGGGCTACTCGCGGAACCAGTCGTTCGCGGGCGCGGCGTTCGTCTACCGCAGGGAGAAGGACGGCTGGGGCGCGTCGGCCGAGGCGCTCGGCTTCGGCGAGGAGACGCGCGCGCCATCGCAGGTGCTGGCGCCGCTGACGCTCTCGGCGATCGACCAGTTCGGCTTCAGCGTCGCGATCAACCGCGGCACCATCGCAGTGGGATGCCCGCTCTTCGGCGACTCGAACACGGGCGCCGTGTTCATGTTCGACCGCCGTGAGGACGGCACCTACCGCCAGGACCAGCGCATCGAGCCCGCGGGCGGCGGCGCCAACGACCAGAGCGGCACCAAGGTCGCCGTCAGCGGCAACGTGCTGGTGGTGGGCGTGCAGAACGACGACGTTCAGGGCCGCATCAACGCCGGCAGCGCGATCGTCTACACGCGCCCGAAGTCGGGCGAGGACTGGACCGAGGTGACGCGGCTCACGGCGCCGACGGTGGCGGCGGGCGGCGGCTACGGCTCGTCGGTGGCGTGCTTCGACGGCGACGACTCCAAGTGGGTCGCGGTCGGCTCGCCCACGGCCACGAGCGGCGCGACGACCCAGCGCGCGGGCAACGGGCTCGCGTTCGTCTACGCGAGCTCCAACGGCGGCTCGACGTGGACCCTCGACGGGACGCTGCTTCCGCGCAGCGACAACGTCAACAACAACTTCGGCTACGCGGTCGCGATGAGCGACACGGACCCGCCGCAGGTCATGGTGGGCGCGCCCGGCTACGAGACCGCCATCGCCAGCGCGGTGGGGAAGGACGGCATCACGTTCACGCAGATCGCCAACGCCGGCGCGGGCTTCGCGTTCACGCGGCGCCCGGGCGCGGGCTGGGCCATCCGGTCCTCGGGCCCGGTTTCGGGCGACCTGTGGAGCCCGTCGGTGGTCACCTCGAACTCCAGCATGGGCCGCTCGATCGCGACCGCGCCGACGCTGCCGATGTTCTCGCTGTGCGGCGCCGACACGCCGACCGGCCAGCTCGGCACCGTCTTCCCGTTCGAGTTCAAGCTCGCGCCCGTGGGCCAGGAGCCCGGCGACGCGGCCGGACCCGTGGCGGGACCGCTCGGCCCCGACGGGCGCCCCGGCGGCGACGACGCCCCCGGCGACGGCAGCGGCGGCACCGGCGGCGGCATCACCGGCGGCGGTGCGCCCACCACGGGCATCACCGCGGGCCCCGGCGCCATCGAGACGCCGCTCACCCCCATCCGCTACGAGTGGGGCCTGATCAAGGGCAGCGCCGTCGCGGTGAACGGCGACCGCATCTTCCTGCTCCAGACCGACGGCAAGCACTCGAACGTGCGCCCCGAGTTCCGGTTCTTCACCCGGCTCCCCGCGGGCGCGACGCTCGTGGGGCTCGGTGACCTCAACGGCGACCTCTCGGGCGACGTGGTGTGGGTCGACTCGGGCAACGTGCTCAAGTACTGGAAGCGCGACGAGTTCACCATCGTCTCGACGCGCACCATCGACACGCTGCCCGCCGGGTACGAGGCCGTGCTCGTGGCCGACACCGACGGCGACCGCAAGGAGGAGATCTTCCTCCGCGACGTCGACGACCCGCGCCAGGTCACGGTGTGGACCATCGAGGGCGGCGCGATCAGCACGTCCGTGGACTTCGAGCTGCCCGAGGGCGACTGGGAGCTCACGCTGGGCGCGTTCACCGCGCGCAACGCCGAGGACCTGCTGCTGCGCGAGCGCACCACCGGCGCGGTGCGCGTGATGCTGGTGGACCGGGACACCGCGACGTACCCGCTGCTCTCCTCGCGCGGGCGCAACATGCGCCTGGCGGGCATCGGCGACGCGAACGGCGACGGCCAGGCCGACCTGATCTGGCAGGGCAAGGACGTCGAGATCGACTACATGGGCCAGGACGACGACGGCACGTTCATCCGCGCCGGCGTGAAGCGCGCGGGCTTCGCCAACAAGCCCATCCTCGACGTGCGCGACTGGAACGACGACGGCACCATCGACTTCTGGTGCCAGGACGGGAGCCGCAACTTCGTCATGTACGGAAAGGTCGTCGACGGCTACATGTACAGCGAGGTGTGCCGCGACATCGGCAACGCCCCGGGTCGCGTCATCGGGTTCGCGGCGCGGTGAGCGGGGCGCGCGGCCGGGGGCATGCGGCCCGCGGAATCACGCGCCCAGCGCGGCCATCATCCGGGCGTTGACCTTCACGCTGTCGAACTCGCGCTCGGCGCGGGCACGCGCGGCGCGGCCCATGCGGGAGGCCAGCGTCGGGTCCTCCAGGAACTGCTCCATCGCGACCGCGAGCGCCGCCGGTGCGCGCGGCGGCACCAGGATGCCGCTCTCGCCGTCGACCACGGCCTCGCGGCAGCCCGCGACGTCGCACGTCACCACCGCGCGCCCCGTGGACATGGCCTCGAGCGCCGCCATCGGCATCCCCTCGCGGTGGCTCGGCAGCACGAACACCGCGCACGCGGCCAGCGCGGGGCGCACGTCCTCCAGGCGGCCAAGCCACTCCACCGTGCCGGACCTCGTCCACTGATCAAGCTCCGCGCGCGCGACGCCCGAGGGGTTCTCGTCGAGGAAGCCCGCGATGCGGAACCCGAAGCGTTCGTCGTCGGTGCGCAGCGCCCGCAGCGCGCGCGCGGCGTCGACGAAGTCCACGACGCCCTTGTCGCGCAGCAGGCGCCCGACGAAGAGGAACTCGACGCGGCCGCCTGCCGGCAGCGGGGCCTCGGCGAAGCGCGCGAGGTCGACGCCCGAGCCCGGGATCTGCTGCACGTCGCGCACGCCGCCGAGGAGCCCGAGGTGCTCGAACATCTGCCGGTCGTCCGCGTTCTGGAACACCACGCGGTCGGCCAGCGGCAGCGAACGCCGGTAGAGGCTCATGGCCACCAGCGCCAGCGCGCGGGCCTTCAGTTCCTGGCTCGTGAACGCGTAGCCGAGGCCGCTGATCATCGCGACCACCGTTGACACGCCCGCGCGGCGCGCGGCCGGCACGGCGTAGAAGACGGGCTTCGGGTTGTAGGCAAGCACCGCGTCCGGGCGCTCGCGCTCCATGAAGCCCGCGTACCAGGTGGCGAGGGCCAGTTCGCCCAGCGGGTTGGTGCCCGACCGCACCAGCGGCGACTCGACCAGCCGCGCGCCCAGCTCGCGCAAACCGGCCTCGACGCCGGGGCGTGCCTCGGCCGACGGCGCGGGCACGCACACCACCACCTCGTGGCCGGCGGCGCGGAGGGCGGCGATCAGCGATCCACGCAGCTTGACGACGAGGTCGCCGAAGCCGCCGACGAGCGCGATGCGAGGCATGGAGCGGGTTTTACACGATCCGCGGGCACGCCCCGCGTCAGCCGCCGAGCGCCGCGAGCAGCGCGGCGTGCAGCCCGGGCGCGGCGCAGAGGACGCCCTCGGACGCCGCGAGCCGGCGGCCGCCGCCGAAGTCCATCGGCCGGCCGTGCACGTCGGTCACGGTGCAGCCCGCCTCGCGGGCCACCAACGCGCCCGCGACGTGGTCCCACGCGCACTCGCGGTAGCCGGGCGACGGGCTGCGGCGGACGTACGCATCGGCGTCGCCGCGCGCCACCAGCGCGTACTTCGCCTGGCTGTCGACGCGCACCGGCATCACCGGCCCCAGCGCCGCGGCCGCGGCCTCCAGCACGTCGGAGGCGCTGTGGGCGCGCTCGACGCTGCCGCCGAGGCGGATGGCGTCACCGCGCGACCACGCGCGTGCGCGGATCGGCGCGCGCGCGTCACCGGCAGCCGCGAGCGGCTCCTGCCACGCGCCCTGCCCCGCGGCCGCGAGGAACACCGTGCCCGTGCCGGCATCGGTGCCGTGCGCGGCGAGCCGAGGCGCCGCCACCGCGCCGGCGACGGGCGTCCCGTCGCGCAGCAGCCCCACCGCGATCGCGAACTGGCCGCCTCGCAGGTAGCCCTTCGTTCCGTCGAGCGGGTCGATCGCCCAGCACTCGCCGTCGGCGCCGCCTGCGTCGATGCCGGACGCGAGCGTGTCGCGCACCTCGTCGCGCGAGAGCGCGAGCCCCGCGCCCGCGAGCGCGCTGACGACGCGTTCGACGAGCGCCTCGCCGCCGAGGCGATCCACCTCCTCGAGGCTCTCCTCCGCCATGATGCGGCAGCGCGGGCCCTCGACGGAGCGCAGCGCGCGGATCGCGGCCACCTGGCCGGCGAGGTCGGCGACGGTGGCGGGGCCAGCCGCACCCTTGTCCATCACCGCGCCCGCGGCGAGTGCGGCCGGATCACCCACCGACGCGATCGCCGCGGCCGCCGCGCGTGCGGCGGCCGCGGCGTGGTGCATGCGGCGCAGGAGGTCGTCGGGCATGGCGGATGGCCTGCGGGCGCGCACGGCGCGGGCGCGCGAGGCGCCCGCGCTGCGGCCGCACCGCGCGCTCAGCGCTTGCGGTACCGACCCTCGGTGCCGCGCTTGCCGTTGGACTCGAGCGCCGCGGCCACCTTCTTGCCGTCGCGCCGGTAGCCGAGCACCAGCCGCCGGAACGCGGAGTTCGCGGCCTTCGGCTCGAGGCCCGCGCCCTTGCAGATCTCGTCCTTGGTGCTCCACGCGGAGGGAAGCGATGCCATGAGCTTGGCCGTCATCGAGTCGACCTCTGAGCTCGGGGCCCGCACGCGCGTGCGGCCCGGGAGCGCGCCGGCGGCGCCGCGGCCCTTGCGGTAGTCGTTCCACGCGGCGCGGGCGTCGCCGGCGAGCTCGGTCGACAGTTCGCGCAGGGCGCCGAGGAGCCCGTTGTGCTCGGTCATGAGCTGCTCGTACTTCGAGCGCAGCGAGCGAAGGTCCTTGACCTCGGCGGCGAGCGTGCGGATCTCGTCGGAGATGCGCTGCGCCTTCACGTGCTTGCGCGGCGCCTTCGCGGCGCGCTTGGTGCGGGCATGGGACTTGGCGGGGTGCGTGCGCTTGGACTTCGTGGTGTGGGACTCACTCATCCCGGCCAAGATACTGCAATGCGGTGTGCATTGCACGTTCGTTGCGGGGATCATTCCCCGCGTGCGGCGGAGACGATCGCGTCGAAGAGCGATTGCGCGCAATCTTCCGCGCCCCGCTCGCCGGTCGACAGCCGGACCTCGGGCGCCGACGGCGCCTCGTACGGGTCGTCGATCCCCGTGAAGCCGCGGATCTCGCCGGCGCGCGCGCGTGCGTACAGCCCCTTCGGGTCGCGCGACTCGGCCACGGCGAGCGGCGCGTCCACGAACACCTCGAGGAACGCGACGCCGCACGCGGCGTGCCGTGCGCGCACCCGGTCGCGGTCGGCGCGGTACGGGCTGATCATCCCGACGAGCGTGACGAGCCCGGCGCCCGAAAGCAGCGCCGCCGCCTCGCCCGCGCGGCGCACGGCCTCGGCGCGCCCGGCCGCGTCGAACGCGCAGTCGGCGTTGAGCCCGTGCCGCAGGTTGTCGCCGTCGAGGCGCGCGGCGGCGATGCCGGCCTCGAGCAGACGGCGCTCCACGTCCACGCAGATGGTGCTCTTGCCGGAGCCGGAGAGCCCCGTGAGCCAGGCGGTGACGCCGCGGTGGCCGAGGCACGCGCGGCGGAGGGCGGCGGACGCGTCGGCGGACGGGTGCCAGGTGAGGTTGGGGGAGGGGTTGGGCGTGGTCATGGGCCTGGATCGCGGGCGATGCGGGACGTCGCAGGATGGGGGTAACGTGGCAACGAACGACGCATGGCCCGCCTGACCGTCATCGAATCGAACCTCTTCGGAGAGCACGGGCACTACGCCGAGTTCGTGCGGTCGCTTGCTTCGTGCACGTCGCCCGGGGACGAAATGATCGTACTGTGCGACGAGGCGTTGCCCGACTCGGTGCTCGCCGACGCGCCGCACGTGCGGGTGGAGCGTCCCTTCCGCCTCGTGGGGCGACAGCGCGCGGAGCGGCGCGTGCTGCGGGAGTGCCTCGAGCGACGCGAGCCTTTCCTCCTCCTGACCGCGCGGCACACCGACGTCCTGCGGCTCGAGGGCGCGGTGCGCGCCACCGGCATCGAACCGCGGCACGCGTGCCTCTATTTCCACTGGCGCGAGAGCGGCCTCGTCGAGCGCCTCGCGATCGCCGCGTGCATGCGCGTGCGCCGCGAAGCGCGTGCGATCGCGCCCACCGAGGTGACGGCGGCGTTCCTGCGGAGGACCGGCTGGCGCAACGTGGAGTGCATCCCGTACCCGGTCCGCGCCATGGCCCGCGACACGTCGCCGTCTCCGTTCCGGCACCTCCTGATGGCCGGCGCCGTGCGGATGAACAAGGGCATCGAGCGGCTCACCGGCGCGCTCCCGATGCTCGCCGCTCGCGTGCCGTGCCCCCCGGTGCTCGTCCAGACCACCGGCAAGCGCCGCGGCGGAGTGAGCGGGCGCCGCGAGTCGGCCGCGCTCGAGTCGCTCCGCGCGTGCGGATACCCGGCGCTGCGGATGGACCCCGAGGCGCCCGATGCGCGCGCCTACGCGCAGCGCTTCCGGGGCGCCGTCACGCTCACGCCGTACGACCCGGCGAAGTTCGCGGACAACGTCAGCGGCATCGCGCTCGACGCGCTGCTCCACGGGAGCCCCGTGGTGGCGACGGCGGGGACGTGGCAGGCTGGCCTCGTCGAGCGTTTCGGCGCGGGGCGCGTGATGCCCTCGTGGACGGCGGCGGCGCTCGCCACGGCGGCCGGCGAGTGCATCGACCACTGGGACCGCGTGTCGGCCGCGGCTCGCGATGCGGCGCAGGAGCTCGCGAAGGAGCACCACCCGGCGGCGCTGGTGCGAAGCCTGATGGGAGGCTGAGCGACGACGGCGTCACCCGCCGCGGAGCGCGGCCGCCGCCAGCGAGAATGGATCGGCGAAACGCTCGGCGATCGCAGCATTCGCGAGCCGTGCCGACAGGCATGACTCGAACCCGGCGGCATCCGCCCCCATGATCGCCGCGCGGAGCTCGCCCTCGTCGCGGCACGCGATAATCCCGTCCATGTCGAAATGCCGCGCGACCTCGGGATCGCCCCAGTAGATCGGGACGCTGCCGCAGCGCAGGCAGTCGACCAGCTTCTCGGTGAAGTAGCCGGGATACGAGCCGTTCTCGATGACCACCGAGTACATGAACGGCAGGTGCCCGTCGGCCTTGTCCTCGAGCGCGCGATATCCGCGCCCGAGGAGCGCCATGTCGGGCACCGCAGCGCGCGCCCACTCCGCGATGCGGTGGCGCAGGCGATGGCCATCGGTCGAGGCCTTCGAGGACGCGATCATGGCGATGCGCCCGGCGCGCGGTGCCGCGGCGTCGACCGCACGCGGGATCCACGTGCCTCCGTGCGGCACCAGCAGCGCATTGCAGCAACGTGCTGCGAGCGAGGCCTGGTGCGTGAGGACGCGGTGCCAGCGGCCCGCGATCCATGGCATCATCGAATAGAAGCGCCCCTGCACGCAGGGCGGCTCGCGCAGCCAGAGCGAGACGCGGCATCGCGTCCCGCGGAGCCGCGCGAGGACCGCCTTCGAGGAAACCCTGACCACGAGGTGGTCGTCCGGGCCGAGGCCCGCGACCGTAGGCGGAGCCGGGTCGCGCGAATCGCGCCATTCGCATCCCGCGAGCGCGATGCCCGCGAGCCGCGTGAACGGGCGCGAAGGCACGCGATAGGGAAGGAACGCGACGCCCATGCGATCGCTACGCGCCTCCGTGCGGTGAGCCGGTGATCCACGCACGCACGCCGAGGGCCCGGATCGCCGCCCGGTAGATCGGGCGCCGGATCTCGTGCGCGAGCATCTCGCCGAAGGGCTTTCCGCGCGCCTGGATGGTCGACCCGCCCACGTGCGCCGTCGCATCGTGCACGCCGGACGGCGACACCACGCACGAAGGAACCCCGGTGACCCAACGCATCTGGAGGAAGACGTCGATCGGGCGATCAAAGGGCTCGGACACCTCCAGGAGACGGCGGGCGGCGGCGGCGGAGACCACCTGCGCCTGCGTCCCGAGCGGGAGCACGACGGGACGCAAGACCGACGGCACCGCGCGCGCACGCGCCGCCGCGCCCGCGCGCTCCATGAGCGGCAGGCGGACCAGCCCGTGCGTGCGCGAGGCCTCGCATGCCAAGGCGAGCGCCGCGTCGAACCGCGGGCGGCGGAGCTCGACGTCGTCCTCGAGGATGAGCGCGGCCTCGAGCCCGCGGTCGATGATCGTCCGCCACGCGGCGCGATGGCTCAGGAAGCACCCGATCTCGCCCGGGCGCGGCGGGAACGGGTACGCCGGACGGTGGCGCGCCGCGGAGAAGGCCCGTGCACGCTGCGCGTCGCCGAGCGCACGGCCGTTGACCGCCGCCACCACGCTGCTCGGAACGGGGCACGCCGCGCGTATGGCCTTCACCTGCGCCTCGCGCGCAGGCTGGTCGCGCATGCTGATGATGAGCGCCTCGACTCGCATGCGGAAGCCCCTGAAGCGGGACCATCCTAGGCTAGTCTCCCGCCATCGCCGCAGGCACCGACATGGGAACCAAGCTCGTGGTGCAACTCAAGGGCGGGCTCGGCAACCAGCTCTTCCAGTACGCCGCGGGCACGGCGCTCGCGCGCGCTTCGGGGGCGGAACTGGCGCTCGACGACCGCACCGGGTTCGCGCGAGACCGGCGCTTCAGGCGGACGTACGAACTCGCGCCGCTCGGGGTCCGTGCACGCCTCGCGACCGCGGCCGAGCGGGCCGTGGGCATCGCCGACGGCTGGTGTAAGCCGCTGCGGTTTGGGAGGCGAACCCTCGTGCGCCGCGCGCCCTGGGGCGACTTCCTCGCCGAGACGGCGCAGCGCTTCCTTCCCGAGGCTGCGTCCTTCCGAGTGCGGCGGACGACCTTCATGAAGGGCTACTGGCAGAGCGCTCGCTATCTCGATGGCATCGCGCGCGAGCTGCGCGACGAGTTGCAGCCCCCGAGGCCGGACGACGTGCGCATGTGCGCGCTCGGCGACGAGATGGCCGCGTGCGACTCGGTGGCCGTGGGCGTGCGGCTCTACGAGGAGGACCGCAACCCCGCCGCGAACGCGCGCGACGGCCGGATGAAGCCGCTCTCGGTGCAGGCCGCGGCGATCGCCGACGTCGTGTCCAGCGCGCCTGGCGCCCGAGTGTTCGTCTTCTGCACCCACCGTGCCCCGGCGCTCGACTCGCTGGGGCTTCCGCCGGGAACGACCTTCATCACCGAGGATGCGGGCTTCCGCGGCGCCTTGGCCAACCTCTGGCTGATGGCCCGGTGCCGGCACCATGTCTTCAACAACAGCTCGTTCTACTGGTGGGGCGCATGGCTTGCGCACGGGCGGCATGCCCGCGGCCCCGGCGAGGTGCGCGCGGCGGACAACTTCGTGAACGCCGACTGCCTGCCGCCGGAATGGGGTACGTTCTGATCCCGGCCGTCCGGCCGCGTTCACCATGGGACTCCACACCACGCTCATCCGCATGCTGCAGGCCGGGCAGGACCGCGCACGGCTCGCTCGCAAGGGCCCCGTCGGGGACTTCTACCGCGCGGGCGGGAACGAGCTCCTGCACGTGCTTCCCGTCACGACCGATGACGTCGTGATCGACGCCGGCGGGTTCGAGGGCGACTGGGCCGCGGCGATGCTCGTGAAGTTCGGGTGCCGGGTCGAGCTGTTCGAGCCGATCCCGGCGTTCGCCCAGGCATGCCGCACGCGGTTCGCAAGCAACCGGCGCGTCGAGGTCCACGAGGCCGCGCTGGGGGGGTCGGAGCGCACCGCGCACTTCGCGATCGACTCGGTGGCGAGCTCCGAATTCAAGGGACGGGGCGGAGGCACCGCCGAGGCCCGCGTGCTCGACGTCGCGGACGTGGTCGACCGGGTGCGTGCGGCGCACCGCGACGTGGCCTGCCTCAAGCTGAACATCGAGGGCGGCGAGTACGAGGTGCTCGAGCGGCTCGCCGGCTGCGGCGCACTGGCGAGCTGCCGGTCGGTGCTGGTGCAGTTCCACGCACAGCCCGAGGGGTGGGAGGATCGGCTTCACCGGGCGCGGAGCGAGCTCGGGATCGCGCACCGGTGCGCGTGGCGCTTCCCGATGGTGTGGGAGCTCTGGGAGCGCGGGCCGCGCTGAGCGTCGCGGCCGTATCCTCAACCC
>CAMDUT010000050.1 GCA_945877905.1 Phycisphaera mikurensis NBRC 102666 | reverse complement strand
GCATCCGCGGCCACGCCGGCCACGCCGGCCGTGACCCCCGCGCCGCCGGCGCCCCCCGCGGCCGGCCCGGCCGGTTGGCGCGCCACCGAGGCCCCGGTGCTCACGCACCACGTGCAGCTCACGTTCCCGGATCGATTCGTGAAGGCCGGCGAGAGCTACTTCAGCCCCGACGACCGCCGCGTGGTCTTCCAGGCGATCGAGCGGCCCGTCGACGGCGCCGAGCCCGGCGACTTCTACGCGATGTTCGTGGGTGACGTGGTGCGTGACGGGGCGGGACGCGTCGCGGGGCTCTCGAACGTGCGACGCATCAGTCCCGTGGGCAGCGCGAACACCTGCGGCTGGTTCCACCCCAAGGACCCGGACCGAGTGCTGTTCGGGAGCACCGTGGTGCCGCCCTCGAACCGCGAGACGCCCGGGTACCAGCGCGGCACGGGCAAGTACCGGTGGCAGTTCCCGCCCGAGATGCGGATCGTCGAGTGCGACCTGCGCACGGCGGACGGCACCGCGTCGACCCTGAGGCCCGTGGTCGGCGACGGCGACGGCTACGTCGCGGAGGGCAGCCTCTCGGCCGACGGACGCACGCTGCTCTACACGCAGGTCGACCCGAAGACTCAGGGCGACCTCTGGGTGCTCGACATGCCCACCGGCGAGCGGCGCCGCATCGTGGGTGCGCCCGGGTACGACGGCGGCCCCTTCTTCACGCCGGATGATTCCGGCATCATCTACCGCAGCGACCGCACCGGCGACAGCCTGCTGCAGGTGTACGCCGCGGACCTGGTGCGCGACCCGTCGGGCAAGGTGACCGGCATCGCCAACGAGCGCCCGATGACGAAGAACGACCAGGTGAACTGGTGCCCCTTCTACCACCCGGACGGGCGGCACTTCGCCTACGCGTCGAGCGAGGTGGGGCATTCGAACTACGAGGTCTTCATGCGCGACGCGAAGGAGCCCGGGCGGGCCGTCCGCCTCACCACGGCGCCCGGCGCCGACGTGCTGCCCGCGTTCAGCCACGACGGCCGCACGATGATCTGGACCGGCCAGCGCGGCAACGGCGAGAAGTCGAGCCAGCTCTGGGTGGCCACCTTCGACCTCGCCGCTGCGAAGGCGCGGGAGCCGTTCAGCGCCGCGGGCGCGCGGGACGGCGCGGGGACGGCGCCTGCACGCCCATGACGCTGATCGCGCCCCGCGCGAGCACGGCGCTGCGGGTCTCGCCGATGCGTTTCGCGTAGGCGTCGACGCGCCTGAGCAGCCGCCGCGAGATCGTGATGTTGATCCGCTCCGTGCGGTCGGCGAGCTTGCCGAGGTCGACTTCCGCGAGCGCCCAGATCCAACCCCGCCACCTGCGGTCACGCTGGAGCGCCTCGATCGGGGTCGGGGGTGGTGGGGCGCCGATCCGGTCGATGTGCTCCTCGATCCACGCGCAGATCGCCTCAGGCGCGTTCGCGAGGGCCTCGTCGAGCGTTTCGCCGGCGGTGAAGCACCCCGGGAGGTCGGGGACGGCGACGCCCCAGGCCGTGGTTCCGTCGCCGCGCTCGATCGCGATGGGGTAGTGCATCAGGGGCGCTCCATGCCGGCTGCCCGGCGGATCGCTCGGATCAGCCCGGGACCGAGATCCTTGCGGGGATGAGGCACGACCACCGTGCCTTGACGGGAGGCGTGGCGGAAGACGTGGTGCGAACCCCGGGTCCGCGCCAGCACCCACCCCGCCGCCTCGAGTTCCCTGATGAGGGCTCGGCTGTTCATCCCCAAGGTAATACACACGATCCACACGCGCAAGCCGATTTCCTGCGGAAGTTCCGGTACGTTCGCGACCTAGACTTTTCCCCGCGCGCCATGACCATCTACCACGACCGCCGCCTCCTGATCCCGTTCCGCAGCGCGCTGCTGCCGCAGATCTTCACGGACACGCTGGTCATCGGCACCGGGGTGGCGGGCCTGCGCGCCGCCATCGAGGCGGCGCGCCACGGCGACGTCATCGTGATGGCGAAGGAGGCGGTGGACCACTCGAACACCAGCTGGGCGCAGGGCGGCATCGCCGCGGTGCTCGCGCACGGCGATTCCGTGGACAGCCACGTGCGCGACACGCTCGACGCGGGCGCGGGGCTCTGCGACGAGGCCGCGGTGCGCACGCTCGTCGAGGAGGGGCCGCGCGAGGTCGAGCGCCTGCTCGAGTGGGGCATGCGCATCGACCGCACGCAGGACGGGGCGCCGGCGCTCGGGCTCGAGGGCGGCCACCGCCATGCGCGCATCGTGCATTCCGACGGGGACGCCACGGGGCACGAGCTCGCGCGCTGCCTGGTCGAGCGCACCCGCGCCACGCGCGGGATCCGCGTCTTCGACCGGTGCTTCGCGGTCGACCTCCTGCGCACGTCCGGGTCCTCGCGCCGCGTGGCGGGCGCGCTCACCTGGCACCCGCGCCACGGGCTGCAGATCGTCTGGGCCCGCGCCACCGTGCTCGCCTCGGGCGGCGCGGGGCAGGTCTACCGCGAGACCACGAACCCGCGGGTCGCCACGGGCGACGGCCTCGCCATGGCGTGGCGCGCGGGCGCGGACCTCGTGGACCTCGAGTTCATGCAGTTCCACCCGACGGCGCTGTACGTGGCGGGCGCGGGGCGCATGCTCATCTCCGAGGCCGTGCGCGGCGAGGGCGCGCACCTGGTCGACCGCGACGGCACGCGTTTCATGCAGGGCGTCCACCCGATGGCCGAGCTCGCGCCGCGCGACGTGGTGAGCCAGGCGATCGTCGCGCACCTGGCGCGCACCGGCGGAAGCCACGTCTTCCTCGACTGCCGGCACTTCCCGCCGGGCCGCTTCGCCGGGCGCTTCCCGGGACTCGCGCGCATGCTGGCCGGCTTCGACATCGACCCGGCGACGGCGCCCATCCCCGTGACTCCCGCCGCGCACTACACGATCGGCGGCGTGCGCACGGACCTCGACGGCCGGACCTCGCTGGAGGGGCTCTACGCGTGCGGCGAGGCCGCCTCGAACGGCGTGCACGGCGCCAACCGGCTGGCGTCCAACAGCCTGCTCGAGGGGCTCGTGTTCGGCCGGCGCGTCGCCGAGGCGATCGTGCGCGACCAGCACCCCGACGTGCTGCCGCGCTCGATCGTGAGCGAGGTGACCACGGCGCCGCACGGCGAGCTCGACCTCGCCGACATCCGCTCGAGCCTGCGCAGCGCGATGTGGCGCAACGTCGGCATCGAGCGCCACGGCGATCGCCTGCGCGACGTGCTCGGGATGTTCGGCTTCTGGGGCCGCTACGGCATGGACGAGGTGTTCGACTCGCCCGAGGGCTGGGAAGTGCAGAACCTGCTCACGGTCGGCTTCCTCATGACGCGCGCCGCGCTCGAGCGCAACGAGACGCGCGGCACGCATGCGCGCACCGACGCGCCGGGCGAGCAGGCCGGGCCCGCGGTGCGCTACGTGTGGAACGTCGCGCGGGAGTCGGCGGCCGAGGTGCCGGTGGCCCCGGTCGCGGGAGCGGGGCGCGGATGAGTGCGGCGGAACGGCCGACGTCGACCGCGCGGGCGTCGGCCGCGCGCACGAACGTCGCACGCGCGCCGGCTGCGCTCACGGCGCTCGCCGCGTGCGCCGCGCTCGCCGCGTGCGCCACCGAGCGCGTCGAGTACCGCCGGCGCCCGGACTTCGGCATGCCCGAGGACGCGGCCGGCGAGTTCGTCGCCGCCGACGGCACGCGCGTCGTGTGGGTGGACGAGCACGGGAACCCGGTCGGCAAGGGCGGGGGCGACGGCGCGGCCGGCGGCGCGCCGAAGGGGCCGCGCCCGCCCGGCGAGGAGCTGTTCGAGCCGCGCAAGGTGGCCGACGACGGCACCGTCACCGTGCGCTGCCTGCTGCCCGAGCACGTGGTGGCGAACACCATGACGTGCTTCCGCAACGAGGAGTGGAGGGTGATCTGGGACCAGCTGCTGGCGCCCGATTCCAGGGCCACGTACGAGCGCAAGGACGGCGGGGGCTACGCCGCGTTCGAGGCCTGGTGCGTGAAGAACCGCAAGCCCGCGATGGAGCTCCTCAACCGCATGCGCTTCAACGCGATGGGCTCCGACGTCACGATGCGCCAGATGGGCCCGGGACAGTTCCGGGCCACGGTCTCGCCGAGGCTGTGGGACCAGTTCAGCCTGCGCGTGATCGAGATCGAGCAGGCCGACGGGTGGTTGAAGCTGCGTTCGATCCGCGCGAACCCGTGACGGGGGCGCACGTGCACGCGCTGCGTGCGCGTCAGCCCACCTCGACCATCATCGACACCGCGTTGCCGCCGCCGAGGCAGAGGCTGCAGATGCCGCGCTTGCCGCCGGTGCGGTGGAGCTGGTGCACCAGCGTGACCAGGACGCGCGCGCCGCTCGCGCCGATCGGGTGGCCGAGGGCCACGCCGCCGCCGCAGACGTTGAGCTTCGAGTGCGTGATGCCGAGCGGCTTGGTGTCCGCGAGCACCTGCGCGGCGAACGCCTCGTTCACCTCGAAGAGGTCGATGTCCGCGACGGACTTGCCGGTCTGCGCCAGGAGCCGCTCGATGCCGACCTTCGGCGCGATGAAGAGGTCCTTGGGGGCGACGCCCGCGGTGTTGTAGGCCACGATGCGCGCGAGCGCCTTCAGGCCGAGTTCCTTCGCCTTCGATTCGCTCATGACGATCACCGCGGCGGCGCCGTCGGAGATCTGGCTGGCGTTGCCCGCGGTGACGGTGCCGTCCTTCGTGAAGGCCGGCCGCAGCTTGGCCATGCCCTCGGGCGTGCTGTCGGCGCGGAAGCCCTCGTCGGCGTCGAGGCCCGCCTTGCCCATGCACTGCTCGGGGGTCAGGGCGACGGTCTCGGCCTTGAACCAGCCGTTCTTGGTCGCCTCGGCCGCGCGGCGGTGGCTCTCGGCGCTGAAGGCGTCCTGCTCGGCGCGGGTCACGCCGCAGGTGGACGCGGTGTGCTCGGCGGCGTTGCCCATGGGCCAGTTCTCGAAGGCGCAGGTGAGGCCGTCGAACTGCATGTGGTCGAGCATGGTGGCCTGGCCGTACTTGATGCCGGCGCGCGCGTGCACCATGTGCGGCGCCATGTCCATGCTCTCCATGCCGCCCGCGACCACGCAGTGCGCGTCGCCGAGGCGGACCATGTTCGCGGCCTGCATGACGGCCTCGAGGCCCGAGCCGCAGACCTTGTTCACGGTGACGGCGTTCACGGTGTGCGCGATGCCGGCCTTCAGCGCGGCCTGGCGGGCCGGGTTCTGCCCGACCGCGGCCTGGAGCACGCAGCCCATGAAGCAGGCATCGACGTGGTCCTTCGCGGCCGGCGCGTCGGCGAGGCACGCGCCGATCGCGTAGCTGCCGAGGGCGGGCGCGGGGACGCGCGCGAGCGTCCCCTGGAACTTGCCGATGGGGGTGCGGCGGGCGGCGACGATGACGGGCGTGCTCATGGGGCGCGAATGATAGCCTTCCGGCCATGGCCGACCCGGCACCGAAGCAGGCCCCGCGGGGCGTCGTGACCGACAACCTGGTCTCGCTCCAGAGCTTCATCCTCGAGGAGGAGGCGAGGTACCCGCGCGCCACGGGCGAGTTCAGCTGGATCGTCAGCGCCATCAGCCTCGCGGCGAAGATCATCGCGCACAAGGTGCGCCACGTGCGCCTGCAGAACGTGCTCGGCGACGACGGCGTGACCAACGTGCAGGGCGAGGAGCAGCTGCACATGGACGCGATCGCCAACGAGGTGATCATGCGCGTCCTCGGCGGCCGCAGCTCGATCGCGGTGCTCGGGAGCGAGGAGGACGAGGAGCCGACCATCCTGCGCCGCGGGCACGAGGGCGGGCGGTACTGCGTGCTCTTCGACCCGCTCGACGGCTCGAGCAACCTCGACACCGCGGTGGGCGTGGGCACGATCTTCACGATCCTGCGCAACGACCCGCACATCCCGGGCGCCGTCGAGACCGTGTGCCAGCCGGGCCACCAGCAGGTGGCCGCGGGCTACGTGCTCTACGGCTCGAGCACGGTGTTCGTGATCACCACGGGGCACGGCGTGCACATGTTCGAGCTCGACGCCGCGGTGGGGAGCTTCATGCTGGTGAAGCGCGACCTGCAGATGCCAGCAAGGAAGAAGATCTACTCGGTGAACGAGGCGAACGCGGACGGGTTCCCGGAGCAGTTCCGGCGCTACCTGAAGTGGGCGCACGCCGAGGGGTACACCAGCCGCTACATCGGCAGCATGGTGGCGGACATCCACCGCACGCTCGTGAACGGCGGCGTGTTCCTGTACCCGCCGACGAAGAAGCACCCCGACGGCAAGCTGCGGCTCCTCTACGAGGCGAACCCGATGAGCTTCCTGGTCGAGCAGGCCGGCGGCACGAGCGTCACCGCCGACGGCCGGCGCACGATGGACCTGCAGCCCGGGAAGCTGCACGAGCGCGTGCCGCTGGTGCTCGGCAGCCGCGATGAGGTGGACGCGGTGATGCGGGCGTGAGGGGACGCGGTCGCGTCAGCCGGGGCACGGGCCCCAGCCGCTGAGAAGGATGCCGAGGTCGCCGCCGTTCAAGGGGGCATGGGGCCGGGGGGTCACCCGAGGGCGGATCGATGCAAAACGTGCCCGAACTTTGGCGGCGTCCCGCGGACGCGCCGGGCGGCCACCTCATGATGCGCGGGCGCTACGTGCGCAGAAAGGCATTGAATGGACATCGATGCGACCTACACTGCAATCCATGGAAGTTCGACTCCAGCTCGACGCTCGCGAACTGCAGGCCGCGGCGGCGCTCACCGGTATCGCGGATCCGGCGGAGTTGATGCCGCACGTCCTGCGGGAGTTCCTCCACACGCGCGTGTCGGCCGAGGTCCGGGCCCTGAGCGGATCGGATCCGGAGGCGAGCGCCCCGCCTCGCCGACGGCCGCCGGACTTCATGAATCCGCCTCCGGGCCAGGTGCCGCCGGGGACGTGACGGAGGGTGAGCCCGATCGGCCAATGGTGCTCGCCGACACGAGCACTTGGATTGCGTGCGCAGCCTCGTGGCGTCGGCAATCGTCGCAGGGGACGATGGAGCGTCGCTCGTGATCTACACGCACGATCGCGCGCTCGCGGACCAGGCGGCACGCCTCGGCGTGGGTTGGTCCTGATGCTGCCTGCCCCGTGACGCTCAGCCCCCGCACGGCCCCCAGTTGGCGAGGAGCGTGCCGAGGTCGGCACCGTCGACGCGGCCGTCGCCGTCGAGGTCCGATCGTGTGGTCGACGTGATGGCGCCCCACTCGGAGAGCAGGATTCCGAGGTCTGCGCCGTCAATGCGGCCGTTGCGGTAGATGTCGGCCGTGCAGCATGCGGACGACGTCTCGCAGCAATCGGGAACGCCGTTCCCGTTGGAATCGGGGAGGGTGCCATTCAGGATCTGCCCGAAGTCCACGATGCCGTCGGCGTTGCAGTCGGCATCGAACTCCACGAAAGCGAATCGCCGCCCGCCGAAGTAGTCAGCCCAGAGGTCGTTCCATCCCAGTCGACGGTCGACGTCGTACGCAAGCGCGAGGAAATCGCTGCCCGGCGCGGTCTGGCCGGCGTTCATCCAAGGCTGATAGGTCATCGGCTCGCCGGTGACCCATCGCCAGCCACCGTGCGGCTCCTCGAAATCGGGGGCGGTGGTGTCCTGGAAGCCACCGAGCCACGCTTGGCCGCCCGATTCGTCCACGTACTGCGGAGCGATCGAGACGATGAACGCTTGCTCCGCGGCGGTCGTGATCGTCGCGAGATGGCCGCCGATCGTGGCCGCGGCATCCCGTGCCGTGTGCCAGGTGCGGGGCAATGCGGTCTCGATGAACAGGTACCAATGCCCATTCCCCCCGTCCTCCACCCGCCACTGCACCGGCTCGCCGCTCTGCGCCTGCGCCGCCGCACCGATCGCCAACGTCGCGCCTGCCGTCACGAGTGAACGCATGTCCTTCTCTCCGCGCCCGGGGTTGCGCCCGTCGGCGGGCCCGGACGCCGGGGCCGCGAGGGCAGGGGCTCCCCGGAACCATCCGCGGGCGCGGCCGGGATGCGCGGCCCGTTCGCTGGATTCCGTGGCCCGCGTCGCGATCGCCAGCGCGGCCGCCACGGTCAGGACCCCCACGACGGCCGCCACGCTCCGAGCGGTCCGGGAATCTCGGGTTTCCGCGTACGTCGCGGGCTCCGGCTCGCCGCCGGGCTGCGCCTCCCCCTCCCACGCAACCGCAATCGCCCCCGCCAGCCGTGGCGCGGACTGCCCGTCAATCACGGCCGCTGCGTTGCGCGGTCCTGGGCGGACGCCGGTCTCCACGCCGCCAACGATCCGCGAGACGCTCCGCCATGCGCTGTCACGTGAGGTGAATCGCAGTTCAGCCTCCTTCCGTGCCAACGGCGTTCGCTCTCGTTGACCGGTTCGCCGAATCCATGCCCACGACTTCGCGCGGCTGTTCCGCCCTCAGCGAAGCTCAATCACCCGAAACGCGCGAGTGCCGAGCGACCGATGAAGCTCGGGGATCGCCCGCATGATCCGCTGGAGCAAGTCCTGCAAGCGGAGATTCCCGGTCCGCACCCAGACCACGCATGCATCGCCGATTCGTCGAATCGCGAGCATCGCCATGTCGGCGTCCCGGCTCATGACGTCGAATCGCTCGCGCAGCGCGTAGTTCCAGATCTCGATGTCACGGGCGCCTCCGAGCCCAAGCTCGTTCACGTGCGCTGACCCCGGGAACGCGGCCTGCAATGCCGGGATCAGCCGCCTGGGCAGGTTCTGGTCGACGATGATCTTCATGCCGCCCCTCCTTCGCGCCGCCCGCGCTCGGCTTCCGCCGCGCGCTCGAGGCACGCGGTCACGTCGGCCGGGGTGAGTGGCGGGTACTCGGCAACGATCTCGTCCACCGTCATCCCGGCGGACAGCCAGCCAAGGACGTCCTCGACGGCGATCCGCGTGCCGCGCACGCACGCCTTGCCGAACCGGATGCCGGGATCCACTGAGATTCGCTCTCGCCAGTCCATGCGCTTGATCGTAATCGGCCTCCGATGCGGACCTCGTTCGGGTGGAGAAAGTTCGCGCCGATCCTCACCCGCCCGCCACGTCCCCCACCGCGCGGCGCACCTCGGCCATGGTCGCGTCCATCTCGGACTCGCGCACCCCTTCGGCGCGAAGCACCTCGCGGAGCGCACGGGCCATGCGCTGCGAGACCAGCCGCGTGGCGCCCGCGCATTGCGGTGCGTCCATGCCGACCGCCGGGCCGATCGTCTCGTAGCCCTCGCCCTCGATCACGCGGCGGCGGAAGACCTCGTAGGCGTCCAGGCGCCCCTCGTCCGCGAGCTCGGCGTGGGCCTGCGCATGCGCGGCGTCGAGCACCGCGATCGCCCACGCGCGGTCGAACGCGTCCTCCGCGGTGCGGTCGTCGGCGGCGAAGGCATCGAGCGCCTCGCCGAGGCCGGCGCCCGAGGGTTCGCCCGCGCCGGTCGTGGCCGCGCCCGTCGCAGCGCCCGCTCCCGCATCCGTGAAGGTCCTGAGCCGGTCGCGCATCCGGTCGCGCACCACGCCGCGCGCGTAGAAGCCGAGGCCGTTCATCATCCACCGCCTGAGCGGCAGGTCGGTGCGGCGCCACTCGCGCAGGAATTCAGGCGCGGTCACGCGGTCGGCGAAGTAGCCCGCCACCAGGTCATCGGGCTCCCCCGCGCGGCGCAGCGACCCGCCGTGCACGTAGGCGCGCAGCGGGGCGTGGTAGCGCTCCCACAGGTGCGTACGAAGCGAGGCCATCGCGCGCTCGGCGCGCTGCGCTTGCGCCGCGGCGGGCGCTTCGCCGCACTCCTCGATGACGGTCAGCTGCGCGTCGATCCACGTCGCGTGCGTGGAGGGGAAGTGGTCGACGCGGGGCATGCCATGAGCCTAGCGCGGTCGTGTTCAACCCGACCCCAACTATGGGGCACACGTCCCCCAGGTTGCCAGGATCACCCCGAGATCGACGCCGTCAACTTGGCCGTCCTTGACGACGTCGCATGCGTCGCACGTGCCGGGATCAGAAGTGCCCCAGTTCGCAAGGAGGAGCCCGAGGTCCGCGCCGTCCACCTCGCCGTCGACGTTGAGGTCTGCGGCGCAAGAGGTACGCCACGCGATCGAGTGAAAGTAACCAATGTCGATCCCGGCGATTCGTTGGAGCCCTGCCGGGATGCCTTGGTCGATTGAATAATCCGACACGCCCCATTGCACGACGGCGCCATCGTTCAGCAGCGCGACCGCGTGGCCCCAGCCCGCGGCAACTTGAACGACACCCGTCAGTCCATTCGGTGGCGTCAGCAACGGTGACCCGGGGTAGCCCCAGCCAACCACGCTTCCTTCGGCCCGAACGGCGAGGGTGACGACATCCCCGCTGTCGATATCGACCACGTCGTTCAATTCCGGCGCGTTCGGCATCGTGACGCCGTGCCAGGCGGCGCCCCATGAGCGCACCGATCCATCTGCGAGCCGCGCTGCCGAGTGGAGGTACCCGCCTGTCGCCTCGGTTACGCCGCGTGCGCTGTCCGGCGGGCTGCACTGGAGGTGGGCGTTGTCTCCCCAGCAGCGGACCTCTCCGGAGCGAAGCACCGCGAGGCTGTGATGGGAGCCGGCGCCGACCGATGCAGCCGGTGGCAAGTCCGCGGGGACCACCGCCTGCTGGTAGCCGTTCCAGCCCCACGCATGCACCTTTCCTTCGGCGTCTACCGCAAGAACGTGAGTGCCGGCGTGATATCCGCCGATCACGAAGTTGACGATCGGCGGAAGCGCGGCGGGTACGGTTGTGGCCCCATCCGAGGCTCGGCCCCAGAGCATGAGCTGACCCGTTCGGAGCAGTACCCCGGACGTGAAGCCGCCGGCCGAGGCCTGAAGCAAGCCCCCATCGAGACGTGGAGGCGTACCGACGGCGCCGCACCGGTCCGCATAGGCCCCTGGGCAATCACTTGCGTCGGCTGGTCCCCAGGCGATGACTTCATCCGCCCTGCTGAGTGACCCAAGCGAGGAAGCGATGAGGGCGGCAGATGCGGAGGCGGCGTGGACACCGGGCTTCATTGGTTGCGATCTCGTTGACGGTCGGCGGGCTACCAACATTGGTCTCCCAGCAATCGAGGCCGAATGTGCCTCGTCATGCACGGAAGGGACCACTTCGGATGGCTTTGCGTAGATCGCCAGGGCTGACAGCAGGGTCGAGGCACATAACATCGAGGTCGTGCGGCTTGGTCGGAGCTCGATCGCGTTCGGCCTACCCCCGGAGAGTCGCGCTCCCGATCGAGTGTCAGGGACGGCCATGGCACGTGATGCCTGTTGGGCTCCCCAAGTTCGGATCGCGCCCTCACTCCGAGCTCTTTCAACGGCGGTCGGTGTCCCCGGACCGAGGTATCTGACGTGATCTTCGACGGTTGGCGTGTACGGTTCTCTGGCCATCACCGTTCCCTCACGCGCCCCCGAGCAGCCGCTGGACTTCCGCGACCGCGTCATCCAGCTCGCCCGCCGGCACGCCCTCGCCGCGGAGAAGCTCCCGCACCGCGTCCCGCAGCATGCCGCCGATGCGTCGCGTGGCGTTGGCGCACTGCTGCTCGGTGCGTCCCGTCCGGGGTGCGATCACGGCGTAGGACAGGCTTTCGTTGACGTGCAGCCGGAATACCTCGTACTCGTCGAGCAGCCCGCGTGCCACGCATTCCGCGTGGGTGACGCGGTGCGCCTCGTTGACGACCTCGAGCGCCCAGGCCCGGTCGAAGGCGCCGGCGCCGTCCGGGTCGGCGGCCGGTTGCGTCCCGGTGATCGCGTCCGCGTCCGGCGAGGCATGACCGCGCCGTCGCGCGGCGTCCTTCCTCACGGTCCGGCCGTGGAACGCCATGCCGTTCATCAGCCACCTTCGAAGCTGCATGCCGCTGCCGCGCCAGCGCCCGAGCGCGTCGGGCGAGGCGAGGAAGTGCGCGAAGAACCCGTCGACCAGCTCGTCGGCGTCCCCGAGGTCGCGGAGCCCGGAGCCCATCACGTACGCGCGCAGCGGTCCTTGGTAGCGCTCCATCACGTAGCGCGCGAGCGCGCGATGCGCGGCCCGCGAACGCGCGTCGGCTTCGCCGCACTCCTCGATGACGGTCAGCTGCGCGTCGATCCACGTCGCGTGCGTGGAGGGGAAGTGGTCGACGCCAGGCCTCACTCGAACTTCCCGCGGTCCGCGATCCGGAAGTCGTACAGCCCCGCGAGCTGCTTCGCGTCGAGCCGCTCGAGGCTGTTCAGCTTCTCCACCAGCGGCTTCGGGTCGTCCATCGCGAGCTTGCCCAGCTGCTCGAACTTGTTCGCGAGGATGCCCTTGAGGTCCGCCGTCGTGTTGCGCGCGTGGCCGCTGGGGTACATCACGAAGCCGCTGTCGAGGCTGCGGCCGTCGGTGGTCGTGATGACGACGCTGGTCGGGATGCCGTCGGGGTAGTTGCGGTCGTACTCGGGGCCGCCGTGCTCGAAGGTCATCTTCTCCATGTACCCGCGCGTGACCTTGTTGGCGATCGCCGCCGGGTCGTAGTCGTGCGGCGCGAGGAAGAGGGTCTTCCACATCGCGTCGTTGCCATCGGCGATCCTGCCGGTCTTCATCTCGGCGGCCTTCTCGACAGCCTTCCGCAGCAGCGTGCCCACGATGTAGACCATCGAGTGGTCCGCGCTCTGGCGCGTCTTCGGGTCGCGCTTCGCCGGGTCGCCGATGATGCCGAACGCCGGCTCGTAGGCGACGATCTTGATGTTCTTGATGCTCTCGGGCTTCTCGAGGATCTCCGGGTGCTTGCGCATCAGGTCGATCATGCCCTGCAGCGCGCCGGCCGACTGGTGCTCGTAGAGGCCGAGCTTGAAGTGCATGCCCATCACGGCGAAGTCGTCGCCCTGGGTCGACATCACCAGCGGGAAGGGGCTGTCGCCCTGGGTCTTCTCGAATTGCCGGAACATGCTCTCCGGGTTGCGGAAGATGTCCTTGGGGCCGATGAAGCCGCGCATCGAGCGCATCATGCTGAGGACGGCGACCTCGGTGCTGATGGCGGCGCTGGCCCCCTTGGAGTCCGACAGCTGCTTGCCGGCGCGGATCGCGCGCCAGGGGATGTAGTGCGCGACGACCATGCCGATGGCGCTCTCGATCTGCTCGGGCGTGGCGCCCATCATCGCGCCCCAGGTGGCGGCGCTCGCGATGGCGCCGTGCACCACGTGGTCGATCTTGTAGGTCTTGAGGCTGAACACCTCGGCGAGGCGGCCGCGGATCTCGTCCGACAGCATCATGCCCTTGAGCGCCCACGCGCCGTCGCGGCCCTTCATCTGCGCAGCGGCGATCGCCACGGGATAGAAGTCGTTGTGGCCGAACTCGCCGGCGGTGAACCCGAGCTCCTTCCGGAACCCGAAGTTGGTGCCGTTGGAGTCCCACTCGCGCACCGCCGAGCTGTTGGCGACGATCGCCTTCTCGGGCGCGACCTTCACGGTGCTGCCGAAGAACGGCACGCCGTCGTCGCGGCGGTACTCGAGCGCCTCCTGGCGGAGCAGCACCGGCGCGTTGGTGCCGAGCGCCACCGCGCTGATGCCGCACAGCACGCTGTCGGTGTGGAAGAGCTTCGTGCGCTCCTCGACCAGCGCGCCCGGGCGGGCGTTGTGCATGAAGTCGCAGGCGAACTGGCCGATGCCGAGGGCTTGGTTGACGTTGGGCTCGAGGTGGACGGTCATGGGGGCGGACAGCATAAATCGCCCCGGGGCACCGTTGCGGCTCCCTCCGGGGAAATAGGTGCGGGGTTACCCCGGACACCGTTTATCGCGTCAGCGCGTCGAGCAGCTCGACCACGCCCTTGCCCTCGGTGGCGATGGTCTCGATGATCGCGCGGCCCGAGGCCACGTCCAGCAGCTCGCGCACGAGCTTCGCCTCGCCGGCGTGGTCCGCCTTGTTCGCGACGAAGAGGTCCGCGATCTCCAGGATGCCCGCCTTGTCCATCTGCACCGAGTCGCCCATGCCGGGCACCACGACCACCGCCGTGCGGTCGACGTGCTGGCGGATCGCGACGTCGTTCTGGCCGGCTCCCACGGTCTCGATGATGAGCGTGTCGAACCCCGCGGCGCCGATCAGCCCGATGATGTCGGGCAGGCTTCGGTAGTCCTCGCCGACGATCGCGAGCGACCGGTAGAAGACCTTGTCGTCGACCGCGTTGAAGTCGACGCGCAGGCGGTCGCCCAGGAGCGCCCCGCCCGTGATCGGGCTCATCGGGTCGAACGCCACCACCGCGATCCGCTGCCCGCGCCGCACGGCCTCGTTCGCCATCGCGGCGACGAGCGTGCTCTTTCCCGCGCCGGGCGAGCCCGTGATGCCCACGACCCGCGCGGGGCGCTTCATCGCGGTTCCCGCAGGAAGCGTGCCCGCGTGCGCCATCGAGATCTGCCGCGCCAGCAACGCCTCGCGCGGGCCCGAGGCCAGCGGCGCGTACGGCCGCACGCTCGCGCGCACGCTGTCGATGATCTCGTCCATTCCCGTGCCCGTGTGGTAGACGCGCGCGACGCCCGCGTCGAGCAGGGCCTGCACGTCCGACTGCGGGATGATCCCGCCGACGTTCACCGGCAGGTCCGGGCGCCCCACGGCCTTCAGCTCCGCGAGGAGCCGGGGAACGAGCACCAGGTGCGAGTTCGACATCATGCTCGCCGCGACGCAGTCGACGTCCTCGTCGCGCGCTCCGATCGCGAGGCTGCGGGGCGTCTGCCACAGGCCGCTGTAGACGACGTGGATCCCCGAGTCGCGCATGACGCGCGCGATGAGCTTCACGCCGCGGTCATGGCCGTCGAGCCCCATCTTCCCGAGCAGCACGCGCGGGCGGTGCGGCAGGTCCGCGCAGCGGTCCTGCTTCGGGATCGCGGTGGTCGGTTCGGCAGTGGCGCGCATGGGTCAGCCTGCGCCGGTGGGGCCGGTGCCGCCGGCGTTCGCGTTGTCGCCCGGGCCGGCGGCCACCGCGGCCTCGGCCTCGGCGCGGATCTTCTTCATGTCGCGCGCGTCGTCGGTCCAGTCCTCGGGGTACCGCGCGTGGGCGAGCTTGCCGACGATGAGGTGCATGTCGCGGAACTTGTAGTCGTCGAGGACGACCTTCTTCCCGCCCGACACGGTCACCGTCGCGATCGACTTGCTCATCCAGCGTGACATGTCGATGTCCTGGAGGTCGCCGGGCGCGAACCGCCCTTCGGGGGCCACCAGCGTGCCGTCGTCCTCGAGGCGGTACCTCTTGCGTGCCGCGCCGAGCCATGCCGCCAGGAAGTAGGGAACGCCCATCACGCCGCAGCCGACGATGTAGAGCCACATCTGCACCGGGCGGTCGTACGCGGCGGGCGGGGTGGGACGGCCCTTCTCGACCACCTTCTTGGCGGCCTCGTACGCGGCGACCTCCTCGGGGGTCACGTCGCCCGAGGCCCCGGGCGCGGTTCCCGATGCGGTCACCTTGGCCTCGACCGTCTCGACCGTCTTCGCGGCGGCGTCGTAGGCGGCCACGGCCTCCTCCTTGCGGGGGATCGTGACCCAGTAGTCGTAGGCGCCCCACGCCGCGAGCACGAAGCAGATGAACGCGTACAGCACGTTCCACCACTTCTGGCGAGGCTGCAGTGAGGTTTCGATGGCCATGGGGCGAAGTGTATCCCGACGTCAGCGCGGGGCCGGGGCGGGAGCCGGGGCATTCCGGGCCGCGTTCGGCGCGAGGGTGGCCGGACCGGCGGCGGTCGTCGAAGGCGCGGGCTGCGGTGCGGCCGGTGCGGTCGTCGGCGCGCCGGTCCCGGACGCGCCCGGCTCAGGCGGGGCCTTCGGAGCCGGCTTGGCGTCGGGCTCGGGCGCCGGCGTGACCGCGGGCGTCGGCTCGGGCGCGGGTGCCTTGCGCGCCTCGGGCGCCTCGGGCGAGATCACGTCGTAGATGCGCACGGCCTTCCAGCCCTCGCGCCACCGCTCGACGAGGTCAAGGTGCCGGGGGTCGTCGAGGTACGCGCGGTAGCCGGTCGAGTCCACGAACCCGACGTAGATGCCCACGTCGTAGTCGCCGATCACGTTGGAGCGCCCCGTCTCCATGGGCACGCCGCACGCGTAGCCGCGCACCGATTCGATGCCTGGCAGCGCGCGGTCGCAGTCGGCGACCAGCTCGGCCGTGCGGGAGGGGTCCTTCAGCTGCACCAGCACCACGTGCGTGATCGCCGGCGTCTCGAGCTTCTCCTTGCGCGCGAGCGACTCGGCCTCGGGGGTCGAGGCGCACCCTGCGACGAGCGCGACGAACGCGAGCAGCGCGGTGCGGGTGGCGGCCATCGGCGTCCGGGCGATCATCGCGAAAGTGTAGGGCGCAAGAAATCCCCCTGCCGCGGGGGTGGGCATGGCCGCGGCAGGGGGGGAGGAACGAGCGCGCCTGGTGTGGCGCAGCGTCGTCGGATGTGACGCGCGGGGGCGGGGCCTCGGGCACGGGTCTCCCTTCCGGGTGTCCGCGCGGCGCGCAGCCGAAGCTGCGCGGGCACGCGGGCGGGGGGCATCCGTTCCCAGGACAGGGGGCCGAAATGCGCGGTGTCCGTGCTCATCCGGCCTGCAAGGAGGGTCCATCCACTCGCTGACTCATGAGTGCCTTCGGACGCCCGCCCCCGGCGCGTCGATTGTCGCGCCGGCGCACGGGTCGGAGTCCGTGCGTCGGCGCATGTTCGGTGTGTTGGTCGGTCCGTTCGCTCCGTCTGGCCCGTGCGTCGCTGCCGTGCGCGCGGTGGGGCGATTCGGGGTCCCGTCGTGCGGCGCACCCATCCATGGGCGCGCC
>CAMDUT010000049.1 GCA_945877905.1 Phycisphaera mikurensis NBRC 102666 | reverse complement strand
CGCCCCACGCGGACGTGCCGGAGGAAGACATCCCGTTCTGAGCCCGCAGCGCTTCGCGCGCCCGCGTGCCCCGGCGCCGCGCGCCGGCTGAACCGCCGGGCGACCGGACGGCCGTGATTCTTGGACACGGGCCGAACGGCCGGGCCTGGCGCTTGCCAGCCCCGGCCGTTCCTGTCACACTATGCGACTCGCCTCCGTGCCGCCCGAGCGGGCCGCGCGCGACAACAAGCTGGGCCCCGAGGCAGCCCTAACTTCGCGCGGCACGGCCGCGAAAGGACAGCGTCATGGCACTTCGCAAGGTCGAGCTCCTGCTCAACCGCACCATCGAGAACCTGGGCCTGGTCGGGGACGTCGTGAAGGTGAAGCCCGGCTTCGCCCGCAACTACCTGCTGCCGCACGGCTTCGCCGAGGCCCCCACCGCCGAGAAGATCGAGGCGCTCAAGCACCTGCGCGCCGAGGCGCAGGCCGAGCTCGCCAAGCTGCGCGCCGCGCGCGAGGCGCTCATGGCCCGCATGGAAGGCGTGTCGATCAAGCTCATCCGCAGCGTGAACGACCAGGGCGTGCTGTACGGCGCCGTCACCCAGCGCGACATCTCCGACCAGCTGGTGGCCGACGGCTACCACGTCGACATGCGCGCGGTGCGCCTGCAGAACCCGATCCGCCGCATCGGCAGCTACGCGTGCGTCATCCAGCTCGACCGCGACCTCAAGACCGAGGTCGGCATCGAGGTCCTGCCGGACCGCACGCTCGAGATGATGACCGCCGCGGCCGCGGCCGAGGAAGAGGCCCCTGCCCCCGTGGCGGCGGCCGAGACCCCGGCGCCGGCCCCCGAAGCCGACACCAAGTCGGCCAAGGGCAAGAAGGGCGCCAAGGCCTGAGCCTGGCCCGGGCGGCCCCGCCGCCCCGGAAATTCCGATTCCACCCGCCCGCCGTCCCCGGACGGCGGGCTATCTTTCCCACCCGCGACGGGTCGGCACGGAAGTGATCGAATGGAGGTCGACGAGCCGATGACCCCGGTACGCACGGAGCGCCCGACGCCCGCACGCGGCGAGCGACTCCCAAGGCTCAAGGACGAGCGAGGCGACGCAACGATGACGACCGCAGCAGTGTCCCGGCGCGAGGCGCTTCCCAGCACCCGCCGTTCCGTCACGCACAAGTTCGCGATCGGCGGCCACGAGGGCTACCTCACGGTCGGCCTGTTCTCGGATGGCCGCCCCGGCGAGATCTTCGTCAAGATGAGCAAGGAGGGCTCGACCCTCTCCGGACTCATCCAAGGCTTCTGCCGCGCGTTCAGCCTGGCGCTGCAGCACGGCCTCTCGGCCGGCGAGGCCGCCGAGCGATTCCGCGGCATGCGCTTCGAGCCGCTGGGCCCGACGTCCAACCCGGAGATCCCGGAGGCGTCGAGCATCCTCGACTACGTGGCGCGCTACCTGCTCCTGAACTACGGCGACCGTCGCTGAGCGCGCGGCGGGGGCGCGGCCGGCGGCGCCGTTGCGATCGCGGCAGCCTCGACGGGCGCCGCGAGCGCCGTCGCGCCGACCCGCCGGTGCAGCGCGCGGAGCAATGAGCGCGGATCGGGGATTCCCTTCGCCGGGCGCCAGAACACGTCCGTGAGCCCGCGCTCGTCGGGCTCCCCGACGACGCGCACCGTGCCGCCGATCCCGGAAAGCCGTGCGCGCAGTCCCAGCGGGTCGTTCGCACGGAATACCACGTCCTGCTCGCGCCGCGCCACGCTGCGCACGCCGGCGAGCGTGGCCCCCAGGCGAAGGTCCGCGAGGGCAAGCAGCGTCTCGACCCCGGGCGGCGGCGCGCCGTAGGCGCTCTCGAGGTCCGTGCGCACCTTCGCCAGCTGCTGCGCGTCCTTCGCGGCCGCGATGCGCCGGTACGCCTCCATGCGCCGCAGGTCGCTCGGCACGTAGCCGCGCGGGATGCTCGCCGAGACGCCGACATCGAGCACGGTGTCGCTCGGCACCACCCGCTCCTCGCTGCGGAGGTCGCCCACCGCCTGCTCCAGGAGCTGGCAGTACATCTCGTAGCCCACCGTCGCGATGTGCCCGCTCTGCTCGGCGCCGAGGAGGTTGCCCGCACCGCGGATCTCGAGGTCGCGCATGGCGATGCGGAAGCCCGCGCCGAGCATCGAGTAGTCCTCGATCGCCTTCAGCCGCTTCATGGCGTCCTCGGTGATCGTGCGGTCGGCCGGCAGCATCAGGTAGCAGTAGGCCCGGTGGCGCGAGCGCCCCACGCGGCCGCGCAGCTGGTGGAGCTCGGCGAGCCCGTAGATGTCGGCATCGTGGATGATCATCGTGTTGGCGGTCGGGATGTCGATGCCGCTCTCGATGATGGTGGTCGACACCAGGATGTCCGCCTCGTGGCGCATGAAGGCGAGCATGACCTGCTCGAGCATGGTCGGGGTCATCTGGCCGTGGCCGACGATCACGCGCGCCTCCGGAACGAGGTCCTTCACGCCCGCGGCCACCTCCTCGATGTCGTGCACACGGTTGTGGACGAAGAACACCTGCCCCTCGCGCGCGAGCTCGCGGCGGATCGCCTCCTGCACGCGCCGCGGGTTCCAGGGCAGCACCTCGGTCACGATCGCGCGGCGGTCGGGCGGCGGCGTGGTGAGGCTCGAGATGTCGCGCAGGCCCATGAGGCTCATGTGCAGCGTGCGCGGGATGGGCGTGGCGCTCAGCGTGAGGACGTCGGCCGTCAGCCGGAACGCGAGCAGGCGCTGCTTGTGCTCGACGCCGAAGCGCTGCTCCTCGTCGACCACCACGAGCCCGAGGTCGGCGAAGCGCACATCCTGGCTCAACAGACGGTGCGTGCCGATGACCACGTCCACCGCGCCCTTCGCGACGTCCTCGAGGATGCGCGAGCACTCGGCGCCGGTCTTGAAGCGCGACAGGCTCTCGATGCGGAACGGGTACGCGCGGAAGCGGTCGCGGAACGTGCGCTCGTGCTGCTCGGCGAGCACGGTGGTCGGCACCAGCACCGCGACCTGGCGCCCGCTCTCGACGGCCTTGAACGCAGCGCGGATGGCGACCTCGGTCTTGCCGAAGCCGACGTCGCCGCAGATCAGGCGGTCCATGGGGCGCGGGGCCTGCATGTCGCGCTTCACCGACGCGATCGCCGCGACCTGGTCCTCGGTCTCGGTCCAGGCAAAGTCGGCCTCGAACTCGCGCATCCACTCGGTGTCCTCGGGATAGCGGATGCCGGCGGTCGACTCGCGCGCCGCCTGGATGCGGATCATCTCGCCGGCGAGGTCGCGCACCGCCTCCTGGACGCGCTCCTTCTGGGCCTTCCATCGCTTTCCGCCGAGCGCGCTGAGGGGCGGCCGCGCGCCGCCCGCGCCCACGTACTTCTGCACGAGGTCGATCTTCGACGCCGGCACGTGCATCCGCGCGCCCGCGTCGAACTCGAGCGTCAGGAACTCCTCGTCGCCCTGCCCGTCGCCCGCCGCGATCGACTGCAGGCCGTGGAAGCGCGCGATGCCGTGGTCGCGGTGCACCACGAAGTCGCCCGGGCCGAACTGGAGGAACGCCTCGCGGGTGGTGGCCGCGCCGACGCGCTGCACGCGCCGTCGCGTGCCCCAGCGGTGGAGCACCTCGCGCTGCGGCACCACCGCGACCGCGGCGGGGCCATCGGGGTCCCACGTGAACCCGCGGTGCACGTGGCACGCGATGGCCGCGACCCGGGCCCCGGCCGCGGGCGCGTGCTGCGCGAGAAGCTCGCGCGCGCGTGCGAGCTCGCCCTCGGAGTCGCAGCACAGCGCCACCGGGCGCGAGGCGGCGAGCGCGGCGACCTCGCCGAACGCGCGCGCGACGTCGTCGTCGAAGGCGGGCAGCCGCTCGACCGGGAGGTTCGCCACGCGGGCGGTGGCGTTCGCCGCGCTGAATCCGTTCACGTCCACCAATGCGTGGCAGCGCGCGCCCAGCGCCTTGAACACGGCCTGCGGCGAGCTGATGCCCGCGCCGTCCGAGACGCGCTCCCAGTAGCCGCGCCCCTGCTCCATCACCTCGGCGAGCTCGGAGACGACGGCGACGCATTCCGCGGGGAGCAGGTCGTGGAACGGGACGGTGCCATCGTCGCCGGTGCCAACGCCCGTGAGCGCGACGAACTGGGCCGCGTCGACGCGGCGGTCGCTCGCCTGCGTGGCGAGGTCGACCTCGAAGATGCGCTCGAGCTCGTCGCCGAAGAAGTCGAGCCGCACGGGAAGGCCGCCGCCCGGCGGGAACACGTCCATCACGCCGCCGCGCACGGCGAACTCGCCCGGGCTCTCGATGGCCTCGGTGCGCGCGTAGCCGGCGTCGGCGAGCCACGCGGCGAGCTCGCGCGGCGCGCACGCGCTGCCGGCGCGCACGCGTCGCAACGCGCGAGGGAGGCTCTGCGGCCCCGGCACGGGCTGCATCAGCGACGAGAGCGCCGCCACCGTGAAGCGCGGGGCATCCCCCTCGACGAGGCGCCGCACCACGGCCAGTCGCTCGGCGAGGAGGTCCGCCGCCGCCACCGACTCGCCCGGCAGCGCCTCGAGCGCCGGAAGGTGCGCGACGTCGAGCGGCGCACCGCCCGTCGCCAGCCCCGCGAGCTCCTGCGCGGCCTCGTCGGCCTCGTCGAGGTGCGCGACCACCAGGAGCACCGGCCGGCCGGTGCGCGCCGCGAGCGCCGCCGCGGCGAACGCCGTGCTGCTTCCCGCCGCGCCACGGCACGACGAGCCCCCGCCCGCCTCGACGTTGGAGACGAGGGGGTCGAGCGCGGCCGATGCGACCATCCCGCCGAACCAGGCGGGCGATGCGTCCGGGGCGGGGGGCATCACCGGGCAGCGTAGGCGCGGCCCACGGTGACGTGGGGGCGCAGGCCGTCGAGCGTGGCGGGGCCGATTCCCCGAACGCGGTCGAGGTCGTCGGGCGAACGGAACGGCCCGCGCGCGGCCCGGTCCGCGACGATGGCCGCCGCGAGCGAGGGGCCCACGCGGGGGAGCAACGCGAGCTCGTCCGGGCCGGCGGCGTTCACGTCGACGGGGTCGGGACGGATGCGGCGTGCCTCGGCGCCGGGCGCACGCATGGCGGCGTGCGCCGCGAGCATGGCGAGCACCGCGGCGAGCGCGATCGACGTGGCGGAGCGGACGCGCTCCCGGAGGCGGCGGGCCGGAAGCGGCTTCACGCCTGCCCCGCGGCCTTGGCGACGAGCGGCTGCCGGATGCGACGGCGCGCCAGGAGCAGCGAGCGCGCCGCCTGCTTGGGCGCGCCGCCCGAGCCGAAGATGCCGCCGTCGCGGAGGCCGGTGCCGGCGTCGTCGCGCAGCCGATCCCAGAACACGAGCGCGACGTTGCGCTGCGAGATCGCGAGCTGGAACGCCATCTGGGCCCACGCGGCCTGGACGTCCTCGGCCCACGGCTTGTGCCAATAGCCGGCCCCGGGCTCCTCGCGCGGCGCGCTCGGGGCGTCGAGCGCGCTCACCACCAGGACCGGCATTTCCTTGCGCGACGCGAACCGGTCGAGCATGTCCGCGATGCGCATGAGGTCGCGCGTGCCGGTGGCGGCGTCGCCGATGACCACGGGGATGCCGACGCTCGAGAGCTTCACGCCCTCGGAGATCAGGAGCCGCACGAACGGCACGGCCCCGATGGCGCCGTTGTCGGCCGACGACCGCTCGCCGAACGGGTCCGCCGCCTCGACGAGGATGCGCGCCTCCGGCACGACCTGCCGGACCGCGACCACCGCCTGCCGCACGAGCTGCGTCATCTCGGCGCCGGTCAGCGCGGCGACCTCGTTGGAATTCACGCCCGCGGCCACGTGCCAGGTCGGGTCGACCGGCGCGTAGCGGATCACCACCTCGCGAACGAACCGGTAGAGGTGCTGCTCGAACTTCGGGATGTCCTTGAGCGAGGGAAGCACCCAGCCGGGAATGCCGCCCGGGCGCAGGTCCAGGAGCGGGCCGATCATGATGGCCCGCTTCGTGGACTTGGCCCACACGATCCACCGGTCGAGCTGCTCCCACTGGAACCGGCCCTGCTGCGGCTCGACCGCCTGCCACGGCACCGGCACCATCACGGCGTCGAACTCGGGCGAGAGGCACTGCTTCAGGAGGTCGGGGGCCTTCTCGATGGGCGCACGGAAGCCCAGCGCGCGCGCGGCGCCCTGGGCGCCGAATCGCTGGTTGAGCGCCCGGTCGACGCGCACCTTCACGAGCATCTCGCCGGCGCGGACCCCGAGCGCGATCGACTCGACCTGACGCTGCTGCGACTTCCACGGGTCACCCTCGGCCAGCCCCGCGATGAACGCGAGGCGTGCGCGCTCGAACAGCTCGAAGGCCTCGGGCGCGCGGTCGGGGTCAAGCAGGCCCCACAGCTCGCTCTTCTCGAGGAAGATCTTGATCCGGTGACGCGCCAGCTCGTCGAAGAGCCGGTAGGGCTCGTCGCGCTGCTGCAGGATGGTGGTCTGGAGCATGAGCACGCCGGCCTTGCCCGCGTCGACCTCGAGGCACAGCGCGACCGGGGTGCGCGCCTCGGACGGGCGGACCACCACCTGGCCCTTCTCGAAGGAGACCTTCGCGGGGAACGTGGCGTCGTTCGCGCCCAGGACGTGCGCGCGCCGCAGCGGCCAGTCGCGCGCGGGCCCGTGCTCGTCGAACACCGTGAAACGCAACATGCGGAGGAAAGTGTACCGATCGCGGCCGTGTCCCACGCGCATCCCGCGCTTCCGCGGCGAATACCATCCCCCGCCATGATGACCGCGGGCGCGAGCCGCCACGACGACGCCGTGTTCGAGACGCGCCTCCCGCTCGGCGGGCGACGCCAAGGCAAGGTGCGCGACGTGTACGCGCTGCCGCCGGGGGCGGACGGGCAACCTCGTCTCCTCGTCGTCGCGTCCGACCGCGTGAGCGCGTTCGACGTGGTGATGCCCACGCCGATCCCCGGCAAGGGCCGGCTCCTCACCGAGATCAGCAGCGGGTGGTTCGCGTTCCTGCGCTCGCAGGGGATCATCGAGGACCACCTGCTGTCGACCGACGTGCCGGGCGACGCGGAACTCTCCGCGGGCGACCGCGCGATGCTCGCCGGGCGGACGATGACCTGCCGCGCGGCGCAGGTGGTGCCGATCGAATGCGTCGCGCGCGGCTACCTCGCGGGAAGCGGATGGGCCGAGTACCGGCGCTCCGGCACCGCGTGCGGCGTGCGGCTTCCGCCGGGCCTGCGCCAGTGCGAGCGGCTGCCCGAGCCCATCTTCACGCCCGCGACGAAGGCGGCCGAGGGCCACGACGAGAACATCGACTTCGCGCGCATGTGCGGGCTGGTGGGCGCCGCGCTCGCGGAGCGGCTGCGCGACCTCACGCTCGCGGTCTACCGCACAGCCGCGGAACGGGCGCTCGCGCGCGGGCTCATCCTCGCGGACACCAAGTTCGAGTTCGGCTTCGCGCTCGACGCCGAGGGCCGTCCCACCGACCGGCTCATGCTGGTGGACGAGGTGCTCACCCCCGACTCGAGCCGCTATTGGCCGGCCGACGGGTACGCGCACGGGCGCGAGCAGCCGAGCTTCGACAAGCAGTACCTGCGCGACTGGCTGCTGGCCGAGGAGGCCGCGGGCCGCTGGGACCGCACGCCGCCGGGGCCGGCGCTCCCGGCCGAGGTGGTCGAGCGGACGCTCGCGAAGTACCGCGACGCGGCGCGCATGCTGGCGTGAGCGCGGTCAGCGCAGCGCGGCGTCGACCACGTTGCGCAGGAGCATCGCGACCGTCATCGGGCCCACGCCGCCGGGGACCGGCGAGATCCACGAGGCCACGCGCCGAACCGCGTCGAAGTCCACGTCGCCCACGGTGACCTTCGTGCCGTCGGGCCCGGCGACGCGGTTGATCCCGACGTCCACCACCACGGCCCCGGGCTTCACCCATTCCGCGGTCACGAGGCGCGGCACGCCGCACGCGGCCACGATCACGTCGCACTCGCGCGCGAGCGCGGGCAGCGCGGGCGTGAACTTGTTGGTCGAGTGAACGGTGGCGTCCTCGCGCATGAGGAGCACGGCGATCGGCTTGCCGACGATGTTGCTCGCGCCGACGACCGCGCAGCGCTTGCCGCGCAGGTCGATGCCCGTGTGCTCGATCATCTCGAGCGCGGCGAGCGCGGTGCACGGCACCAGGCTGCGGCGGCCGTAGACGACGTTCCCGATGTTCGCGGGGTTGACGCCCTCGACGTCCTTCTCGGGCGCGATGAGCGACTGGATGCGCTCGGAGTCGATGCCCGCCGGGAGCGGCATGTGCAGCATCACGGCGCGCACGTCCTCGTCGGCGTTGAGGAGCAGCACGCGCCCGGCGATGTCCTCGTACCCGGCGGTGGCGGGCAGGCGATGCAGCACGTAGCGGATGCCGACCTCCTCGCACGTGCGCGCCTGGTTCGCGGCATAGATGCCGGCGGCGCGGTCGTCGCCCACGAGCACGGCGTCGAGGCGCACGGCGCGGCCGGACGCGGCGATGCGCGCGCGGAGGTCCGAGCGCACGACCTCGGAGAGGTGCTTGCCGTCGATGATCCGCGCGGCGCCGTCGTGGGGATGGTCGTGGGTGGTGGCCATGCGTGGCGTCCCGTCGCGCGGGAGCGGGGATTCCCGGCCGCGCGGGGACGATTCCCGAACGCCCGGGAGGGGGCCGCGAGGATACGCCCTGCCCGGCCGGTGGTATCGTCGAAGCCATGCGCATCCACCTGCTCTCCGCCGGAATCGCCCTCGTCCTCTCGCCGTTCGCCGTTGCCCAGGAGCCGGGCGCCGCGAAGCAGCCGTTCACCATCGGCAGCGAGGCGCCGAAGCCCGTGATCGAGAAGTTCGTGCGCGGCTCCGAGCCCGCGTGGAACCGGCCCGGCACGACCTACGTGGTCGAGTTCTGGGCGACGTGGTGCGGCCCCTGCCGCGCGAGCATGCCGCACATCAGCGAGCTCCAGGAGAAGTACGGCGACAAGGTGGTGGTCGTCGGCATCAGCGACGAGAAGGTCGAGAAGGTGACGAGCTTCCTCGACACCGACGAGTGGAAGCAGAAGGCGCGCTACACGCTGGCGACCGACCCCGACCGGTCGGTCTACAACGACTACATGGTGGCCGCGGGCCAGAACGGCATCCCCACCGCGTTCGTCGTGAAGGAAGGCAAGGTCCAGTGGATCGGCCACCCGATGTCGATCGACGAGCCGCTCGCGAAGATCGTGGGCGGCACGTGGGACATGGCCGCCGCGCGCGACGAGTTCGAGAAGGAGGCCGTGGCCGAGCGCAAGCAGATGGAGCGCCGCAAGGCCATGTCCGCCGCGCGCAAGAACGGCGACTGGGCGGCCATCATGAAGATGGCCGACGAGGACATCGCGTCGGCCAACGGGCGCCAGAAGCAGGCGATGCAGGTCCAGAAGTTCAAGATGATGCTTGGCCCGGCCAAGATGGCGAAGGACGGCTACGCGTTCGGGCGCGAGCTCGCGAACGCCGGCAAGGGCGACGCGCAGCTCCTCAACGAGCTCGCGTGGTTCGTGGTCGACGACGGCTCGGTCTCCGAGCGCGACATCCCGTTCGCGCTCGAGACGGCGAAGGCCGCGGTCGCGGCGTCGAAGTCCGAGGAGCCCGC
Organism: Phycisphaera mikurensis NBRC 102666; assembly: GCA_945877905.1. GTDB lineage: Bacteria > Planctomycetota > Phycisphaerae > Phycisphaerales > SM1A02 > UBA966. Next base: position 7,273 of record CAMDUT010000049.1, on the reverse strand, counting down.
GATCATCGACACGCTCGCGCGCGCCTACTGGGAGTCGGGCGACAAGGCCAAGGCCGTCGAGTGGCAGCGGAAGGCGGTGGACCTCGCCGGCGACGACATGGCCGACGAGCTGAAGGAGACGCTCAAGAAGTACGAGTCGGGCGATGCGCCCGCGCCCGCGAGGAAGACCGCGTGGCGCGCCGACGGCGACGCGCCGAAGTCCTCCGACGCGCCCAAGCCCGCGGACGCGCCGAAGGGCAACGCGCCGGCCGCGAAGCCCGGTGATGCCCCGGCCCCCGGAGCGGGCGGCGCGCCCTCGGTGCGCCCGCGCGCGCCGCGCGCGCCCGCGAAGCTGTCGCCCTCGGCCGAGAAGGTCTTCCCCGAAGTGACCCCGGAGGGCTTCGACTCGCCGGAGGCCATCGTGAAGTTCGCGCCCGACGCCGACAAGGACGCCGCGAGCCTCATGCGGCTCGTGCGCGGGATGCGCGCGACCACCGACGACGCGAAGACCTCGATGCGGATCGCGGCGGCGCTGATCGCGGACATGACCCCGATGGCCGAGGCGACGATCGCGAAGTTCGGCAAGGCCGTGAACTCGCCGGTGGCGGTGCCGGTCCAGGGGACCACGTTCGAGGTCAAGATGGAGGGCGACGACGCGGCGCTCCTCATCTCGAAGGACGACAAGGGCGAGCCGATGGGCCAGCCCCGCGCGCTGGTGAAGGCCGACGGCAAGTGGTGGTTCGATTTCGACAAGGCCACGAACATGCGCCCCGGCGAGGGCGCCCAGATGGCCATGATGGCCAACATGATGGGCGACGGCCTGCGAATGGCGATGAAGACCGCCGCGACCGCCACCGGCAAGCGCGTCATGGCAGGCGAGTTCAAGTCGAGCGAGGAAGCCCAGGCCGCGTTCGCGCAGGCGATGCAGCAGGAGATGATGGGCCTGATGGGCGGCGGACCGGGCGGGCCGGGGGGTCCCGGCGGACCGGGGGGTCGCCTCGGCGGACCGGGCGCCGGCGCTCCGGCTCAGGCGCCGGCCGCACCCACGCCGCCGGCCGCGCCCGCCGGCAACGGGACGCCGGGCTCGGCCAAGTAACGCGAAGGATCGGCCATCGGCAGTTCGAGCACGGGGGTCCGGCCGAGCACCATGTCCGCGAGCACCCGGCCCGTCACCGGGCCGAGCGTCATTCCCATCATGGCGTGCCCGGTGCCGACGTACGCGCCCGGCGTGCCCGGAACCGCGCCGATCACCGGCATGCCGTCGGACGTGCACGGCCGGTAGCCCGCCCACTCGGCGACCACCCTGCCCTGGTCGATGCCCGTGAGGTAGCGACGCGCGCCGGCCGGCAGCATCGCGAGCCGATTGCGCATCCACGGTCGCCCGAGCGGCTGGATCTCGAGCGTTCCGGCCAGGCGCAGCTGGTCGCGCATGGGGGTCACGGCCACGAAGGTCTCATGGAGCACGCAGCCCGTGAACGGGAGCTGCGGCACGCCCTCGAGCTGCACGTGGTAGCCGCGCGCGCCCTGCATGGGGATGTCGAGGCCCACGCTCTGCGCGAGCGCCCCGCTCCAGACGCCCGCGGCGAGGACGACCTCGGTGCCCTCGACCACCTCGCCGCGCGATGAGTGCACGCCCGCGGCGCGGCCGAGCGCGTCGCGCTCGATCCCCGCGACCTCGACCGAGAAGCGCAGGTCCACGCCGTGGCGCGCGCACGCGGCCGCGAGCCCGAGCAGCAGGTCCGCCGGGTGGCAGTGCGCGCTGTCGCGGTGCCACACGGCGCCCGCGACCTCCGGGGTGAAGCACGGGCTGCGGCGGCGCAGCTCCTCGCCCGTGAGGACGTCGTACGAATAGCCGTGCGGGACCAGCGTCCGCGCCTCGTGCTCGGCCTTCGGGAGGTTGGCCGGATCCATCACGACGTCGAGCCAGCCGTCGCGGCGGTAGTCGCAGTCGATGCCCTCGGCCTCGAGGATCTCCTCGAGCAGGCGCAGCGTCGGGAAGCCCATGGCGCACAGCTCGCGCATGCAGCGGTCGAGCCATGCCTGGTTGCAGTGGCGGTGGAACGACCAGAGCCACGAGATGAGGTCGGCGTCGGGCCGCGGGCGGATGAAGAGCGGTGCGTTGCGGTCGAACATCCACTTCAGGCCGCGCCAGCTCGCGCCGGGGCGCGTCAGCGGATAGTGGCCGATCGAGAGGAGCCCGGCGTTCCCGCAGCTGGCGCCCTCGCCCGGCTCCTCGCGGTCGAGGACCGTGACGTCGCGCCCCTCGCGGGCGAGGAAGTACGCGGTGCTGAGGCCGACGATGCCGGCGCCGACGATGACCGTCCGTGGTCTTGGCATGGCGATGATCCTAGGCGTTATCTTTCGGCACACCATGGCCATGAACCTCGGAATCATCGGAGCCGGCGCGATCGGAAACGTCCACGCGGAGACGGCCCGGCGGGCGGGCATCCCGGTGCTCGGCTGCTGGGACGTGAACCCGGCGAAGGGCGCCGCGTTCGAGGCGCGGCACCCGGGCGCCAAGGCGTGCCGCAGCGTCGACGAGCTGCTCGCGATGCGCGAGGTCGACTCGGTGGTGGTCGCGGTGCCCAACGTCGACCATGCCGAGGTGGCGTGCCGGGCGCTCGAGGCCGGGAAGACCGTGTTCCTCGAGAAGCCGATGGCGATGAGCGTCGCGGAATGCGACCGGATCATCGCGACCCTCGACCGCACGAAGGGCCGGCTGCAGATGGGGTTCGTGTCGCGCAGCACCCCGGCGAGCCGCGCGGTGCGGCACTTCATCGACGAGGGCACGTTCGGGCGGATCTACCACGTGAAGTGCAGCCTGTACCGGCGGCGCGGCGTCCCGGGCCTGGGCGGGTGGTTCACGACGAAGGCGATGTCGGGCGGCGGCCCGCTCATCGACCTCGGCGTGCACGTCATCGACCTGGCGCTGCACCTGGCCGGGAGCCCGCGCCCGCAGCGCGTGAGCGGCGCGACCTACGCGAACTTCGGGCGGCGGATGGGGGGCTACGTCCACACGAACATGTGGGCGGGGCCGCCGAGGCTCGACGGGACGTGCGACGTCGAGGACCACGCGACCGCGCTCATCCGGTGCGAGGGCGGCCTCACCATCGAGGCCAACGTGACGTGGGCGATGAACGTCGACGAGAAGCACGTGTCGAACGGGATGACGGTCTTCGGCGACAAGGGCGGGTGCTTCTTCCCGATCTTCGGGAAGCAGTTCGCCATCGCCACCGAGGCCGGAGGCAAGGTCGCCGACCTCGTGCCCGAGTTCGCGTCGGGGAACGTCGAGCACGACGCATGGGACGAGCAGTACCGGATGTTCCGCGCGCTGGCCGAGCGCGGCGAGCGGCCGCACGCGGACGCGGCAGCCGGGCGTCGGGTGCAGTCGATCCTGGACGCGGTGTACCGCTCGAGCGCGGAGGGGCGCGAGGTGGAGGTGGAGTGAGCGAGGCTGGCGGCCGGGTGAGGACGCGGGACAAGGCGCGGCGCGTCGGGACGAGGCGGCGCGGCGCGTGCGTCAGATGCCCTCGGGCACGCGGGTGGTGCCGATGAGCTGGAAGAACTCGGACCGCGCGGCGGCGTTCGAGAGGAACGTGCCGTACAGCTTGCTGGTCGTCGTGACGGCGTTGGGCTGCTGGACGCCCCGGTAGCACATGCAGAAGTGCCGGGCCTGGATGACGACGCCCACGGCGTGCGGCTTCAGCGTGTCGTGGATGGCGCCCGCGATCTGCGCGGTCAGCTTCTCCTGCACCTGGAGCCGCTTCGAGAAGACGTCGACCACTCGCGCGAGCTTCGAGAGCCCCACCACGCGGCCGTTGGGGATGTAGCCCACGTGCGCGACCCCGACGAAGGGCACCATGTGGTGCTCGCAGTGGCTGTGGACCTGGATGTTCGAGAGGAGGACGAGCTCGTCGTAGCCCTCGACCTCGCTGAAGGTCCGGGCGAGGGGCTCCATCGGGTCGGCGCCGTAGCCCCAGAAGTGCTCGGACATGGCCTTGACCACGCGCGCGGGCGTGTCGAGCAGCCCTTCGCGCGAGGGGTCCTCGCCGATGAAGCGCAGCATCGCGCGGACGTGGTCCATCGCCTGTTCGGGCGTCGGGCGGGGGTCATTCATCAGAACACAGTTTACGCGCGACCGAAAATGATCCGGGATGTCTTTTCCCATTTTCCATGCCGCGGAAAATGGGAAAAGACATCCCGGATCAATATTCACATCCACCGTTCCCACCACGCGAGGATCTCGCGCAACCGGTGGATGCGCAGGTCGGGCGGGCCCGCGCGGCTCATGCCGTGGCTCGTCTCGCGCGGGTACCGCACGAAGCGGTTCGGCACGCCCAGCGTGCACAGCGCGGCGTGCACCTCTTCGCCCTGCTCGACGTTGCAGCGCAGGTCTCCCTCGGAGTGGATGATGAGCATGGGCGTCCGGACCCGCGCGAAGTGCGCGATCGGGCTCGCCCTCCACAGCGCCGAGGGGTCGGTGAACGCGCTCCCCTTCCAGCCGCTGCCCGGGAAGTCCACCCAGTCGCTGTTGAGCGACATGCTCACCATGTTGCTCACGCACCGGTCGGTGATCGCCGCGCGCAGCGAACGGTCGTGCGCCACGGCCCAGTTCGCCATGTAGCCGCCGTAGCTGCCGCCCATGATGCCGACGCGCACGCGGTCGACGCCGGGGTCCCGCCGCATCGCGGCGAGCACGGCCTTGACGTCCATCCAGTCCTTCGTTCCCCACGCGCCTCGGATCGCGGAAGTGTGCCTTTCGCCGTAGCCCTTCGACCCGCGCGGGTTGGAGAACCACACCTCGTACCCCCGGGAGCAGAGCAGCTGGAACTCGTGGAAGAAGGTGAGCCCGTACTGCGCGTGCGGCCCGCCGTGCACCTCGAGGACCGCCGGCAGCTTTCCCCGCGCGCCGCGCGGCCGCATGCGCCAGCACTGGACGCGATGGCCGTCGGCCGCGCGCACCCACCGCTCCTCGGGCTCGACCAACGCGAGCTCCCCGACGAGCGCGTCGTTGAACCCCGTGACGCGCCGCGCCGCGAACTCGCTGCGCTCGACCTCGAGCACGAACGCCTCGCCCGGCTCGAGCGGCGTCGACCGCACGCACGCGAGCCTCCATCCGTCGGCGCTGAACGTGCCGAGCGCGCACTCGGCGCCCTCGGGCGTGTGGAAGGCGACGCGACCGCCGCCCGCGGGGACGCTCGCGATCCGCCCGCTGCCGTGCCACCCCGCGCGGAAGAACACCGCCGTCCCGTCGGGGAACCAGCGCACCTGCGCGTCGAAGCCGGGCTCGCCGGAATCGCTTAGGGTCGCCGCCATGAGGCAGAGGTCGGTTCCCTGCGTGAGGCAGCGCGTCGAGCGCGCCGCGAAGTCGTGGACGAAGAGCTCGACGTTCCGCCCCCCGTACATCGCCGCGTCGCCCACCTTGCCCGCGTACGCAATGCGCAGGCCATCGGGGCTCCACCGCGGGCAGGACTTGGGGCCCTTCGGCAGCCCCGCGACCCGGCTCACCCGACGCGGGCCGCGCCCGCCGACGGGCACCACCAGCAGGTCGCACGCGTGGTTCCACGACGCACGCGGGTCCTCGTTCGCGGCCACGACCAGCGCCTCGCCGTCCGGCGACCAGTCGTACGAGAACGTGCCGAGCGTGTCGCGGTCATAGACGCACTCCACGGTGGCGCGCGCGATGTCGAGCACCCAGAGCCCGAAGCGCTCGGCACCGAAGTACCCGTCCCCGTCGAGGCGGTACCAGACGTCGTCGATCACCCAGGGCGGCGTCGAAAGGCCGTGCTCCTCGCGCTCGCGGCGACCGGCATCGGTGCGCTCGTGCGGCGTGGCCCGGAACGAGAACGCCATGCGCCGCCCGCACGGGCTCCACGCGAAGTCCCGCACCGTGCCCGAGGGCATGCCGATGAGTTCGCGCGACGCGCCGCCCTTGGCCGCCACCACCATGATGCGCGGCGCCTTGCCTGGCTCGGCGCGCACGAACGCCACGCGCGCGCCGTCCGGCGACCACCGGGGCATCGCGTCCTTCGGTCCCTTCGTGAGTGCGCGCGGTGCGCGCCCGCCCATCGCGTCGGCGACCCACACCGACGTCTCGTACCGGTTGCGCGCGCCCACGACCTTGCGGACGAAGAGCACGCTCGTTCCGTCCGGCGACATCTGCGCCTCGGACACGCCGACGAGGCACAGCAGGTCCTCGGGGGTGATCGCACGGCGCCGTGCCCGGCCGCCGCGGGGCGCGCCCGAGGCCTTGGGAGCGACGGGGCTTCGGGTGGTGCGCGCGCCGCCGGATGATCGCGTTCGTTGCGTGGCCGCCATGGGCCGGGAATGCTAGTGGGGGCCGGGGCACCGCCGAGGGCATCCATACAATGCCCGCCCCATGCCCGAGCCCACCGAAACGCCCTCGCCCGACGCCCCCAAGAGCATGGACCAGATCGTGGCCCTGTGCCGCCGGCGCGGCTTCGTCTTCCAGTCGAGCGAGATCTACGGCGGCATCAACGGCTTCTGGGATTACGGCCCGCTCGGCACCGAGCTCAAGCGCAACCTCAAGGCGGCGTGGTGGCAGGACGTGGTGCAGCGCGAGCTGATCGGCCCCACGGGCGAGGCGGTCGACATCGTCGGCCTCGACTGCACCATCATCATGAACCCGAAGGTCTGGGAGGCGTCCGGGCACGTCGGCGGGTTCTCCGACTTCATGAGCACCTGCAAGCACTGCAAGAAGCTCATGCGCACCGACCACGTCTGGGACATGCTCGTGGAGACGGAGTGGTTCAAGGCGCTCTCCGAACTCCATGCCGGCGGTGCGGCGTCGGACAGCATGCAGCTGAAGCGATGGGCGGACACCAAGGGCAAGAAGCTTGCGCCGAACCTGGCGCTCGTGCGGAACCCCGAGGTCACGCTCAGCTGGCTCGTGGAGCGGATGGCGGGCCAGGCGATGGCCCTGCCGATCCAGGAGTTCCTCATGCACCTGGCCACCGAGCAAGCCGCGCGCGACGGGCTCCGGCTGCCGTGCCCGCACTGCGGCGGCGAGCTCACCGACCCGAAGCCGTTCAACCTGATGTTCAAGACGCTCGTGGGAGCGGTCGAGGACCCGGCGAACGTGGCCTACCTCCGCCCCGAGACCGCGCAGGGCATCTTCGTCAACTTCCAGAACGTGGTCGACTCGACGCGCGTCAAGGTCCCCTTCGGCATCGCGCAGGTCGGCAAGGCGTTCCGCAACGAGGTCACGCCGCGCAACTTCACGTTCCGCAGCCGCGAGTTCGAGCAGATGGAGATCGAGTTCTTCATCCACCCC